>CAYTJG010000069.1:6237-23728 GCA_964437865.1 uncultured Bifidobacteriaceae bacterium | reverse complement strand
TGGACTGTCCCGGCGAGTAACGGATGTGATTTATCTCCAATTCTTGCTCGACGAATTGCGCAGACCGTACCAGTGAAAAACCAGTTTTTGACCGCGGAAAAAAGGATTGCAAACCTTTGAAGCCGGAAGAGAATCACGGGAAGAAAAACGTCCGCGCTGGTCGTAGGCAGAAAACAAATGGAAAATCCCGGACAAAAATGAAGACGGCTCAAACCTTCCGCAGGATCGTGCGCCTCGGCCGGATGATGGCTTTCATGGGGGCCTTAAGTCCGGCACCGGCCCAGACACCTGGCCAGTTGCCGACCGCGGTTCCCCGCCCGCCGCGGCCAATGCCACCTGCCCGCGATCCGCATACGCCGGGCTATGTCACGGCTACGGAACTGCCCGACGGCACCGTTCCCTCCGCCGCGGCGGAGGGGAATTTCATCATCGGCTCCCTTCACAACCCCGCGCCGGAGATGACCGTGAACCCAAACGTTCCGCAGGGAACCGTGTATGACTTCACCCTGAGTTCGGCGGAGAGCCGGCTCTATCCCGGTATCGCGCGCGAACCGAACACGTTCGGCACACCTGATCCCGCCGACCCCGCCCGGCTCCTCGTAACCAACAGCCATCCCGCGCCCTACACGCGCAAGTTGGCGGTCTATGTACCCCGGCAGTATGTCCCCGACACCGCGGCGCCGTTCATCGTCGGCGCCGACGGGCCAGACCGGCAATTGTTCACGGCCTTGGACAACCTGATCGCAGCGAAAAAAGTGCCGGTGATGATCGCCATCTCCATCGGCAACGGTGGCGGCGACGCCCAAGGGAGCGAACGCGGCTTGGAATACGACACGCTGTCCGGCCGCTATGCCGAATTTGTCGAACAAGAAATTTTGCCACTGGTGGAAAGCAAATGTCACGTGACGCTGGCCAAAGACCCGGACTCGCGCGCGACGATGGGCGGCAGTTCTGGCGGTTCCTGCGCGTTTATCATGGCGTGGTATCATCCCGAACTCTATCGCCGCGTGCTGACCTACTCCGGCACGTATGTGAACCAGCAATGGCCTTTCGATGCGGGGACGCCGCAGGGCGCATGGGGGTTTCCTGAGCACCTGATTCCGGACAGTCCCGTCAAACCCATCCGCGTCTGGTTGGAAGTTGGCGACCACGACCTCCTGAATCCAAATGTCCTGCGCGACGGGATGCACGACTGGGTGCTTGCCAATGAAAACATGGCGAAGGCTCTCGCCGCCAAGGGCTATCATTACCAGTTCATTTTTGCCCGCAACGCCGGGCACGTGGACGGCCAAACGAAACAGCAAACCCTGCCCGAAGCGCTGGAATGGCTGTGGCACGACTATCGTCCGCTTAGGAAATGAAGCGTCTGGGCCCGAGCTCAAGTCGCTCCGGTGCAAGACGACACCTTGCTCTTGAATTTGCCCTTCGAGAGGCCCACTCTTGGGTGGATTGCATTCACCAGTAGACATGGCGGGGCGTTGCGCAGCGATCCGTCGTGCGGTCACTCCGCTGCCGGGAAGTCAGCCGTGTGATCACTTCAAGCCGCTCAATATTCCAGGGGATTGCGACGGTTTGACCTTGCTGGCGGCCTTGGGACGGATGGTGAAAAATATATCAGCGGCCGAGTGGCAGGCGGAATTCGCGCGGGGCCGCGTGGTCAGCTGGAGCCAGGAACCGATGATCGCCACCCAAACCGTACGGGCGGGGCAACGCTACCAGCATCTTTTCCCGAAAGTAACCGAACCGGAGGTGAATGGCGCCATCGAGATTTTGCACGAAGATGAGGCCCTGATCGTCGTAAACAAATCGGCCCCGCTGCCGATGCACGCCGGCGGCAGATTTTATCGCAACACGCTTCAGTATATTCTCAATACCGTCTATTATCCGCAGCAGCCGCGTCCGGCACATCGGCTGGACGCTAATACGACCGGTTTGGTTTTGACGGGGCGCACGCGGCTTATGGCTGGCAAGTTGCACCAGCAATTCGCGGAGGGGCGGGTGGAAAAGGCCTATCTGGTCCGCGTGCAGGGCCAATTACCGGAGGATGATTTTCAATGCGATGCATCCATCAGTACCGGCGCTGGTGACCGATGTTCTCGAACCGTGGACCGGCGTGACGGGCTGGCCGCATGCACAGTATTTCGCGTGCTTCGGCGCTTCGACGATGGCACAACGTTGCTGGAAGCACAGCCGCTGACCGGGCGTACGAACCAAATTCGCGTGCATCTCTGGCATCTGGGTTTTCCGGTGTGTGGCGATCAGATTTATCTGCCCGGCAAGCAACGAGGCCGGACGCAAACGCTGGCGATCGAGGATCCACCGCTATGGCTCCATGCGACGCGCGTGAGATTTCTTCATCCATTATATTTGGAATCAGTCGAGTTCAACGCCCCATTGCCCTCCTGGGCAAAATGACTTTTGAAGAATTGGGCTGTGCAGCAAGGCCCAGCGTGCTGCACCTGTTAAGAGACCACCGGGGCTAACCGATTCGCCAACCTCGGAGTACTCAGAAAGTTGCAAGGGGACTTCGAAGCGATGCCTGGTTAAGATTTGTGACCTCCTTTTGCGTGGAGCTTGCGGTAACTCCCCGGAGTCAGGCCGCAGACCCGTTTAAACATGACGCTGAGATACTCCGGGTGGTCAAAACCGGAGACTTCCGCAATGTGTTCCAGCGGAAAATCCGTCTCCACGAGAAGCTGTTTAACGCGGCTCAACTGAACGGCGCGAATCTCGGCTTGGGGTGACCGTCCCAATTGTTCCCGGAAGCGGCGTTCCAGCACGCTGCGCGAGACCCGCAAATGCCGTATGATGTCGCTGACGCCGCAGCCCACGAAGGCATGTTCGCGGATGAAGCGCATGGCGGCGGCCACAATGCGATCTTCGATGGCCAAAGCATCGGTAGATCGTCGGGCCGTCACCCGCACTGGATCAATGGTGACGCGTTCGGGCCGCGGAGATTTCCTGGCCATCAATCGGTCGAGCAGTTCCGCGGCGGCATAGCCGATGCGCTCGGGATCCGGTTCGACGCTGGAAAGCGGCGGCGTACAGAGTTCGCAAACGATTTCGTCGTTATCGACGCCGACTACGGCCACTTGTTCAGGCACCAGAATGCCCAGACGTGTGCAAGCGTCGAGGATGTGCAAGCCGCGAACATCGTTGCAGGCCATAAGGGCCAGCGGCTGGGCCAGGCCCGCCAGCCAGCGCTTTATTTTTTCCATGTCCTCATCCCACCGCGGCGTGTCGGCCCCCCGCCAGGGAGACTCATAAACCGACACAGGAAAACCTTTGGCCTGGACGACCTGCTGAAACCCGTCACTACGGCGTTTGGACCAAGCTTCCCCGCTGAAGCCGGCAAAGGCAAAGTGACGATATCCACGCTCCAAAAGATGAGCCGCACCCATTCGGCCAATTCCGGCATGATCTGAGCCGACCCAGGACAGTCCCAAGTCATCGTGCTGATCGTTCAGGTCCACCACCGGCACGCGCATTTGGCGAAAAAGATCCGCCAATTCGCGATCGGTGGGCCGGCTGAGGATGCCATCCCAGGCGCCATGCGACAGCCAAGCCGGCGGGCCAGTTCCCAGCTCATGTTCCTCAAGGAAAACCGACCAGCGGTGATGCGAGCGTAGGTAGCGGGCGATGCCACTGAGGATTCGGCGGCCGTAAACAACCGAAGTCTCAATAATCAAAGCAACACGCGGCGGCTGGTTCATGGGCAGGCATTATCGGCATTGCCTGGCCACGGCCAAGCAAAAACGGAATTGGCGACGCTTTCGAATATGAGCATCGGCAATCAGATTGGTAGCGCACTGAAAAAATCGACCCTGGGTTGGCCAACAGCTTTTTCGGTGCAGGTAAACCCGCAGTGAAAACGCATGGTCTGCGGGGCGTAAAGAATCTCAAAATTCAGGACACTGGGACTCATGGACGGTTTGGTAAAGGCGGCGACAATGTTATGCATTCACACCGGTAAAATAGCGAGCACGGCAGGCGTGTTCAGTCACCGGGTGCCATGGCAACGAACAAGATAACGGCTTGATGACTGCTCAAAGTTCAACGGAACCAACTTAAACCCAAACCATGAAATCACCGATGTTTGCAATGTCTTTGCGACCCGGCTCGGTCGGTGTCGTACCGAAACGTTTAGTGCTGCTGGCACTCTTCTCGGTTGGCGTGTCCGGCTTGCTTTCCGCCCAAACCCTTCAACACGAATGGTCTTTTAATGAGACCAGTGGAACCACCGCCTATGACTCCATAGGGAGTTCCAACATCACTTTGCTGGGCGGCTGCTCCTTGGGAGGCGGTGTTCTGACGCTGCCCGGAGGCAGTGGCAATTATGCGCAGTTCCCCAACGGGATGCTTTCCACTTACACAAACTCGATCACCATTGAAACCTGGCTGACGGACAATGCCGGACAGACGTGGGCGCGCGCGTGGTCCTTTGGCGGCAGCACCACCGGGCCGAATAATAATTTTATCGGCAACAACTACATCGACCTCATACCAAACGCCGGCAACGCCAACGGCATCGACGGTGGCCTATGGGCGGAGTTCAACCACAATGGCAATGCGGATGCCGTTCAGTACACGCCCCTTGCGACCGGGACTGAACAGAATATCACAGTTATCTTGGACGTTGCGAATCAGATGGGGCGTCTCTACCTGAATGGGGCCCAGGTGGGGGCCATCAAGGTGACATTCAAGCCCTCAGACCTGGGTTTTACCTACAACAACTTCGTGGGTCTCGACCAATACAACGACGCCATTTTCCAAGGCACCTATGATGAGATGCGGATTTGGTCTGGCGTGGTTCCACAGCGTTATCTCTCGGCCAGCGCGGTGGCTGGACCGGAAACAGTGATCAACAATTTAACGCCAACTTCGGCGAGTTTGACGGCACCGGCGACATTGGCCGTAGCAGCCACGCAGCCCGCCAATTTTGCCGTGACCCTGCCGCAGACAGGCGTGACGAGTTTGGTGGCCACGGCGGATGCCACCAACTGGATCAGCAGCAATCCCGGCGTATTGACAGTGAGCAGCAACGGCCTGATCACTGGCGTGGGGTTGGGCACGGCGACGGTGACTGCGACCGTGGGTGGCGTTGCAGCGACGAGTGCTGTCATTACCGTCGTTTCGCAAATGCTCCAGCATGAGTGGTCGTTCAACGAAAGTAGCGGGACGACCGCCTACGATTCAGTGGGCAATGCGAACATCACGCTTCAAGGCGGCGCTGCTTTGGGGGGCGGCGTGCTGGCGCTGCCCGGTGGTTCCGGTAATTATGCGCAGTTTCCCGACGGCATTGTGGCCTCGAACTACTCGATAACCATTGAAACCTGGCTGACGGACAACGGGGGGATCACGTGGGCACGCGCCTGGTCCTTCGGCGGCTCCACCCGTTCGGGTGGCGGGCTCATACAGGACAACTACATCGACCTGATTCCCACCGCCGGTGGTTCCGGCGGCCTGTGGACCGAGTTTAAATCCCCTGCCGGCGGATCAACCGACGTCATAAACCCCAACAACCTGCCCATGCCGACAGGAACGGAACAGTACATTACCGTGACTTACAGCGCCCCGAGTCAGACGTGCATCATGTATTCCAATGGCGTGCCCATCAAGACCCTGACCGGTATCGCCGTCTCACCGGCCAGCTTGGGTTATACGTACTACAATTTTCTCGGTTACGACCAGTATAACGATTCGCCTTTCGACGGGACTTACGATGAAATGCGTATCTGGGATGGAGTGCTGACGCCGGCATATATGCTGGCCAGTGCGGCGGCCGGCCCAAATGTGGTGATTACAAACGCCATTCCGCAGTCGCTTACCGTGTCCGCAGGTCCCAACCTGCTCGGATCGCAGACGGAGCAAGCCACTGTCGATGGGAGCTTCATCCAAGCGGCCAACGTCAGCCTGACGACCGCGGTTACAAACTGGGTGAGCAGTAATCAGAACATTCTGACCGTGAACGCCAACGGGTTGATTACCGGGGTCAGTGGCGGCAATGCTACGGTAAGCGCCACCGTTAATGGGGTCACGGCCACGACCGCGCTGATTACCGTCGCTTCGACTGCGCCAACCCTGTATCAATATCCGTCCAATGAGACGGCGGTGGTCGGTGATCACGTCGCTTTCTTTGTGGGAGCCTCGGGAGGCGGGCTGAATTTTCAATGGAGCTTCAACGGCGCGCCGATCACGGGCGGCACCAATGCCACCCTCCTTCTGACGAACGTGACCCCCAGCCAAGGCGGAACCTACAGTGTGACTATTGTCAACAGCATTTCTACCACCAATGCCGCCGCCGTCCTGACGGTGGGCCAACCGGTTCTTCAGCACGAATGGTCGTTTAATGAGAGCGGAGGCACCACCGCGTTCGATTCTTTAGGCGGTTCCAATATCACCTTGCTCGGTAACGCAGCCCTCGGCAGTGGCGTGATTACGCTGCCCGGAGGCGCCACGGATTACGCCCAGTTCCCCAACGGCATGCTCTCCACCTATAGCAACTCGATCACGATTGAAACTTGGTTTACCGATCTTGGCGGTGTGACTTGGGCACGTGTCTTCTCCTTCGGCGGTGAAACCACCGGCACGAACAGCAATAAGATCGGCCGTAATTACATCGACTTGATTCCTCATGCCGGCAATGCCAATGGAATTAACGGCGGTTTTTGGACCGAATTCAACCAAGGCGGGACCAACACAGATGCGTTTACGCCCCAGCCGGTGCCAACCGGGATCGAGGAATATGCCGCAGTGACTTACGAAGTGTGGGATAGAACCGTGCGGCTTTATCTCAATGGGGCCCAAGTGGCAATCGCAACCAACGTTCTCTTCTCACCGTCGGACTTGGGCTTCACGTACAACAACTATCTTGGTTTCGACCAGTACAACGATCCGAGCTTGAGCGGCTCCGTTGATGAGCTGCGCATTTGGAACGGCGCGGTGACTCCGCTGTACCTTTTGGTTAGCGCTGCGGCCGGCCCAGGAGTGGTGCAGAACAACCTCACGCCCACGTCCACAACTGTTTCCGTCAACACCAACCCGATCCAGGGCCAAACGCAGCAAGCGGCGGTGGTCGGCAACTTTTCCCAAGTTACCGGTGTGAAGCTGACGAGCCTGGTAACCAACTGGGTGAGCAGCGACCCAAGTGTAGTCACCGTAAACAGCAGCGGGCTGGTTACGGCGGTAGCTGTTGGCAGCGCCACAGTTACGGCTTACCTCAGCGCCGGGTTTACCGCGACCAGTCCCACGATAACGATTGCGGCGAGCGGGCCGTATATTTCACAGGAAACCGCGCCCTTGGAGACGCTGTTCGTCGGAGGGACCCTGCGCGCCAGCCTGGTGGTTGACGGCACCCCGCCGTTCACCTATTTCTGGTATTTAAACGGCGGCGCTGCGCCAGTCAGCGTTTCGGCTTCTCCGGTCCTGACGGTGCCCAACCTGCAACTGGGGAATGCTGGCAGCTATGTCTGCGTGGTCAGCAACCGAATTAGTACTGCCACCAGTACCCCTCTGAACCTGACGGTCATTGCGCCCACTCCTTATCAACAGACTATGCTGGCGATGCATCCGATTGCCTTCTGGCCGTTGGATGAGACTAGTGGAACCAATGCTTTTGACGAAATTGGCGGCTACAATGGAACTTACAACGGCAACTACGCGCAAGGCCAGGCGGGTCCGCCGAATTCTTTCTTTGGCGGCGAGACCTCCGTCGCCTTCGATGGAACGTCCGGTTATGTGGACATTCCCGGAGCACCATTCAACATTACCAACGCCATAACTGTCCTGGCTTGGGTGAATGTAGTCTCGCAACCTGGTTTTGATGGGTTGTTTGGGCACGGCGACACCTCGTGGCGCTTGAGCATCGATGGACAAGGCCAACCCGGTGGCAACATCGGTGACGCACAAGGCGATGCCGCTGACCCAATTGTCTCCCCTGGCGTGTATGACGGCAACTGGCACATGGTGGCATATACCTATACCGGAGCACCCAGCCCGAACAATGGCGCACTCTATGTGGATGGCGTGCTCGTGGCCAACAATACGATATCCAACATGCCGCCCGGTAATGGTCTGGACGCATGGATTGGCGGTTCGCCGGATTATGGCAACCGATTCCTGCCCGCCGACATCGCCGACGCGGCCATCTTCGCCCAAGCCCTAAGCGGCCAGCAAGTACAAGGCATTTACAACGGCGTCGCTGTTTCCGGCCAGCAGTTCATCACGATTACTCGCAACGGGCCGGGCGTTACGCTCAATTGGCAAACTGGCACGCTTTTGCAGGCAACCAACTTGCTCGGCCCGTGGACCACCAACAGCTTAGCTGTCCCGGGATACACTGTCCCGGCAACCAACAGCAGTCAGTTCTTCAAGTTGTTGGTTAATCCATAAGGCCCGTGGGGTTGGAGGACGGGTGTGGTAGTGGAGCAGACGACCGGGGCTTTTGCCCCGGTCGCTTTTTATCGGGAAATCAATGGGGCTGCGATGCGTCGAGCTTCTGGCGTAGCGCCTGAGCGTAGCGCAGAGCTTGGTCGTTGCCAGGATTCTGTTGCAGGAGTGTTTCAAATTGTTCGAGGGCCTCGGCATATTTGCCGGCGTTCATGAGCGACAAGCCTAAATTAAAGCGCGCCTCCGGCAGGTTAGGCATGATGCGCACAGTTTCACGAAATTGTCCGGCTGCCGCTGCCGGTTTGCCTTCGCTTCCAAGTTCCAAACCGTCTAAGAAATGCCCTTCAACGGAATCCGGTGCCAGCTTCGTCGCTTCGCGAAAGTCCTGTTCGGCTCCCTCATGGCGCCCCAAAGCGGAGAGGTTCCGGCCAGCTTCGAGATAAACTTGTACCGCCAATGGATTTAGTTTTAGCGCCTCATCATAATTTGTAGCGGCAGCTTCGCGCCAGCCGCGCGCTTCGCAAAAGTGCGCCAGGGTGGTCAACTCTGCCGGCCGGTGAATGCGGTTCTGCATCGCCTTTTCATAGCATTTTTCCGCTCCGGCCTTGTCCCCATTTTCCTCCAGCATCTGGCCGAGTCCAAGCCACGCCAACCCAAACCGCGGCTTGACCGCCACTGTGTGCCGGTACTCGCGGACCGCTTCCTCCCGTCGGCCGAGATCCTTCAATGACTGTGCCACATTTTGCATGGCCCAGACATCCTCCGGATTCAATTGAACCGCGCGACGAAAGGCGTCTATTGCGTCCCCGTACTTCTTTTGTTTGGCCAGGACCACGCCCAATTGCGACCACGCCTCCGAGTTGTCTGGCAGCCATTTCACTGTTTGCCGCTCGCTGGCTTCCGCCTCGGCCAAATCACCGGTTAATTGATCCAGTTCTGCCAATTGTGCCCGCAGGAGCGGGTCATCGGGGGCCATTGTCAGCGCGGCTTCGCAGGTCGCTTTTGCCTGCGCAATGCCGGCGGGTTCGCTGGCTGGTGCCAGTTGTTTCAGCGCTCGTTCATACTCTTCAACCAGGGCATCGTGATTAAGCAAACCGGTGAATGGTGCAGCTATTAAGCGGGAATAAATATCAGTCAGAGCCTTTTGCTTCGCCCAGTTGGACCAAGCCAGCCGTCGCGCGCAATCGGCTTCGGAAGGCCAACCCCGGCCAGAGGAGGCCTTCGCCTGGAGGCTTGCCGGCAGAAGGCCTTCGACCTGGGGTGTCAGCGCCAGCGCCAGCAGGTAATTGCCGTGAAACGCGAGGTGAACATGTTCATAAAACAAATCAGTGCCGGGGAGACCGTGCTCGCTGTGTTCGGCCAACCAACGCTCGGCATCAGTCAAAAGCACCCGCGGATCGGCGCAACCGGCAACAAATTGCCGGATCAAATCGTTTAACTGGCTGTCACATCGAAAGCGCAACGTGTCCAAGTCGCGCGCCGCTGCAAATTGCTTTTGGGCGTCCTTCGCGTCTCCCCGGGCGAGCGCGCAGGAGCCCTGACGGAAGCGAAGTTCCGCGAATTGATCATCCAGTTGGGCCGCTTCGCGGTACGACTTGGCCGCCTCATCGATTTTACCGCTTGCTTCGGCCATTACGCCTCTTTGATAAAGCTGCTTCCACTTGGCTGCCTCCGGCTCGGCCAGCCCCGGCCGATGCTCCGAGGCAAAAGGTGCGCAATTCCTCAAATTGACCGCCACGGTGCTTACCACGACTCCGGCACCGCTTCGCCGGCCCGCCCTGACGATGGCCGATAGATTCTTGGCGAAATGGTCGTAAACCGTGGCCATGCGCGGGTCGTCGGCGCGCACCTCCTGATTAAGGAACATTTCCATTCCGCCCCATTCGCTTTTGTCCGGCGGCGGCTGCTCAATCTTTGAGTAAACGGAGTCCACCAACTGGCCGAGGCGCGTGCTTTTCATGGCGAGATCCGCGCGGATCAGGGGCAGGGGTGGACACTGCCGGCCAAAGACCGTGCCGGCGCCGAATGGTCCCACCACTTCATTATTGCCCATGTAAACGACCCACACATCCGCTCCCGCGCATACGCAATCGCGTGCCAGAGGAAGAATGACGTTCGAATCGATAGCCACCATGCCGGCGTTCACCACTTCAAAGTGGGTGCCAGGATGACGAAATTCCAGCATTGCTTGGAGCATGCGAGCCACGCCGAACTCCGGTTGCGGATCCCCCAGCGCGGCCGATTCGCCGAACACAAGGACGCGCACGGTGCCTGTGCTCTTGACCGCCGGTAGGCAAATTGGTTCAGGCATGCGGGCCATGGCCGGGCCGAAAAAACGCCAGCCGAACTGGTTGTTCTGAACGAGAATTTTCCGACCGCCCTCCTCCGCAGGCAAAAGAAATTGTGTGGGATAGCCGAATCCGGCCAGGCGCAAGACCAACTCTGCCAGGCCTAAAAACACCAGCGGAACACCGATTGCTGCTGCCAACCTGAAGCCCCACAATTTAAGACGGCTTCCTCCGGGGGGCGCTGAAGCTGGTGCCCCATCCGTCTTGCGCTTTCGGTTTAGGATGGATCGCTTCGTGCGGGGGCGTGCCATTGGGGATGCTTAACTTAAACGGCGCCGGTGGAAAAGCAAATACTCAGAAAAGCCCGTTTGCCTATTATAGCAGCTGAATGTAAAGGATATCAAAATGCGAGCCGCTGGAACTCATTGAAGGAAGGCGTGGGGCGGCGGATAATTAAGCCATGAACCCACCCGGATGCCGCTGCATCAGCCGACGAATCTTTGCTGGGCGTCGGTCCTCGGCAAACGACGCTCTGGAAAAAAGCGGCGTCACTCGCGCCGGCTGTCATCAGCGCAAAGCGCCCTATGGAATTGACTTTAAAAGAATGTACTAACCACCTGTTTGGAATGAACCCTGCGCGTGAATTATTTGGCAGGCCCCGCCGGGAAAATGTCTTCAATCCGGTCGGCGGGTTCACCTTGATTGAGTTGCTGGTGGTCATTGCCATCATTGCAATTCTGGCCGCCTTGCTGTTGCCCGCACTGACCAAAGCGAAAATCAAGGCCCAGGCCATCCAATGTTTGAGTGACCATCGGCAGTTGGGGGTGGCGTGGTTCATGTATGCCGGCGACAATCATGAAAACTGCCCGCTGAACGCCGAAGGATCGCCCGGCTGGACTTCTCCCAACTGGGTGCTGGGGTGGGAGGACTTTTCCGTGGGCAACACACAGAATACAAATGTGGATATGGTGAGGCAGGGCCTGCTCGGGCCTTACAGTCAGAATCCGGGTATTTATAAATGTCCGGCTGATATCTACTTCTGCACGGAAGGCACCGCCAAACTGCCGCGCTTACGCAGCGATTCGATGAATGCGTTCATCACCGGCGGCGCCTATGGCAACAACGCGGCCTATGACGGCGCCTACCGTTATTACAACAAGACTACTGGCATCATTAATCCGGCACCTACCGATCTATGGGTATTCACGGATGAGCATCCGGACAGCATCAATGATGGCTGGCTGATCGTCGACCCCACCACCACCATCGAATGGGGGCGTGACCTGCCCGGTAGCTATCATAACCGCGGCAATTCATTTACTTTCGCGGACGGCCATTCCGAATTGCACAAGTGGCTGGAATCGACCACGTGCGCGCCTGTGCAACAGCAGGAGCACGGCACTTATCCTGGCAGCTTCCCCGTGGACCGGGACATCCGTTGGATGATCCAACATAGCACGTCACATCTTTAGAATGATGACGGTTCTCAAAATGTCAGCCGCACATGCTCCTACCAATAAAACCCGCATCGTAAACCAAACCAAATTATGCCAAACGCCCTACCCGCAAGTTGTCGTGTGCCCGCTTTTGTCGGGAACCGGACGATTCGATTTACGGAAAAACCGGTCCCGCAGGCAGGCCCGGGACAGTTATTGATCCAAATCCACGCCAATGCCCTCTGCGGCTCGGAACGGCCGCAATTCTTTGAGGGCACCCCCACTACGCCGGGACACGAAGCCGTCGGCACGGTCGTGGCCAGCGGCCCGGATACGCGGACTCCGGAAGGCACAGTGGGCGTGATTTTCCTGATGGATTACTGCGGCCATTGTCGTTCATGCCAGCTCGGTTTTACCAACCAGTGCCTGCAAAAACGCGGCGACATGGGATTCAACCGGGATGGTGGCTACGGCCAATATGAATTGATTCATGAAAACATTTTCTTTGCGGTGCCAAAGGAACTATCTGCCACGGAGGGGACGCTGTTGTTGGATATCATGGGTACAGGCGGGCATGCCATCGAACGGTGTCAGTTGATGCGACACGACATTGAATCGCTGCTGGTGTTGGGGGCCGGTCCAATTGGCTTGGGCGTTCTGGCCATGGCCAAAATCATTCTTGGAAGACAGGTGAAGGTTTTTGTGACCGACATCGTTCCTTACCGGTTAAAACTGGCGGAACTGCTCGGCGGCTTGCCGATTGATGTTTCCAAGACCTCGATTAAAGATGGCCTGAAAGCGCACGGAGCCGATGGGGCTGACATGGCGGTGGATACCAGTGGCAAACAAGCGGCACGCGAGGAAGGTCTCCGCGCGCTGGCCCAACGCGGTGCTTTAATTTGTGTTGGCCACGGCGAAGGCATTTCGCTGAAGATTTCGCCCGACATCATCGCCCCAGAGCGTAGCGTGGTGGGCAGCGAGTATTTCCGTTACGACGAATTGCCTGCGAACCTGCGGCGGCTAACGCAGCATCGCGCGTACTTGAATCAAATCATCACCCACCGTTTCGGCGTGGATGAAATCCAAAAAGCCTTCGATCTTTTTTTTGGCGGCGAAACCGGGAAGGTCGTCATTGAACAATGAGCGCGCTGTCCAAAGTAAAGGCCGTGCTGGTGGGGGCTGGAGGATGGGGACTGCAACATGCCCGCATTTTGTCGCAGCGACCGGATATTGATTTCCGCGCCGTTGCCGGCCGAACGTGGGAAAAGACCCAGACTCGCGCGGCGCAGTTTGGAGTTCGCGCCTACGCGAACATCACCGAAATGATCGAACAAGAAAAACCGGATCTGGTTTTTCTTTCGCTGCCCAACGATGGACATTTCGAGCCCACCATGGAAGTCATCCAGGCAGGCGTTGCGCTGTTTGTTGAAAAGCCGCTGGTATTTGATTTGAAGGAGGCTGACGCGCTCGTGCAGGAAGCCGCCAAGCGCAACCTGTTTTTCGGCATCAATTTCAACCACCATTATGCCCGGCCGGTGGCATTGGCAAGCCACGCCATTCAGCAAGGGCGGCTGGGTGAATTGACCTTTGCCACCTGGCGATTCGGTGGTGAAGGTGGCACCAGCCATCCATTTAATAATCTCCTCGAGACCCAATGCCACGCATTTGACATGCTGGAATTTCTTTGTGGACCGATTGATTCAGTCATGGCGGAAATGACCGATAAAACGCATAGGGGCGCTTATCGCACCTTGGTATTGGCGTTACATTTTGCCAACGGTGGGGTGGGAAGCCTGGTCGGATCTTACGATTCGTCCTATGCGTATCCTGACACCCACCGCATGGAGATCAACGGAACCAAAGGCCGGATCCTCATCGAAGACACGGTGCGCCGCTACACATTTAATGCGGCCGGCTCCGAAATTGCCGAAGTCTGGCAAGCCGGCTATTTCAATGATCGCGACCGCGATTTCTATCTGACCTTTGACCGTCACTTGGATGATGTGCTGGAGGCGTTCAAAGCGGGTAAACAGCCGCCAATTCATGCGCGCGCAGGCCGCCGCGCCTTGCAACTGGCGTTTGCGGCAATCGAATCCTTCAACCTTGGCCAACGAGTAGTCGTGCCGACCGATTCATTCGAGCCTTCGTCAACGCCCAAAATATCGCTGCCACCCCCCAATCCTTAAACCCAGGCTATGTTGACGTCAAATCGTGAGTTCTGAGGCTTCCATTCCCGCCGTTCGCTTTCGCAAAGTGGGCAAGCGGTTTCCCGGCACCATTGCGCTCGAAGGCGTGAGTTTCGAGGTCATGCCTGGTAGTTGCCACGCGATCATGGGCGAAAATGGCGCCGGCAAAAGCACCTTGGGCAAAATCCTTGCCGGTATCCTTCGGCCCGATGGGGGCACGATCGAAATCGACGGCGTCGAACGGGAATTCCATTCGCCAATTGATGCCCAGCGCGCGGGGGTTGCGATTGTGCATCAGGAACTCTCGTTTTGTCCAAATCTGAGCGTCGCGGAAAATGTCTGTCTTGCTCACCTCCCGGGCCACGCCGGCCGGGTGGACTGGCGGAAACTTCACAAAAACGCTCAAATTTATCTGGATCAGGTCGGCGTGGACTGTGATGTGCGCGAAGAGTTGAGCGGCTTGAGCGGAGGTCAAACGCAAATGGTTCAAATTGCCGCCGCCTTGGCCACCGGCGCAAGGATCCTGGTGATGGACGAGCCGACCAGTTCCCTTTCGGCGGTGGAAGCGCAGCGACTGGAAGAACTGATCGCGCGGCTGCGTCGGCAGGGAACAACGATTCTGTATGTGTCACACCGCATGGATGAAATTTTCCGATTATGCGATACCGTGACCGTGATGCGCGATGGCCAGCATTTAGCCACCTCGCCGCTGGCGCAAACCAACGAAGAAGAATTGGTCAAGCTGATGATTGGCCGCTGCTGGCAGAAAATTTTTCCGGTGCATGTTGAACGCGCGGCCGGGGCGGAACGTCTGCGGGTGAAACATTTTTCTTCGCCGGGCAAATTTCAGGACATCAATTTTGCCATCCGCGCTGGTGAGGTACTGGGGGTGGCGGGTTTGGTCGGGTCCGGGCGCAGCGAGGTGGCGCTGGGAATTTTTGGTCTTGACCCGAAAGTCTCGGGTCAGGTTGTGATTGACGGTTGCAAGGTGAATCCAAATTCGCCGCAGGAGGCGATGAAATGGGGGATCGGTTTGGTCAGTGAAGATCGTAAGAGCCAGGGATTGGTGCTGGGGATGGAATGCGGCGAAAATATTACTTTGTCCACTTTAGATCGCCTGAGCCGTGGCGGAGTGATTCGCCGCCGCAAAGAAAGAGACGTCATTGTTACCTTTTTTGAAAAGCTTTGCATCAAGGCGGCATCGCCGCAGGCGCCGGCGCAAAGTCTTTCCGGCGGCAACCAACAAAAATTGGTGCTCGCCAAATGGCTGGCGCGCGAAAGTCGCGTGCTGATCTTGGATGAGCCGACCCGGGGGGTGGACATTGGCGCCAAGGCTGAAATCCACCGGCTCATTGACGAACTGGCCGCGGCGGGGTGCGCGGTATTGATGGTTTCCTCGGACTTGCCGGAGGTCCTCAACCTGAGTACCAGAGTCATCGTCATGCGAAACGGACGTTTGGCGGGCAGGCTGGACCGCTCGGAGGCGACAGCCGCGGGCGTGCTGAAATTGATGACCGGCTGCGGTGAAGAAAACCTGGCTGGCTTACCCCCACTCGCCGCCAACAGGATGTCGTTATCATGCAAACCGACCAACCTATTGTCATGACCTCCGAACCGGTTGAACCCGTCAAGCGGGTGCTCACGTTCAGGCGTCCAAGATTCAAGGAGACCGGGCTGGTTGGCGTGCTGGTTGCCTTGGGCTTTTTGCTTTCCATCTTTGGCGGCTCTTTGCAAATTCCCAATCGCGAGACGGGTGAATCGGTGAAGGTGAATAAATTCTTGCGCGCGGATAATCTGGACCGTCTGGCCAAAAATACTTCGTTCTTTGCGATCATGGCGGTTGGCGCGACCTTCGTGATCATCACCGGCGGCATCGATTTGTCCGTCGGCGCGATTTACTGTCTGGCGGCGGTTTGTGGCGCGATGTTTCTGACACGTTTTGGTCCGCACGGGGCGGGCGCGGGCGCCTCGCCATTTTGGGTGGTGCCCGGCGGGGTGCTCGTGTGCCTGGGCGTCGGCGCAGGCTGCGGATTCCTGAACGGATTAGGGGTGGTCGGATTGCGCGTGCATTCCTTCGTTATTACTTTGGGAACGATGGCAATTTATCGCGGGATAGCCTTTGTCTTGACCAAGGCGCAGGCGTACACAGATTTTCCAGAACAATTCACCGACGGCTTTATCCGTCGCGAGATCAACTGGCACGGCGCCAGTCTTTATCCTGTGCCATTAACCATCATGATCGGGGTGACCGCCTTTGCCTGGTGGTATCTCAAGCACTCGGTGACGGGCCGGCAGATTTTTGCCGTGGGTGGCAACGAACAGGCTTCGTTGTTCAGCGGCTTGCCGGTGAGCTGGGTTAAGGTGAAGGTTTACACGTTCAGCGGGCTGACGGCCGGTATTGCGGCCATGATCATGCTTGGCTATTACGGTTCGGCTTCCTCGGATGCGGGCAAGGGCTACGAACTCGATGTGATTGCGGCGGCGGTCGTCGGTGGAGCGAGCCTTGCCGGCGGTCGCGGCACGGCTTTGGGCGCGTTGCTTGGCGCATTGATCATCCAAGTCATTAACAACGGCATCATCATTCTCAATATTGACCAGAACTACAGCCAGATCATCATCGGCGCGGTGATTGTTCTGGCCGTGTTACTGGACCGGATCAACCACACGTTGCGGGACAAGCGACTGACGCGCGCGGCCTGACGCTCGAATCAGATAGAAAATTTTAAGAAACGATTTCGCGCAAATTTCCATGAATACATACCAAGCCATCCTAAAGTCGACTTTGATCACGGCAGCTTTTTTGTTGGCTGCAGGGTGTGACCATAAAACATCCAACGTCGCGGCACCTCCGTTGGGCAGCGGTGCCAAAAAAAGCGAGTACACATTTGCCTTGGTGGCCAAAAGCCAGTCGAACCCGGTTTTCCAGGCCGCCCGGGTCGGTGCCGAGGATGCCGCGGCGGATTTGAGCAAGAAGCTTGGCGTGAAGATTAACGTCGTATGGCGCACACCGAATGAGGATGACGCGCAGAAGCAGGTTGAAAACATCGAGCAATTGATATTGCAAGGCGTGGACGGCATCAGCGTCAGCTGCAGCGTAGCCGAAACCTTGACGCCGGCCATCAACAAGGCCGTAGAGCAGGGGGTGGCAGTCATGTGTTTTGACAGCGACGCACCGGCTAGCAAACGCTTTTCT
>CAYTJG010000069.1:0-6227 GCA_964437865.1 uncultured Bifidobacteriaceae bacterium | reverse complement strand
TTATCACGGTACGGACGACATTGAATGCGGCCATATTATCATGCGTGAACTCGCGGCCGTTCTGGGCCCGGGCAAACATGTCGTCGCCATTCCTGGTGGCAACCAAAACGCCCTTAACATTCAGAATCGCATCAAGGGCGCGCTGGGAGAGGCTACGAATTATCCGAATATCACCATTCGCGGGGTATTTTACAGCAAAGAAGTGCCGCAGGACGCGGCGGCCAAGATCGAGGAAGTGCAGACGGCGAATCCCGACATTGACGGCTGGGCGATGGTCGGGTCGTGGAGTTTGTTCACGGACGCACTCTTGAAATGGGAACCGGGCAAGATCAAAATCGTGGCGATGGACGCGCTGCCTGCCGAACTGCCTTACCTGAGCAGGGGCGTCGTACAGAAACTTTATGCGCAACAAACTTACCGCTGGGGCGTGCGTTCAATCGAATTGCTCGCCGACAAAGTCATTCTCGGCAAAGATCCAGCGAGTGTGATGGATTATTCGCCCCTGTTGCCGGTGACGAAAGATGATGTCGTGCAATATGAACAAAACTGGAAGCAATGGCTGCGGCAGTGACAGGCGTGGTTTTTGACATCCGTGAGTTGACCATTCACGACGGCCCCGGCATTCGCACGACGGTTTTTTTGAAAGGCTGTCATCTCCGCTGTGCCTGGTGTCACAACCCCGAAGGATTGTCGCCTGAACCGGGCTTGATGCGAAGCGCGTTGGGTGATCGGCTAGCGGGTCAAAGTTATAGTTCGGCAGAGTTGGCTGGGATTTTGAATCGGCAGGCGCCCATTCTGCGCGAAATCGGCGGCGTAACTTTTTCCGGCGGCGAGCCCTTGATGCAGGCAGATTTTGTAGCTCAAACCATTGATCAATTGGATGGCTTGCACGTCGCGTTGGGCACCGCAGGCTTCGCGCCCGAAGCGGATTTCCAGCGTGTTGCCCGGCGTTGTCATTTGGTCTTGTTCGACCTCAAGCTGATGGATCCAGTCGCTCATCGGTATTGGACCGGCCATGACAACGACCTCATTTTAGCCAATTTGAGCTGGCTGGAAAAGTCCGCCATGCCGTTCGTCATCCGCGTTCCATTAGTTCCCGGCGTCACGGACACGGATGAAAATATGAATGCCATCGCCGCCCGCGTGAAATCGCTGTCCTGTCGGCCGCGAGTCGAATTGCTGCCTTATAATTGTGCGGCAGGGGGCAAATACGCTGCGTGCGGATTGGAGTGGCGCCCGGGTTTCGAAGAAAACCGGCCGGTTAACCACCACCTTGAAACATTTGTGAGAAGCGGCATCGAAGCGTCGTTGATATGAATACAATCGGTAACGATTCATTGGCTTTACGAAACTCAAACCTGACGGAGCTGTCACCGCGACTCGCCGAAATGAAACGTCGTATCCGCGCTGGCGAGCATCATCGCCACCGCGAAGCCGGCAGCATTGACGTGCGCCACGAGTGCGACTCGGAAAATCTTTCGTGGATGCAGCGCGCCGCGCGGCTGACGCGCCGGATGTGTGAGGCTCAAACTGTGGTCATCGAGGAGGATGAGAAGCTTGTTTTCACGCGCACGATTTGTCAGGTGGCACCGGTTCATTCGAAGTCCGAACTGCGTACGCTGACGGCGGGGCGGACGCTTCATGAACTGGGACCGATCAGCAACATTTGCGCGGATTGGGGCATGGTCCTCGCGCAAGGCTTGCTCGCGCGAAAAAGCGCCGCGTTAAGAGCCAAGGCACGCTTGCAGGCGGATGCGCCGGCGGTCGAGTTTCTGGATTGCGCCATCGAGACGATTGAAGCCGTGCTTGTGCTGGCGGCGCGTTATGCGCAAAAGGCATGGCAGCTGGGGCGTCCCGACGTCAATGATATTTTCGACCGCTTGCCCGCGCAGCCGGCGACCACGTTCCGCGAGGCGTTGCAGTCTTTGCGCCTGTGTCATGCAGTTTTGTGGTTGAGCGGTCATTACCATTGCGGGCTGGGGCGTTTTGACCAATACATGTGGCCGTATCTCCAAGCCGATTTGGAAGCGGGGCGGCTGGACCAGTCCGAAGCCGAGGAACTGCTCGGTGAGTTTTTTATTTCGCTTAACAAAGACAGCGACCTCTATCCCGGCATCCAGCAAGGTGACAACGGCCAATCGCTCATGCTCGGCGGGGTGCGGCGCGACGGCCGCACGGGCGTGAATCCACTAACGTCAATGGTGTTGCGCGTTGCGCGAGCCGTGGCGCTCATTGATCCTAAAATCAATCTTCGGGTGGACCGTGACACGGATCTTGATTTGCTGGCGCAGGCGCTCGAGCTGACGCGGATCGGGCTTGGGTTTCCGCAATATGCCAATGATGAAGTCGTCATTCCTGGACTCGTCGCCGCCGGTTATGCCTTGGAGGATGCGCGTGATTACACGGTGGCGGCGTGCTGGGAATTTTGCATTCCCGGTCGCGGAATGGAAGTGGTGAACATCGGCGCGGCTTCAATGCCGGCGGCGGTGGACAAGGCCGTTCGTGTCGGTTTGGCTGCCAGGCACTCGTTTGAGAAAATCATCGAGCGCGTCGGCAGCGAACTACACGAGCAGGTGGCCGCGCTGGCTGAAAGCAGCCGCAAGCTGCTGCTGCCGCCCGCGCCTTACTATTCAGTATTGATGGACGGCTGTTTGGAAAAGGGCCGCGATCTTTCTTGCGGGCTCCAGTATAATAATTTTGGCATCCATGGGGCGGGTTCGGCGAACGCCGCCGATGCGCTCGCGGCGGTCAAGGCTTTTGTGTTTGACGACCAGCGCGTTGCCCCGGATCGTTTGTTGTGCGCCTTGGAAAATGATTTTGATTTGGATGAACCGCTGCGCCGTGAATTGCGCGAACGGGCGCCCAAAGTCGGCAACCACGACGACCGGGCAGACCTGCTGCTGGTCAAATTGTTTGACCTCTTTGCCGACGCCTGTGCGGCCGCCGGGGACAATGGCCGGGGCGGGCATTATCGGCCCGGCAGCGGTTCGGCGATGTACTATGTCTGGCTGGCGCGCGGGCATGAAGGCATGCGCGAACCGGCAGTCAGAGCCACGGCGGACGGGCGGCGGGCGGGCGAATTTTTCAGTTCGTCCCTGGCGCCGTCGCCGGGGGTGGTCGTGCGCGGGCCGTTCAGCGTGTTGCAGAGTTTCGGCAAAATTGATTACCGTCGCATTTGCAACGGCGGCCCCTTGACCATGGAACTGGCGAATAGCTTGTTCAACGGCTGCGACACGACTCGAAAAATGGCCTTGTTTATCCGGGCTTTCGTGAAAACCGGCTGCCAGCAACTGCAACTCAATACTTTGAACGTGGAAACATTGCGTGACGCGCAACGCCATCCCGAATTGCACAAGAACCTCGTTGTCCGGGTTTGGGGGTGGAGCGGATATTTTTGTGAACTGGATGAGGCCTACCAGAATCAAATTATCGGGCGCCACATTTATGGAGCATCCTCGTCAAATCCGGCATAATCTGTCAATTTGCACCCAAGCGAAAATATCAAAATGAATAAGCGAAAAGCAACCGTCCTGGCGGGAATTCTAAGCGTTCTCCCGATGCTCGGTCAGACGCAAAATGCAATCATCACAGTGCAGGCAGATAAAGTGCTCCACACGAATTCTCCCTATCTGACCGGGGCATGCATCGAGGATGTGAACCACGAAATATATGGCGGTATTGACAGTCAAATGATTTTTGGTGAGAGCTTCGCGGAGCCCGCCGCACAACTGCCTTTGAAAGGGTTCAAGGATTTCGATGGCCGCTGGGTGCTGGCGGATGATGGTAGTATTCAGGGCATTGGCAGCAACGGTTCGAAAATCGTTTGGGAGGGACCGGCTTTGTCCCAAGGCGAAGTTAGTGTGGAAGTCAAGCTGACGGAAGCAAGCGGTGGCAATGGGGGGGTGATTCTCAAGGTCAGCGATGCCGGCAAGGGCGCCGATGCGTTCACCGGATACGAAGTGTCGCTGGAAAGACCTGGTTACCTCGTGTTTGGGTTACATGAGCAAAACTGGGAACCGATTCGGCATGTGCCGTGCGACGTGCCGGTGAATGAGTGGATTCATTTGACCGTTCGCATGGATGCCAAATTGTTCGAGGTAATTGTCAATGGCAAGAGTGTGATGCAATTCGAAGACACTGGTCATTCGTTGGCATCGGGCGCCGTGGGTTTACGTATTTGGCAACACAAGGTCTCGTTTCGCAATCTCGCCGTGATTAACGGCGCATCGCGGCAGAAGGTGGCCTTTGAATACGAGACGGGGAACGGCCCGGCCGACAGCGTGAGCGGCATGTGGCGTCCAATCCATCAGGGCGACGCCAAAGGAGGTTTTTCGATTGAATCACAAGGAGCATTTGCAGGCCGTCAAAGCCAACAGATCACTTTCGCCGCCGGTTCAGGCGTCATGGGAATTGAGAACCAAGGCCTCAATCGCTGGGGAATGTATTTTGCGAAAGAGAAGGAATATGAAGGCTATCTCTGGGCTCGCGCCAAGTCGGATACGGAATTGCACGTCGCCCTGGAAAGCAAAGATGGCGGTTTGGTGCATGCCGAGGAATCCCTGAAGCTCAAAGCCGGCGACTGGCAGCGTCTCGACTTCCGGCTCACACCAGACGTAGCGGACGAGACCGGACGATTCGCTATCAAGCTGAAAGAACCCGGCTCGGTTACCTTGGGTTATGCCTTTCTGCAGCCCGGTTCCTGGGGGCGGTTCAAGGATTTGCCAGTGCGCAAGGATGTAGCCGAGGGATTGATCAATCAGGGCGTGACCATCCTGCGTTACGGTGGCAGCATGGTCAATAATCCAGAATATCGCTGGAAAAAGATGATCGGATCGCGCGCTCAGCGGCCGGCGTATGAAGGCCATTGGTATCCGTATTCCTCAAACGGCTGGGGCATTTTTGATTTTTTGAACTTCTGCGAAGCGGCTGGTTTACTCGGCATTCCCGACGTGGACATCAACGAAGCGCCCAGTGACATGGCTGACCTTATGGATTATCTCAACGGCGGCCCGGAGAATTTTTGGGGGCGGAAACGCGCCGCCGATGGTCATCCCGCGCCGTATCATTTGAAATACATCGAGCTAGGCAACGAAGAGCGGGTTGATGACAGCTATTTTGCGAAGTTCAAGGCCGTAGCCGAAGTGATTTGGGCGAAAGACCCCTCCATCATTTTGATCGTAGGCGATTTTGAGTATCACAGGGTCATTGCGGATCCGTTCAACTTTACTGGCGCGGACAGCGGTATCACGACCTTGGCGGGGCAACAGAGAATTCTACAACTCGCGAAGCGGCATGATCGTGAGATTTGGTTTGATGTTCATGTTTGGACGGATGGCCCTCGGCCTGACAGCACCCTGCAATCCATGTTTTCCTATATCGACGCGATGGACAAGATCGCTGCCGGCGCAAAACACAGAGTTCTGGTGTTTGAGTTGAACGCGGACAACCACTCACAACGGCGGGCGTTGGCCAATGCGCTGGCATTGAATGCCATTCAGCGCGATGGACGCCTGCCCATAGCTTGCTCGGCGAATGGTCTGCAGCCCGACGGCCAGAACGACAACGACTGGAATCAAGGCTTGTTGTTTTTGAATCCGTCACATGTCTGGCTGCAACCCCCCGGGTATGTGGCGCAGATGTATTCAGAAAATCATCAGCCTGTCGAAATCCAGAGCATTGTGGCTGATCCCAATCATGATTTGGATGTTAGCGCCCAACTCGGTCAGCACGGAACAGAATTGGTCTTGGAGGTGGTCAATCTGAGCGAGAAGGTCGCGTCGACGTCAATTCTGATTCACGGATATTCTCCAGCGCATCGCGTGGCCGATAGCGAGGAGCTGTCTGGTTCACTTGATGAGTCGAACACGGCGATGATGACCCAGAGAATACAACCCATTCGAAAGCACTTTCAGCCGATCTTCAACAAAGACGAAACGAAGTATGACTTTCAGCCGCATTCGATTACGATGCTGAAGTTCAAGTAAATGGGCTTTTAAATAATGATGTGGAACGAGTTCCTGCGGATGCATTGGGACGTGTTGGCGGCCACAGATTTTTTCACGGTGGAACTTTGGACGGCGATGCTGAAAAATGGCTGCGAAGCCGCAAGCCAGTGCTGTTTTAAGGAAAAAACAAAAACCTCGTGTTTCTTGCAAAACACGAGGTTTTCTTAATAAATCCACCTAAAAATATGGTGGAGCCTAGGGGATTCGAACCCCTGACCTTCT
>CAYTJG010000068.1:0-23756 GCA_964437865.1 uncultured Bifidobacteriaceae bacterium | reverse complement strand
TACAACCCCGCTTTGACGGGGCTTTTTTCACATGAGCAACATCGCAGACATGGGCTTGGATTTGGAGAACCTGTTTCAGCCCGCTTGGGCACAGGGAAAATCCGAGGCTAACCGTTTTGAGAAATTCACCGGTACCGAGGGCGTGCGCCCCGAGCGCAAACGCAGTGACCACGGTCCGCGCCGCGAGGGCGGCTTCGGCGAGCGCCGTGGCGGCGAAGGTCGTCCCCCGCGCGCCGGCGGTTTCGGCCGGCCCGGCGAGCGCAAAGGCGGTCCGCGCCGCGACGACCGCCGGGACGACCGGCGGGATGTGCCCCGCGAGCCGGTGGAACCCACCGTGCCGCTGCCCGAGCTGAATGTGGCCTTCATCCCCGAGGAAAAGGGCGTCGAGCAATTGGCCCGGCAGATCCGCATGACCGGCCGTGCCTATCCGCTCTTCCAGATTGCGCAGTTGATTCTTCAAAAGGGGGAACGCTATTCCGTCCAGCTCACGGCCAAGAAAAAGGCCGACGGCAACCCCGTCCAGTTCATGTACGTCTGCGCCTTGGACGATACGCCTTGGTGTACGGAAGAAGAGGCCGTGGCGCACGTGCTCAAGAATCATTTTGCCACCTTTTACCAGATCGACCGCACGCCGTGCGATCCGCCCAAGGGCGTCTATACCTTCGTGGCGCAATGCGGCATGAGCGGCGTCGTCCTGGGCCCGCCCAACTATCACGATTACCAGAACCAGTTGCGCAAACTGCATGCGGAAAAATTCGCGCGCATGCCGTTCGACATGTTCAAGTCCCGGGTCAAAATCGTCAAGGACGAGGCCGTGGTCAAAAAATGGATCGAGGACCAGAGCTTCAAGACCGAGTACACCTGCCTCAACGTGCCCGAGCCGCTCAAGCTGCCCTCGCTCGAAGAGGTGGAAAAGCATTTCCGCGCCACCTACAAGGATTCCATCATCAAGCCGGTGGAAACCTGCACGGTGATTGGCACCGAGAGCCGCACCCTGCGCAGCAGCGGTCTGCAGCGCTTGATCCGGCAGGAATGGGAGCATCAGCGCCATTTCCCGCTGCCCGTGGCCACGCGCCTGAGCCAGCAGTTTGCCGGCCATGGCCTGCAATTCTTCAAGGTGGATCGCACCTATACCCACGTGAGCGTAGCGCGTCCGCAATTCCTGGATGTCGAGAGCAGCCCGGTTTCCGATGGCATCAAGCGCATCGTGCAATACATCGATGCCCATCCGAAATGCAAGCGCAAGCAATTGATCGAGTCGCTGGCGCCGACGCCCAAGTCCGCGCTGAAGCCCGGACTCAAAGCCGCGGCTCCCGCGCCGGCTCCGGTGGCGGCTCCCGCGCCCGCCCCCACGGCGGAAGCGACCGCGGCGGAGACCCCCGCGCCTGCCGCCGAGACAGTCGAGGCGGTCGCGCCCTTGGCGGCCGGCGCCATCGCCCCCACGCCCGCGAAACCCGCGGAAGTCGCGCAGGGTCCCGAACCCACGCCGGAACAGACCGCCGTCATGATGGATTTGCACTGGTTGATTCATCAGGGCGCCGTCCTGGAATTTGCCGACGGACGTTTGGAAACGGCCAAGAAACCGCTGCCCAAGCCGCCCAAGCCGGAAAAGAAGCCGGAAGCCAAGCCCGCAGCCAAGCCGGTTACCGGCGAGGCGCCGGCCGCTGAGGCCACGCCCGCCACCGGCGAGACGCCGGCGGTTGCGGAAACGGCTTCGGCCACCACGGAAGCGGCTCCGGCCGCCGAAGTTCCGGTTGCGGCTGCGGCCGTGACGCCCGAACCGACGGCTGCCGCTCCGGCTCCCGCCGCGCCGGTGGAAACTCCCGCTCCGGCCCCGACACCCGCGGCCCCGGCTGCGGAGCCGTCCGCACCTGCCACCGGCACCACGCCGGCTTGATTGTTCTCGGCCCCGCGCCGGTCACGGCGCGGGGCAAAATAATTGTTTCCACCTTCAAGGCGCAGCCGTGGCGTTTTATTCCGCGCCTTCCCTGTCTTGGTCTTCTAACCAGGCTAGCTGAAAACGCGCGAACACGATCCGGTTCGCGTTGTCCGGGAAAATGGCGGGTTGATAATCAATCGCGATGAAGCACAGTGGAGCTGTGAACGGCAAACCGTCAACGCCGCGCGGTCGGGGAGCGATCAGCAATCCGCCCAACCGATTTGAGCCTCTCCAGCTTGAACCGGATGCCGACTGGGATGCAGCCGAGGACCCGGCGGTTAAAACCCAATTTTTCCGGGACACCTCCCAAAGCGTCATCACGTTCAATAAGAGCCCTGATATTCCTTTCAATGCTGGGATTAATCCATATCGCGGATGTGAGCATGGCTGCAGCTATTGCTATGCGAGAATTACGCATGAATATCTGGGCTTTTCTGCCGGCCTGGATTTTGAAAGCCGCATTATGGTTAAAGAGGATGCGCCGGGACTCCTCCGGCAAGAGCTGTCTTCGCCGAAGTGGAAGCCTCAACTCGTGGCGATGAGTGGCGTCACCGACTGCTACCAACCGGTTGAACGCCGGTTGCAACTGACTCGCCGCTGCCTGGCGGTCTTCGCGGAATTTCGGAATCCCGTGGGCCTCATCACCAAGAACCATCTGGTTACACGCGACATTGATTTGTTGCGGGAGCTTGCCGCTCATCGCGCCGTGGAAGTGAACATCTCGGTGAACTCGTTGGACAACGCATTGGCTGCGCGTTTAGAGCCTCGGGCTTCGTCGCCCAAGCATCGCCTGGCGGCGGTCGAGGCTTTGGCGAAAGCGGGAATTCCAGTGGGTGTCCTGGTCGCCCCGATTATTCCTGCGCTGAATGAACCAGAGATTTTTGCCGTCCTTCAAGCGGCCAAGAATGCCGGCGCACAATGGGCGGGGATGGAGATTTTGAGATTGCCGCTCACGGTGGCCCCGATTTTTGAGAAATGGTTGGAAACTCACTTCCCTGGGAAGAAGGAGAAGGTAATGAATCGGATTCGCGCGATTCGTGGCGGCAAGTTGAATGATCCGCGTTTTGGCAATCGCATGCGTGGGGAGGGGATTTTTGCTGAACAGATTGCGCAGATGTTTCACGTGGCCAGGCGGCGGGTGGGAATCCCGGATGAGGGTCCGGAACTTTCGATTGTGCATTTCCGGCGGCCGGTGGGCAACCAGTTGGCGCTGCCAATATGAAGTGCGTAGCGACCGCCAGACGAAATCTGTGGCTTCTGAATCTGCCTGCCCATTTTTCAGTGGCAAACCACCCTGCTTGAAGTAATGTTTATCCTATGACGGTCGCCCGTGTCGAAATCGAGAATGAAGTTTTGAAATGGTCTCCTGCCGAACGCGTCGGTCTGGCCGAACGCTTGCTGGAGAGTGTGACGGATTTCACCACCGAAGAAATAAAACTCGCTTGGCGCTCGGAAATTGCCCGCCGGGTCGGGGAAGTCGAGTCGGGCAAGGTGTCGGAGATCCCGTCGCGCGACGTTTTTTCAAAAGCCCGCAGAAAATTGAATGAAGCGCGCCACCTATCATCCTCACGCAGAAAGTGAGATGATTAATTCCGCCCTTTACTACGACAGGCAGAGTCCCGGGCAAGGAGATCGCTTTCTTAAGGCTGTCGAAGCAACCGAAGCTGCCATCCGCGAGCAACCGCAATGGGGGCAACCCGGGGAGGCGGGGACCCGGACTTGGCGCATTAGGAATTTTCCATTTGCCATGATCTACAAAGAATTCCCCGACCGTATTACGGTGTTTGCTGTGGCCCATTTCAGCCGAAAGCCTCGTTATTGGACGGAGCGTCTTTAAAAAGCATCGCATTTGCCTTGCGGATGCAAGCCCGGAACTTTCGATTGCGCATTTTCGGCGGCCGGGGGGCAAACAGTTGGAATTGGGGATTTCAGAAGCTGGCTGCTAAAATTGATTGTTTTTTCAATTTTCAGGGCGAGCATGACGGAATCATGAAAAGATTCCTGCGCTTGGGGTGGTGGATTCCGGGGCTGCTCGCCGCGTTTGCGGTTGCGGCCGCCGACAACGACGGACGCCCAAGCTACCGGTCTGACCTGGGTGTCGTTTACAGCACCGTGGACGGCCGAAGTCTCACCCTGAACGCGTTCCTGCCGGACAATGCAACCAATCCCACGCCGGCCATTGTGGACATTCACGGGGGCTGGTTTTACGGCGGTGAGGCGGCCTCGCGGTTCAATGGGGTGGGTGGCTGGCAGTTGTTTTCCCGTCACGGCCTGGCGATTTTCTCCATCAATTACCGGCTGGGGCGGGACGGCGGCTTTCCGCAGAACATTCGCGATTGCCGTAACGCCATTCGCTTCATCCGCCAAAATGCCAAACTTTTCAACCTTGATCCTGACCGGATCGATGTCACCGGCGGCTCGGCCGGTGGCCACCTGAGCCTCATGGTGGCGATGGTGCCGGAGGACTTCAATGACGGCGGCCCCACGCCCGGGTTGGCAGGCGTCAGCGCCAGGGTTGCCGGCAGCTTCAGTTTCATTCCGCCGGCCGATTTCGTCCGCTTTTGGAATGAAGGCACCAATGACGTCATCACCAACGCCGCCGGCCATATTTCGTTCCGTGACCCGGACGATCATATTCCCAACGATTCGCGCCCGCACTTTCGCGTGCTCTTTCACGGCGTAACGCCCGACACCGACGAGGACAAGGCCCTTTATACCAGCATGTGTCCCCTCGGCCAGGTTCGCAAAAACGTGCCGCCGCTGCTCATCTGCGACGGCGAAAAGGACCCGATTGTTCCCGGACTGGAGGGCAAGGAACTGTACGAGAAACTGCTGAGCGTTGGGGCGGATGCCACCTATTGGATGTCTCCTGGCGGCGGCCATGCCTATCCCAGCGGACCGGGATTTGACCAGGTGCTGGACCATTTCCTAATCCACTCGCTGAAGCTGGAAACGGAACCATGACCGGGCTGGACGCGCAGGGGCAGGAGGCATGGAACCGTTCAGTTGAACTGAACCCGGTGATTCGTGAGCTATTCGGCTGCCAAGGAGGCGGCCGGTTTCCTCAGCCTGCAACGCTCCGGTAGAATGACCATTTCCCAGGCCAGAACGATTGGTCAATACTGGATTCCTTTTTTTGCGTCTTCGGTTGCTTTATTCCCGTAAGGCCAACCTGCCGCCCGCCCGCCAAATTGGATTCCTCAAGAATGGTGACCAAAGTGTCATCGTTATCGGATGTTGGCGGGGAAGATAAAATCCCCGCCATGCAGACCATGGTCCTGCGAAAAGGTTTGACAGCTCATTTAATGATGATAAGATGTAGTGAAGATCCGAGTCAGAGGTGTTTATGGTTCAATAATTTTCCAAGGCACGCAATGTCTATATTAACGGCAAACAACTTCGCCCTTCCATAGCTCCATCCATCGGCGAAAGCCGTGGCCATCAGCGCGATTCGCTCATCAACATAACCAAAATCGGGCGCCTGGCGCCTGAAAGAAAAAACGCAAACTATGAAACATCAAATCATCGAAACAATACTCCGGCATGGCCGGTTTGGGTCCACACTGGCGGCGTTCTTGCTGTCGGGGCTGGCCGCTTCAGGTGCGCCGGACCAGGTCCTGCCGCCTTCGTCGCTGCCGTACGGACTCAGTTACCAGGAATGGTCGGCCAAATGGTGGCAGTTTTATTATAGCCAAGCCGCGAACGATATGCAGCCGCTCGGTTCTCCGCATATCTGCGAAGGACCCGCCAGCCGCGTGCTGTTTTTAAACGGAGCGCCCGCCAGCACCACCAAGACCAACCGCGTCACCATTTTCCCCGATACCTCGCTGTTCTTATCTATTCTGGCGATTGAGTCGGATAACACCGCCTGCCCCATAACCGATTTCACCACGAACTCGGCGGAGGTGCTGACGGCGGAGACCGTCGCGGGATGGACCGGCGCCGCCACTCTGACCACCTGCACCATTGACGGCGTCGCGGTCCCGGGTCTGGAGGACCCAACCAACACCATCTACAATGTGGTGTCCGCGCCTTTCAGCTACACCACTGCAAAGAAAAACAACATTGTCGCGGTGGCCACAGGAGATCCTTGTCTCCCGGGGGAGTTGACTGTTTATCCGGCTGTGGCGGACGGGGTGTACCTGATGCTGGCTCCGTTTTCGCCGGGCAGACACTCGATCCACTTTGTCGGGGTGGCCGGTCCTCTCAGCTCGCCCTTTCTTAAGTTGGACCTCACCTATGACATCACCGTGCTCCCGTAGGGCGGGCCAAAGGACTTTTGACTTGCCGGCAATTATATTTTTGCCTTCCGGATGCGGGCCCGGAACTTTCGCTTGCGGGCTCTTGGCGTCTTGGTGGAAACCAATCGAAATTCGGGATTTCAGCGGGCGACCATTGAAAAGTGATTTTGAATCAAGCGTCACCCGGCAAAGACACCTCGAAACGAAAGGCGGTACTATTACGCGCCGATCGTTGTGAAAGCGGGCACACTGTACGAACACCTCAGCGCTCGAGACGGGCGCGCACTGGTCCGCGGCCGTCCTCGGCCGCTGAGACGTACAAGTGTTGCGGCCGCTGGACAACTGAACGCGGCGGGTCAGGGGGGCGTTCGTTTCAGAGAAATGGGTTTCCTCCCAGTGCGGCATCTTTGCGGGAGCGATGAGGCCTCCGCCAACCGCCACACCCGAGGGAAAATCGAAACACCCGCCGGTTGGCAACCTCCGCGCCGGGCCGCAGAGCCGGAGGACCGGAACTCCGCCGGAGCGACCGGCTTACAGGCGTTTCCAGACTTCGTTCCAGGGATTGTTGATGCCTTTCAGCGTGAGCGTGTCGCCTTGGATTGCGAAGTTGAAATTGGCGTCGTTTCCAATCAGGGGCATGGTGGTCGGGTTGGCATACTGGCAGGTTTCAACATACTTGCCGTCTTTGAATGAGTAAATGCCGCCATGATGGCCGGTCACCACATGGGTCTTGGGGTCAATGTAGGTGTCGCACCAATATCCGCCGGCACAAAACTTCAGTTGATTGTTGTTGAGCGCAGGCGCGTTGGTGGCATCTGGCGGGCCGGCAAAAGCCCAGGCCCCGGTCAGGTCGGCGGCGGCGGATACGGAGGCCGGGGTTTTCAGGCGCTGCCATACTTCCTTCCATGGATTATCGACGCCCAGGTTGGTCATGGTGTCACCTTCGATCTTGATGATGAAGTGGCCGTTGGTGCCGCCAATCATGCCAACGGTGCTCGCATCCGCGAATTCGAGGTTTTCCGAATACGCGTTGCCATTAATGGTGTAAGTGCCGCCGTGATGGAAAAGGACGACCCCGGTCTTGGGTTCGGCCTGGGTCATGCACCAGTGTGAGCCCGTGAAGAGCTTGATCCGCCCACCCACGGTTGGCGGTTTGCCGACGTGGTCGGGGGTGCCCACCAATACCCAGGCGCCGATCAATTGGTTGCCCACGTCGGCAGCGGGCGGCGCGGTGGCCTTATCTTCGGCGGCGAGGGCGGCGGGCGTGGTCGGGGTGGCGAGCGCCAGCAAACCGACGGTGGCGGCGCGGGCAATTTGGTTGGTGATTATGGAGGTGTTCATGGCATGGCCTTTCCTTGGAGGGACGTTGTTGGTGGTTGAAGTTGCGGTCTGGGCATCGGTCAAACCAATCACGGCCAACAGGCCGATGAGGACGATCGCCAGGCGTGGCCGGCCCGGGGTGGGAGCGAAACTGGCAATCATGCCGATTCGCTGGCGCCACTGGCGCCGGTCTTCGAGTATGCCCACGAGTCCCGGCGTGGCGGTCGGGCGCGCAAAACTTTCCAACAGGCGCAGAATGGTCCGGCCATAGGCCTTGTTTTGGCCCTCGCCGGCGGCTTCCAAGGCCATGGCGTCGCAGGCCAGTTCCCGTTCCGCCCGCCAGCGGTTGAAGCCAAACCATAGCAGGGGATTGAACCAATGCAAAATCTGGAGCGCAACCAGGAGCCAGTTGGCCAGCAGGTCGCGGCGTTTCAAGTGCGCCAATTCATGCAGGAAGACAAAGCGCAATTCCGCGGGCGAAAACTTGGCGGTGAAACCCGGGGGCAGCAACAGGCGGGGGCAAAAGAAGCCGTGCAAGGCGGGGCTGCCGACGGCGAAACTTTCGAGCAGTGCGGGCGGATGAGCCAGTTGCAGCCGAGAGCAGCATTCCCGCAGCAAAGCGGTCGCCCAAGCGCGGGGCTGCGGCGGCAACGGCACGCACCGCCGTTGCAGGCGGAAGGATGAGAGCACCACATGGACCGCCAGAACCAGCACTCCAGCCAGCCAGAAAGTGAAAATCAAAACTGGCCACGACCAGGGCTGGCCCTGGCTTGCCGGCAGGGAAAGAGTCGAGATGGACGGGAACGGATTTTCTCGCGGCGGGGTTGGGCGTATGTTGTTTTCGATCCCGTCGGAAGGCAGCCGGGGCGACTTTGATTCTTGGGCGCCCGACATCGCGGGCGCCGGTGTTCGGGCGGGCTCGGGATGTGCTGGCTGTGTTCTGGTGGCGCTAGGCAGCAGGTTGTAAATGCTGGTCTCGCTGCTGAAGGAAAAGGGCAGGATCAGACGCAAGGCGACTAATAACCACAAGGCGCAGCGCCAGCGCGGAGTCAACTGGCGGCGAAACAGCCATTGCACCACCAATACGAGCAACACCAGCAGGCCCGCCTGGAGGGAGGTGCGCCCCAACCACACCAGAAAGGACTCAAGGCCGGTGGTCTCCATGATTTTTCCTGGATTTTGGGGCGGTCGCCGGCGGATTCTCATCCAGCATTTTTTTCAATTCCGCCAGGTCCTCGCGGGTCAGTCGCTGTTGTTCCACAAAGTGAGCCAGCATGGGTTTGAGCGAACCGCCGAAGACGCGATCCAAAAACGAATTGCTGGCCGTCGCCACGCAATCCTCCTCGGCCACCAAGGGCGAATAAACATAGGTCCGTCCCCTTGCCTCATAACCCAGCGCCCCTTTCCGGACCAGCCGCGCGAGCAGGGTGCGGGCCGTTTTGGGGTGCCACCGGGGATCCGCGGCGGCCAATGCCTCGATGACTTCGCTGGCGGTCAGCGGGTGTTTTGGCCAGAGAATGCGCATGATCTCCCATTCCGTATCGCTGATGCGTGGCACAATTTTCATGGTACAAGGTCGATTACAACTGGAACCCGGGCTAAGACTACACATGTAGTCAATCTATGTCAAGGGTTTTTCAAATGCACCGGGGCAGGCGGGCGTGAGACAAAATTCTCCTTTGTTCAACCGCGCAGCAGTTGGTTTTGGGTGGGGCGCGTCACTCCGTGCGCGCCGCGCTTGCCAACCAACGTGCGCAAGCCCACCCAAAGCACCGCCCTGAAATCATGCTCTGCCCGCTCCACTCCACGTCAGCAGTGCCGCCTTTTGCTCGTGGTCTCCGAGGTCTGCAAAGCGTCACGCTACGTTCGCGGCGCGCTCGGAGAGACGCGCCCCACCCGCGCAGGTGTAAATACCGACCTTTAGCACAGAAACACGTACCACGGGGAAGCCGCCCCCATTTTATGGGCGCTTTGGGAGACGAGCAGGATTTTGTCTCACACGGTACAGATCGGACTGCAGATTGTTCTCGCAAGTGCCGTCGGGCGCGGCCCAGGGTTTGGAGCGGAAAATAATGCCGGTACAAGTGGCAGGGCGCGTCACTCCGTGCGCGCCGCGAGCGTGGCGTGGCGGCTCGCAGACAGGCAAATTGACGGATGGAGGTTTGCGGTCAACATCCGAAGGCGGGCGCTCTCGTTGCAGGCAGTGCGCTGGGATGGTTTGGCTGCGTTGGTTGGCAGGCGCGGCGCGCTCGGAGATCGCGCCCCACCAATTGGTCAACTTGCTGTCCCTCAGAATTGAGGGTATCGGGCGCTCCCCTCGCCGCCCGCCTTATTCGTCCTTGCGCGGGAACAGCGGCGTGGGCTGGCCGATGGCGTGGCCCTGGGGCAAGCCGCCCCAGGACGCGGCGTCCATCAATTTCGGCTCGCCGGACAACCCGAGTTGCGCGTAAATCCTCGTGGCGGTGCCGGGTATGAACGGCCAGAGCAATACCGCCAGAATGCGGCAGGTCTCCGTGAGGTTGTAAAGCACCTCATCCAGGCGCTGCGCCTGCGCGGGATTCTTGGCCAGGCTGAACGGCTTGGTCTGATCCACGTACTGGTTCGCACGATTGACCAGGCCCCAAATGCTTTGCAGGGCGGCTTGCAGTTGGCATTGCTTGAGCAAAGCCCGGGTCTCGTCGGCGGCCTTGGCGGCGTCGGCCGCCAATTCATCCGACCGCGCCGGCACGATGCCGCCGCGATACTTTTTGAGCATCGAGAGCGAACGGTTGAGCAGATTGCCCAAGCCGTTGGCCAGTTCCGCCTGATAGCGGGATTTGAAACCAGTGTCAGTCCAGTTGCCGTCCGCGCCAATATCCAGTTCCCGCAACACATAGTAGCGGAACGCATCCAGACCCCATTCATCAATGATCGCCACGGGGTCCAAGACGTTGCCGGTGCTCTTGCTCATGCGCGCGCCGTCCTTCTGCCACCAGCCATGTACCAGAATCTGTTTCGGCAGCGGCAGGTCCATGGCCTTGAGCATGATGGGCCAGTACACCGCATGAAATTTTACGATATCCTTGCCGATGAGATGAATGTCCGCCGGCCAGAGCTCGAGTTCGGGATGGGCAAAGGCGACGCTGGCGTAATTCACCAAGGCATCGAACCAGACGTAGGTGACGTAGGCCGGATCGAACGGGAGGGGGATGCCCCAGTTGAGCCGCGCGGCCGGTCGCGAAATGCAGAGATCCTCGAGGACGTTGTTTTTGAGGAACCCCAGCACTTCATTCCGCCGATAGGTCGGCGCAATGAAATTGGGATTGGCCTCGATATAGTCGATCAGCCAGTTCTGCTGCTCGTTCAGTTTGAAGAAATAGTTCTCCTCCTGCAGTTCGGTCACCTCGCCCCAGGAGGGATCGAAGGTGCCGTCGGGACGGCGGTCCTTGTCGGTCAGAAACGTCTCTTCCCGTGCGGAATAAAAGCCCGCGTAGGTTTTTTTGTAAACCTTGCCGGCGGCCATCACCTTGGTGAGGCCGGCTTGGACAAACTCCTTGTGGCGCGGCTGGGTGGTGCGCACGAAATCATCATTGGTCAGCTCCAGCTTTTTGATGAACGCCTGCCAGTCGGCGGCGAGTTCATCGCAGTAAACCTGCGGGCTTTTGCCCTGGGCGAGGGCCACCTGCTGGACCTTCTGGCCGTGTTCATCCAGGCCCGTGAGAAAGAAAACTTCCTGCCCGAGGCTCCGCCGTGAGCGCGCAATGACGTCGGCCACGACCTTCTCATAGGCGTGACCCAGGTGCGGCTGGCCGTTGACGTAGTCAATGGCGGTGGTGATATAAAACCGTTTACTCATCGTTAAATGACTATCTTGACGTACAACGGGGACGATGGCAAGGCGGGGAAAGGGGTGGGGGGTGATGCGTTTGACCGCCCAGACTCGGCACAACCCAACATTGCACGGAGGGTGCCGTTCGTTTAATTTCCCGTCATGTCGTTTTTTGGCAAATGGAACCTGGTCGGACTCACCGTCATGCTGTTGGCGGTGGGGAACGGCTGTTCCCCGGCGGATTCCGGGCCGATGGATGAGGAAAAGGAACCGCATTATGTGCTGGGCCTGAGCCGGGTTGAGGCCATGGATTATCCTGGCGCCATCAGCGCGTTTGAAGAGTCGCTCGAGGCCAACCCGCATTCCGCGCCGGCCCATTTTCAAATGGCCATGCTGTTTGAAAACCAGCTGGCCGATCCGGCGGCGGCCATTTATCATTACCAGGAATTCCTCAAATTCGATCCCAAGACCGAAAAGGCCGACATCATCGCGCAACGCATCACCAGTTGCCGGCAGCAACTGGCCAAGGATACGCTGGAAATGCCCAGTTCGCCCGCCGCCCAGCAGCAGATCGAAAAGTTGACCGAGGAAAACCGGCGGCTGCACGACCAGTTAACGGAGTTGCAAACGTGGTATGCCACGCAATTGGCCGCCAAGACCAATCCGCCGGTCGCACCGAACAATTACCCGTCCCAGCCCGCCTACAGCGCCCAGACGCCGCCCACCAATCCCGTGGTTGGCAACACGACCGGGCCGGCTGGCGCCACGGCCACGACCGTCGCCACCGGCACGGGTGCCGTCGTGACGCACCGGGGCACGGTGGCGTCCAATGCCAGGGCGGCCACCACACCGATCCACACCCATGTGGTGCTCAAGGGCGAGACGTTGGCGAGCATTGCGCGCAAGCAAGGTGTGCCGCTCAGTCTTTTGGAAAAGGTCAATCCAACTGTAAACCCCAAGAAGCTCAAGGCCGGCCAGGTGCTGAACCTGCCCCTGCAATGAGCCGACTGCATGTTCGCACGCCTGACATTTCTGGGGGTGGCGGCCTTCTGGGTGACGATGAACGTGCTGCTCTGGCAGCTTGAGTTCGGTTCCCGCGGCGGCGATACGGAGGTGCCGGTGCCACTGGTCTGGCACAAGATTTTGACGGCACCGGACGCGTCCTCGCTGAGCGTTTATCAAAAAAGCGAACGGATGGGGTACTGCGAATTTTCCACCGGGGTTGGCCAGGAAATGGCCACCTACGACGAAGGCAAGCTGCCGCCGGAAGGCTTGGCTCCGCATGCCGATTATCTGCTCCATGTGGCGGGCAACGTCTCGCTCGGCGATTTTACCAACCGCTTCAAGTTCGACGGCCGGATACGTTTAAGCCGCTCTCAGGAGTGGAAGGAGGTCAATTTCCGGATCACGTCCCGCACGGGTGGCATCGAAGTCTCCTCCCTGGCTACCAATCAGACCGTCCATGTCAAAATGAGCGCCGAGGGCTCCACGATGCTGGAGCGGGATATGCCCTTGACCGATCTGGAAAGCCCGGGCGGAATCCTCCGGCTGATCGGGGGCAATATGCTGGGCGATTTTCTGAGTACGACGGACCCGGCCGATATCCTGCCCGGCGGGGGCGAACACCCGCTGCAGTGGGATGCCCGGCGCACACGCGCCAAGATCGGCGCCGAATCGGTGCCGGTCTACCGCTTGGAGACCAGTGTGCTTGGTCATCCGGTCGTCGTGGATGTCAGCACGCTGGGGGAAATCCTGCGGGTGGACCTGCCTGGTGACATCAGTGCCCGCGTGGACGAGTGGAGCAAACCATGATAGAACTCGACCGGCTCGTAAAAAAATTCGGCGACCTGGTGGCCGTGAATGACCTCACGCTCAAGATCGGGCGGGGCGAGTTCTTTGCCATGCTGGGACCCAACGCCGCCGGCAAGACCACCACCATCAAGATGATCACCGGCTTGATCAAGCCGACGTCGGGCCGCGCCCGGATTTGCGGTTTTGACGTGCAATCCCAGCCCCTGCAGGCGCGTCAATGTCTGGCCTATGTCCCCGATTTCCCCTTTCTCTATGACAAGTTGACGGCGTGGGAGTTCTTCCGCTTTACCGGCGAAATGTTCCGGCTGGATCCGGCACGGATCCAAAAAAACGCCGGGGAGTTGGTGGAGCGTTTTCATCTCGAGGAATTTGTGGATCGCACTTTGGAGGAGTTGTCGCACGGCACGCGGCAGCGGATTGCGATCGTCTCGGCCCTGTTGCACGATCCCGAAGTGTTTATCGTGGATGAACCGATGGTGGGACTGGATCCCCAGCACGCGCGCGTCGTCAAGGATGTGCTCAAGGAACGGTCGCTGGCCGGCACCACGGTGCTGGTCTCCACTCATCAACTCAGCATTGCGGAGGAGATGGCGGATCGGATCGGGATTATTCTGGGGGGACGGCTGATCGCGGTGGGCACCCGCGACGAGTTGCGCCGGCAGAGCGGCGCCTCCGACGCTTTGGAGGAAATCTTCCTTTCGCTGACCGCTGACCCAAAATAGGGCACTTCGACGTTTTGTCACCCGGAAGCGAAGGGATGGGGGCAGGATGAAAGAAATTTAATTTTTTGGCGTAACGATTCGGGCTGGGAACTGTATGTTATAAGTGGAGCAATCACCATAATTCGGATTATTCAGGGCACTATCATGAAAAAGAAATTTTTTGCGTTCTTTACCAATCGTATTGTGTCGATTACGGGCGCCACGGGCCGGATTTCGCTGGGGTGCGCCGGCTTGCTGCTGGCCTCGGCGTTTGCGGGCCGGGCGGCTGACTTACAAGTCATCCACACCGACCGGTCCCAGGTGGTGACTAATCTCACGCCGATCCGGCACAGTGCACGCTGGGAACGGCTGAATCTGGCCATCGGCTTGCCGCTGCGAAACCGCGAGGGACTTACCAATCTACTCCAGCAACTCTACGATCCGGCGAGCACTAATTTTCATCACTTCCTTACGCCGCAGGAATTTACCGAGCAGTTCGGCCCCACCGAAGCGGATTACGCCGCGGTGGTGAATTTTGCGAAACGCAACGGCTTGGCCGTGACCGCGCAGCACGCGAATCGAATGTTGGTCAGCGTGCGAGGCTCCGTGGGCGACGTGGAACGGACGTTCCATGTAACCCTGAACCAATATCAGCATCCCCGGGAATCGCGGACCTTCTTCGCAGCGGATCGCGAACCCTCCGTGCAACTGGCGGTGCCGTTGCAAAGCGTCGCCGGGCTGGACAATTATGTCCTCCCCCGTCCCTGCCTCAAACCGTCGCCCGCCCGACAAGGCCAACCCCAGCTGACAGGCTCCGGGCCCGATGGCGCCTATTTGGGAAATGATTTCCGCGCCGCCTATGTGCCGGGCACGCCGTTGACCGGCACCGGTCAGATCGTCGGTCTGCTGGAATTCGATTCCGGCTATTTCCAGAACGACATCACCGCGTATGAAAAGCTGGCCGGCCTGCCCAACGTGCCGGTAACGCCCGTGCTGTTGGACGGTTACGGCGGCGGGCCCGGCGACGGTAACGACGAGGTGTCACTGGATATTGAGATGGCTGTTTCGCTGGCACCGGGGCTGAAGGAAATCATCGTTTATGAAGGCTCCACCACCGATGACATCTTGAACCGGATGGCCACCGACGACTTGGCCAAGCAAATCGGCGCCTCGTGGGGTTATGACATCGACAGCACCAGTGAACAGATTTTTCAGGAGTTCGCGGCCCAGGGACAATCTTTCTTCAACGCTTCGGGTGACAGTGATGCATACAGCGGCGAGGTGATGAGCCCCTCCGATGATCCCAACGTCACGGTCGTGGGCGGCACCACGCTGACGACGTCCGGTCCGGGCGGCGCCTACGTTTCCGAGACGGTTTGGAACCGGGATAACGGTGTAGGCAGCAGCGGCGGCATCAGCACCCGGTACACGATTCCGAGCTGGCAAAAGGGCATCAACATGTCCGCCAACCTGGGTTCCACGACGATGCGGAATCTGCCCGACGTGGCGCTCACCGCGGAAAATGTTTACGTCATTTACGATAACGGGCAGAGCGGTGCGTTTGGCGGCACCAGTTGCGCCACCCCGCTGTGGGCGGCATTCATGGCGCTGGCCAACCAACTGGCGTTGGCCAACGGCGAGCCGGTGGTCGGATTCATCAACCCCCTGGTCTATGCCATGGGCAAAGGCTCCAATGCCCTGAGTTATACGTCCCTCTTCCACGACACCACCACGGGAAATAACTATGCTCCCCGCAGTCCCAACCGGTTTCCGGCGGCGCCGGGCTATGATCTTTGCACGGGTTGGGGAACGCCCACGGGCAGCAATTTGATCTCCGCACTGGCGCTGCCTGAACCGCTCCGCATTGCGCCGGGCGGTAACGTGATCGTCACCGGTCCCGTGGGCGGACCGTTTACGCCAGCGACCCAAACCTACACGCTCACCAACAATGGCAGCGGAACCCTGGCTTGGACTCTGGCCAATACTTCCGTCTGGTTTAATGTATCCCCGACCAGCGGCAGCCTCATCCGCGGCAAAGCCGCCACCACCGTCTCGATCAGTCTCGCACCCGGCGACACGAATCTGCCGGCCGGGAGCTATGCGACCACCCTCTGGTTTACCAATCTCACCGACGCTTTCGTGCAGACGCGCCAAGCCGTCCTGGATGTGGTTACTCCGCCGGTCATCACTGAGCAGCCGACCAACGAAGCCTTGCTGATCGGCATGACCGGGAATTTCAGCGTCGGCATTGCCCCTGACTCCTTGATGTTTTACCAGTGGCAGCTCAACGGCACCAATCTGACCGACGGCGGCCAGATCTCGGGTTCCGCCACCAGCACGTTGACGATCACCAACGTCAAGGCACTCAACGCCGGGGCCTATTCCGTAATCCTGAGCAATGCTGCCGGTGTGCTGGCGAGTTCCAGCGCCTCGCTTACCATCGTGCCGTCGGCCCCGGTCATTGTGCTGGAGCCGACCAATGAAATCGTGTTGCCGGATGCGCCGGCCACGTTCACGGTCGCCGCGGTTGGCAATACGCCGTATACCTACCACTGGCAATTGAATGGCACCAATCTGGCCAACAATGCCAATTTTGGTGGCGCCACCGCGAGCACGCTGGTGGTCAGTAATGTCTCCTCCGCCCGCACGGGTGTCTATTCGGTGGTGGTCGGCAATACGCTCGGGTCGGTCACCAGCACCGGCGCCGTGCTGTCCGCCATCTCCGTCACCGCCAGTGGCGTCACCATGTCCTCCTTGTATTCCCTTAACGACAATACGGGGGGCTATCTCTACAGCCCGCTGGTCCAGGGCCGGGACGGCTATTTATACGGCACCGCTTTTGAAGAGGGAAGCGACGGTGACGGCTCGATCTTTAAGTGCACCACGAACGGGTCGCTGTCCACGCTGCATTCATTTGATTATAGCGACGGCGCATTGCCTTACGGCGGTTTGTGTCTGGCCGCTGATAATTTCTTCTATGGAACCACTTATTTTGGCGGCACTTACGGGGACGGCACCACGTTCCGGATCAGCTCCAGCGGCGGGTTTTCGACCTTGACGTCGTTCGATGGCGTCAACGGCGAGGTGCCGGCGGCCGGCTTGGTGCAGGTGAACGGCGGCTATCTCTACGGCACGGCGCTCGAGGGCGGAGCCTATGGTTATGGCACCGTGTATCGGATGACGAATGCCGGCACGTTGAGCACCCTGGCGGCCTTTGACTTCACGGATGGTGCTTATCCCTCCCCGGTGCTGGTGAAGGGCAACGATGGAAGTCTCTATGGCACTACCGAAGAGGGTGGCACGTACGGTGCGGGTACCGTTTTCAAAATCACCACGGCCGGCGTCTTGACGGACCTCTATTCCTTCACCGACGGCAATGACGGTGCTTTCCCCATTGCCGGTTTGGTCCAAGGCGTGGATGGAGATTTCTATGGGGTGGCGGAAGCGGGCGGCACCAATGGGGTGGGCACCGTTTTTAAGATTACCCCTGAAGGAGTTATCACCACGCTTTATGCGTTTACCGGCGGTGCGGATGGCGAGTATCCGGTGGGCGGCCTCGTGCAGGCGCGTGACGGCAACTTATACGGCACCACAGAAGCGGGTGGCACGTACGGTTTTGGCACCGTGTTCCAGATCTCGCCGACGGGGTTCTTGAACACCCTGGCGCAGTTCGAAAGCTATAATGGCGCCAATCCCGCCGCGGCCATGATCCAGGCGACGGACGGCAATTTGTACGGCACCACCTTGCAAGGCGGCTCAGGTGCCGAGGGGACGCTGTTCAAAATCGGCCTCAGCGGGCCACTCCAAATCACGGGACAACCGGCGGACGCTTCGGCCTCCGAGGGCGGCACGGCGGTCTTTGCCGTGGCCACTTCCGGCGGTGCACCGGTGACCTACCAATGGCAGCAGGATGGCGTGGCCTTGACGGATGGTGGTGATTTTTCCGGATCCCGGACCGCCACGTTGACCATCACCAATGTGGATTTGACGGATGTGGCTGCCTACTCCGTGGTGGTGAGCAACGCCTTCAATTCGCTCGTCAGCGATTACGCCACACTGGCGGTGGTCTTTTCACCTCCGCAAATCACCGCCCAGCCGGTCGGGCAGACTTGTGTGACGGGCGCCACTGCCACCTTCTCGGTGACCGCCACGGGCGACCAGCCGATGACCTATCAATGGCAGGAAAATGGGACCAATGTGATGGATGGCGGTAATGTGGCGGGCTCCGCCACCAGCACGCTGACCCTCACCAGTGTGGTCCCGGCCAACACCGGCACCTATTCAGTGGTGGTCAGCAACGCCATCTTCTCCGTCGCGAGTGCCGGGGCGTCGCTGACCGTAATCCCGGCGACGGGGCTGTCGGCGGCCAGTTCCCAATTGCGCGCCTTTACCGGTGGGGTCGACGGCGCTTTTCCGCATGCCGGGCTCATGCAGGGCAAGGACGGCAACCTTTATGGCACGTGCGCCAGCGGTGGTTCGCACTATTATGGCAATGTCTTCCGGGCGTATCTCTCGGGCGGATTGGTCAACGTCTTTAGCTTCTCCGACGGCAACGACGGCGCCAGCCCGTATGCGCGGCTGGTGCAGGCCAGCACCGGCTATTTTTACGGCACCACGACGGCTGGGGGTACCAACTCTTATGGGACTGTGTTCCGCATGACCTTGGGCGGGGCGGTTGCCGGAATCTATTCATTCGGCGATGGTACTGACGGTGCCGAACCGGAGACGGGCCTGGCGGTGGGAACCGATGGGGATTTGTACGGCGTTTCCACGTACGGAGGCGCGGATTCGTACGGCTCGGTTTACCGGGTCACCCCCGCCGGCGCGGTGACCGCGTTGTACGCCTTCACCGGCGGCACTGATGGCGCGTATCCGCTCTCGGATCTGGTGCGGGGCAAGGACGGCTATTATTATGGTACCACCGCGGAGGGCGGGGCGGGTGGATACGGCACGGTCTTCCGCATTTCCAGCAACGGCACCTTCACGAACCTGGCGTCGTTCACTTATGCCAACGGCTCCCTTCCGGAAGCCGGCGTGATTCAGGGCGCGGATGGGAATCTTTATGGAACAACGGTGGAAGGCGGGGCCAACGGTTACGGTACGGTGTTCTGCGTGACCACCAAAGGTACGCTCACCACGCTCTTCTCCTTTGGTAATACCAACGGAAGTAATCCCACCGCGGCGCTGGTACAGGCCACCGATGGCAATCTCTACGGCACCTGTTCATCCGGTGGAGTGGGCGGGCAAGGCACCGCCTTCAAGATCACCACCAACGGTGTGCTGACGACGCTCTTGTGGTTTGATGGCGTCAATGGCGCCAATCCCGATTCCGCCCTGGTGCAGGCGACGGATGGCAATCTCTACGGCACGACGCCATTTGGCGGCACGGGCTTCAATGCCTCGGCCGGGGGCGGCTATGGCTTGATTTACCGGCTGACGGTGCCGGTGTTTATCAATAGTTCCTTTGCGACCACGTCCGCCATCGCCTGCCTGCCTTATGCGGGCGCCATCACCGGCAAAACCGTGGCTCCGGCCGGTGATACCCTCAGTTTTGCCAAGGTCAGCGGTCCGGCATGGTTGACCGTGGCTACCAACGGCGCGTTGAGCGGCACGCCCACCAACTCCGACATCGGCACCAATTGGTTTGTGATCAGCTTGACCGATACCAACGGCGTCTCGGCCGACGCCAATATGAGCCTCGTGGTGGTGGCCGATCCGCCGCCCTCCTTCGTGGAAAGTCCCTTTGCCGAACCCTGGGCCAGTGTGGATGAAAGTTATGTGGCCGACCTCGCCACCAACGCCACGGCACCCTATCTCTCGGCGGGAGACGTCCTCACCTTCGCCAAAGTCGCCGGCCCGGCGTGGCTCAGTGTGGCGGCCGACGGTCTGGTTTCGGGCACGCCGGACGAGGTTTACGCCGGCACCAACCTGTTCGTGGTCAGCGTCACGGATCTGGGCGGTGCCTCAAATACCACCACCATGACCATTTATGTCAACAGCGCGCCGATGTTTTCGCCGGCCGACTTCGTCAAACCGGCGGCCACCGTGGGCGTCGCGTATTCCGGATCCATCGCCACCAACGCCGTTGACCCGGACCTGGCTGCCGGCGATGCGCTTCAGTTTTACAAGATCACCGGCCCGGCCTGGCTCAGTGTGGCGGACGACGGCACGTTGTCCGGCACCCCCGCCAGCGCCGACGTGGGCACGGAGAGTTTCATGGTTCTGGTCGTGGATTCCCAAGACCTGGCCGGCGTGGGCATGATGACCCTCACCGTGAATGCGTCCGGCGGCTTGATTCTGCCGGTGGTGGTCATGAATATCTCGGCGGCGGGCACCAATCTGTTTTTGGGCTGGTCTGGTGGAACTCCGCCTTACCAGCTTCAAAGCACCACCAATCTCGGTGTCGGTTGGCAAAATGTTGGCAGTGCGACCGGGGCCACCAATTGCCTGATTGCCCCCGCGAACCCGGGCACCTTCTATCGGGTTCACGCACAGTAAGACCTTTTTGGCGGCCGGTGCAAACCGGCCAGACCAGACGCGCCCTGCCGTAACGGCGGGGCGTTTTTGTTTTCCGGCCATGGGTGGCCTCGCCAAACGAGTTTGTATACAACAAGATTGTTTTCATCCGTCTCCAAAGTTAAGTTACGCAAGGTCAGGTCAAAACCGCGTCGATCGGCCAATTTGGCGGCACCGTTTTATTTGATGTGAACAACAACCATTTCCCAAGCAGGTCGGCCCCGGCCGGGGGGCGCGGGGGAGCGCTCACTCCTGGACGATGAAATCCGTTGCTGTCATTGGCGCGGGCATCACCGGTTTGACCGCCGCGTTTTATCTGCGGCGCGCGGGCGTGCCGGTGACCGTGTTTGAAGCCGGCGCGCGTCCCGGCGGCGTCATCCAGTCACTGCGCCGGGATGGTTTTCTGGCCGAATTTGGCCCGAACACCATTCTGGAAACCTCGCCCAAAATCGCGCAATTGGTTCGCGATGCGGGGCTGGCCGATCGCCGGCTGGCGAGCGATCCCGCGGCGGAGGCGCGCTATGTGGTGCGGTATCGGCGGCCGATCGCCATGCCTGCCTCCCCGGCTGGGTTCCTCACCACCAAGCTGTTTACCTTCGGAGCCAAGCTGGCTGTCTTGCGCGAGCCGTTCATTCCGCCGCGCCGCGACGGCGTGGAGGAATCCATCGGCCAGTTCGTGTTACGGCGGTTCAACCGGGAATTTCTGGATCAGGCGATTGATGCCTTGGTGGCCGGCGTTTATGCCGGCGATCCCAACCAGTTGTCACTCCCGCATGCCTTTCCGCGACTCAAGGCGATCGAGGACCAGTATGGCTCGCTCATCAAGGGCCAGATTTTGGGCGCGCGCGCTCGCCGGAAATCCGGCGAGGTGGCCAAAGACCGCGCGGCCAAGCTTTCTTTCGACGAGGGCTTGCAGGTGTTGCCGGATACACTGGCGGCGGCGCTGGGGGAAGCCTTGAAATTAAACACGCCAGTCACCGGGCTGGCCCGGGTGGCCCAAGGCTGGCGCGTGCTCACCGCCGGCGGCGGCGCCGAGTTTGGCGCGGTCATTTGGTGCGGCACGGCGTATCAGCTCGCCGAATTGCCCATCGACGGTCTGCCGGCCGCCGGTGCGGACCGGAGCCAGGACTCGCGGCCGCTGCGCGCGCTCGCGGAAATCAGCTATCCGCCGGTCGCCAGTGTGGTGCTGGGCTTTCGGCGCGAGGACGTGGCCCATCCCTGCCAGGGTTTCGGCATGCTCATTCCCAAGATCGAGGGATTCAAGATTCTCGGCACCATTTTTTCCTCGGCCCTGTTCCCCAACCGCGCGCCGGCCGGCCATTTGACGCTGACAAGTTATCTCGGCGGGGCGCGCTACCCGGACCTCGCGCGGTTGACGCCGGAGCAGTTGACGGCCGCCACGCTGGAGGATTTGCGCGTGCTGCTGGGCGTGCGGGGCCGGCCGGTGTTTTCGCAAATCACCACCTATCCGCGGGCCATTCCGCAGTACAACCTGGGCTACGGCAAATATCGCCAGTTGCTCACCGAGGTGGAGACGGCCGCCGGCGGCCTCTACTTTGCCGGTCATTATCGCGACGGTGTTTCCCTGGGCGATTCCATCGTTTCCGGCGTGAACATCGCCGAGCGCGTGGGCAAAAGCTGACGCCCGGGCGCGGGCCGGTGTTTCCATCGCCAGTTGGATCGCCAATTCATACTAAAACGGCCCGCCCAACCGCCGCCGAAAATATCCGGCCGACACTTTCGGGCGGCAATGGCCGGCGGTGAGAAACAGGACAATACTCTCGTTGATTTGCAAACACTTGCCTCATTTTTCCGCCTGCATCTACCCATTTGGGCCGGGATCTAAAATAATCACGTCCGTTGGCCTAAAGTTCTGTTGGTAACGACCGATAAGGCAACAGCGATTCAGAAGTGCCGGAGACAATCCGTGTTTTTGATGTTCGCAGGTCATACGCAGGTCATATTATGAAAACCAGATTATCTCCCAGCAATGGGCTTCCCGGCTCTGAACGTGTCGCGGCATCCCTTTTTTGGCGGCAATTGACGGTCGTATTGTGCCTCTGGGCCATGAACTGCCTGGGGACGCCGGGCGCCGGGCCCGTGTTGACTGTGCCCGCCAGTGTGACGATGGGCGAAGACACCACGACCAATCTGGGCTTTCTGGTTGCCGACAGCGATGTTGCCATTTTTACGGTGACCACCACCGCCAAGTCCTCCAACACCAATTTAATCAGCAATGCCAGCCTGGCGTTCAATGGTGCCGGCACGAATCGCTTGCTCGCCCTCCGGCCCAGCCTGCATGCCTTTGGCACGAATACGATTACGATCATCGCCACCGATCAACAGCCCATCAGCACCACCAACTCTTTCACCCTCAACATCGTCCAGTCCAACTATCCGCCGGTCTTTTCCCAAGCCATAGGCAATCTGACTGAAAACGAGAATGCGGCCAAAACCAATTTGGCCTTTTTGATTTCTGATATCGGTCATGCCGCCTCCAACCTTACGGCCACCGTTACCTCCACGAATGGAACTCTGTTCCCCACCAACGACTTGGTGCTTTCCGGGACCGGCACCAACCGCACGCTGTCCTTGACCCCCGCCACCAATCAGAGCGGGACGACGCTCATCGAACTGGTGGTCGCCAGTCCCGCCGGCCCCACGGCCACTAACAATTTCACCGTGGATGTCTTTTCGGTAAATCAACCGCCGACTTTCACCCTGAGCACCAATCGCCTGTCCTTCGCGGAGAACTTCGCGCAGGTGACGAATCTTGATTTAATCTCCAACATCTCCAGCGGGCCGGCCAGCCAGGCCAGTGAAAGCAACTATTTTGTGGTGAATTATACCACAAACTTTTTTGCCCAGGCGCCCACATTGAATCCCACCAATGGCCAGCTTTCGTTTCAAGTGGTTTCCAACCAGTTCGGAACCAATGCCATTACGTTCATTCTCTTTAATTCGGGCAGCACCACCAACGGCGGCCGGAACAGCCTGACCAATTCACTCACGCTGGCCGTCTCCTCCGTCAACCAGCCGCCGAGTTTTGCCATGACGAACCTGCTGACCGTGGCGGAAGAAGCGGGCAGTTTGACGAACACGAATTTTGTGACGGCGATCAGCGTGGGACCGGCTGGCCAGGCCGGGCAAACCTGGTCGTTCCGGGCGTTGACCACGACGAACTACGCCTCGACCAACGCGCACTTTGGCGTGCTGCCGGCGGTGGCGACCAACGGGACGCTGACCTTTGCGGCGGCGGCGCATTCGTATGGGACGAACCAGGTGACGGTGGTGATGACGACGAGCGGTTCCACGGCCAACGGGGGCGTGAACAGTTACACGAACAGCTTTACGCTGGCGGTGACGCAGATTGCGCACGCGCCGGTGATCACCTGGGCGACGAACCGGACGGTGCTGGA
>CAYTJG010000067.1:0-23984 GCA_964437865.1 uncultured Bifidobacteriaceae bacterium | reverse complement strand
CGCCCGGACCCGCAGTTGAAACTGCGGGCTATTCTCAAACGCGCCCGTGGCGCGAGCGCGGGTAGGACGCTCCGGGTCACGTTACTCGTTCGGGAATTCCGTTGCCTTTTCAAAACTAGAGAAAAACCGCGCTAAAACCGTTGCCATTCTGTTTCCCAATCGTCATGTAACCGTAACACGCGTCATCGACAATCGGTGACACCAGACTCTTGTCCCAAGCACGACAGCGGTAACCTAAAGCCGGATCGGGATAAGCCAAGAGTCATTGTTATGAAGACCCTCGATGCCGTGAGCGACGCACACCAGCCGTATGCGCCTCATTTATTGGTCAATCAACTTTCCCTCGAAGCCGGCCGGGAATGGACCCCACGGCTGTCGGGTTGGACGCTGATTCAGGTGACGAGCGGCAGCGGATATTGGATGGAAGAGCAGTCGCGCCAGGAACTGCCGACAGGCAGCGTGCTGCTCACGTCCGGAAACGTGCCCGGACGCCTCCTGGCCAGCCGCCTCGACAGCGTGGGCCTGCACTATTTCAACGTCATGCCGGAACGGCTCATGGGACTGTTCACGCAGGGGGAACACGATTTTCTCAAGGACGCCGCCCTGCGCCGGGAACTGGCGTGCCAGCTTCTGCCACCGACGCACCCGGTGGCGGCAAAGATGAAGAAGTTATGCCTCGAGCCGACGCGGGACGGGCTGTTGTTCCGACTGGAACTGCTCGAACTCTTGGCCGAGGCGTTTGGTGGGGCCATGGACCGTCCCGCCCCCCACGAATTGCAACTGGATGTGCGGGAGCGACTGGAAGCGTTTTTATCGGAGACGCCGCCGGCGGCCCTGCTGGAACTGAGCTTCGAGGAACTGGCGCGGATCATTCATTGCACGCCGCGCCACTTGAGCCGCGTCTTCTGCGATCTGGTGGGCATGTCATTTCGCGCCAAGCGCGCCGAGTTGCGGTTGGCCCGCGCACGCGAATTGCTGGCCACCAGCCAGTCCAAGGTGGTGGATGTGGCCATGAAAAGCGGCTATAAGTCGCTGAGCCTCTTCAACCGCATGTTCACCCGCCGCCACGGCATCAGTCCCGGCGGCTGGCGCCAGAAAAACGGCGATCTCAAAGCCGCCACGCACCGGCGCAACGGCCGGTCGCGCCCCGCCGCGAATTGAATCGGTCACGGGGTTCCGACCGCCGAGGCATCCGCCAAAGGTAGAATTCTCAGCCCCGAAAATGCCGCGCGGGCAGCCACCACCGGCAAACCGACAGAACCGGAGACATTTTTTCCAACCCCGCCAGCCACCGCTTCGCTCATGGCGATTGGAGGCGATAGAAGGCAACCGGATTGGTTTCCGGCAGCGCCAGCTCAAAGGCGCCGTTGGAGAGCACGGGGATGAGGGCTACCGGCGACCAGGAAACCGGCGGATTGATATTGGTGGCCGCATAGACCGTCATGGCCGCCGCCCATTGCGGCCAGGTGAGGCTGAGGCTGCCCGCGCCGGTGGCGAGGCCGAGGGCCGGCTCCACGAAGCTGGCGGTGTAGGTGGTGTTCGTGGCGGGCACAACGATCGCCTGCGGGTTGGCCCCGCCATCGGACCACACCACGAATTGATAGTTGCTGCCGGACTGGCTCTGCGGCGACGGCGCGGCGAGCCAATGCCCCATGCCGGCCACGGCCACGAGCGACGTGCTGGTGGTCAGCGATTGGCCGTCCAAATCAAGGGACAATCCCGGCGGCACGGTTTGAAATCCCAGCAGGCTGGTCTGCGGGAGCACCATGGCGGAGGCGGTCTGCTGGCGGCCATTGGTATCAGTCACCGTGAGCTTGAAGCAATAGCATAGATTGGTGGTGGCGGTCAGGTTGGTGGGCACCAGATAGGAACCATTGGTCAAGCCGGCGGCCGGTCCCAGGATGGTGAACGCCACGCCATTGGAATAGAGCTGGCCGGTCCAGGAAAAGGCGTTGGGCGAAAGCGTGGTGCCGGCATAGTCGGCGGCGGTGGCGGCGAAAAGGATGGGCGCGCCGCCGATGAACAGCGAGCCGTTCGTGGGCTGATCCAGCATCGGCGCCGGCGCCACCAACTGGGCGATGGGCACGGCGGCGGAATTCAGGCGCAGGGCGCTCAGGCGGCCGTTGAAATAAGGATCGGCCGAAAACTCGCTCCTGCCCAGATAGCAGTTGGTGGCGCCGAGATCCGACGGCAGCAAATTGACACTGTTGTTCACGGCCACGGCGCTGCCGTTGAAGTAGAGCAGGCCCTGCCGTCCATCCATCACCACGGCCACGTGCGTCCATTGGTTGGTGGGCAGCGTCACCGGCGACTCGATCACCTGGCTGTAAACGGAATTATCCGGCGTAATGGCGCACTGGGGCAGCGCCGACGCATCCGCCGGCGTGAGAAAAAAAAACTGGCTGGTGTTCAAGCCGAAATCGAAGATGCGCTGCCAATCGTCGCCCCCATCCCATTTGACCCAACCCGCGATCGTGGCCGCGGCGCCGGCGCCGGCGGGGAGTCTCACGTATTGCGCAGCGGCAGCATTCAGATTGAGCACGTTGCCGCGGGCCGCATCGTTCACAATCGACGCCCCGTTCTCCAGCAGCCCATTCAATTGATTGCTGACATCCTGCGGACCACCGCTGAACGGATAATAGGAAGACCAGGCGGTGGACGCGATGGCGGCCACCGGGTAAATGGACACGCTATTGGTGGCCGCGTGGCCGGCCGAATCCACGGCCCGCAGCCAAATTTGATAACCACCGTTGGTGGCCAGAGTGCCGCTGCCGGGAATGCTGAACGAACCGTTCGTCACGCCGGAAATGGGCCCAAGCACAACATTGGTGGCACTGCCATCCACAAAATCGACGGTCCAGGTGAAGTTGGTGCTGGCAATCGCCGCGTCATAGAGATCCTTGGCGACGCCGGCGAAAGCCACCGTGTCACCCGGATGGTAAACGGCGCCTGGCGCGGGACTCGCTAAATTGATCTGCGGACCGACGATTTCACTCGCGGACAACGCCTGGGAAAAGAAGCGGACCGAGCTCAACTCGCCGCTGAAGTAAGGATCAGCGGGCCATTGGCTGCGCCCCAAATAGAGGTTGGTGCCATTGAGATCAGCCGGAAGCAGGTTGGCGAACAAATTCGTGGCCACTGGCGCACCGTTCGTATAGAGCACCATGCTGGTTCCATTCATGACCACCGCCACGTGCGTCCAGACATTGGCGGGCAATGCCGCCGGCGCGTCCAAGTCCTGTTCACCAGCGATGCTGTCGATGCTGAGATTGCTGCGCAACTTGCCGCTGGAGGCCAGCGGAGTCAAAATTGTGTACCGATTCGTATCATTGCCAAAATCATAGATGCGCTGCCAGGCGGCGCCGCCGTTCCACTTCACCCAGCCCGTGAAAGTCTTCATGCCCGCCAAACCCGGGGGAAAGGCGACATACTGGTTGGTGCCGTTCAGCTTCAGCACGCGGCCCCGGATGGCATCGCTCACAAACGAGGCGCCGTGAAACAGCGACCCATTATAATGGCCGTTGGCGTCCCTGGCATCGGCCTGCAACGGATAATAGGAAGACCAGCCGGCGGGCGGATGGGCCGCCGACAACGTGGCGCAGGCGGAACTCTGGCGGTTGGCGCTGTCGGTGGCGGTCAATATCACGACATAGGTACCGCCACCCGTGGCATTGCTGGGGATGTTAAACGTACCGCCGAAACCCGTCGCGGGACCCATAACCGTGTTCGTCTGACCGTCCTGAACATAATTGATTTGCCAGCTTAGGTTGGTGGCGCCCAGCGGCCGGTTCGTGAAATCGGTGGCGGAACCGTTGAAAGTAATGACGCCGCCCGGCCAATAGGAACTGCCGTCAGCCGGCTGAGCCAGGGAGGGAATGGGGGCCACGATTTCCGCCGCCGTGAGCGCCCGGCCATAGGCGCGGAAAGAGGCAATCTGGCCGTTGAAATACGGGTCCGCCGTGAACTTACTGCGGCCCAGGTGGTTCGTCTGTGGTGCCACGTTCAGCGGCAGCAAATTCATGCTGGCGTTGGTGGCCACCGCCGCGCCGTTCACATACAACACACCCCGCGAGCCATCCAGCGTGAGCGCCACGTGCGTCCAGACGTTGCTCGGCAGCGGCTGCGTCCATTGGATGGTCTGCAAATTGTCGCCGGAATTGATGTCGCAACGCAGCACATTGGCATCCGAAGTCGGCGTCATCATCACCGTGCGCGTGGTGTCAAAACCAAAGTCAAAGATGCGCTGCCAGGCACCGCCGCCGCGCCAGTTGACCACCGCCGCAAAGGTCTGGGCGTAAGCCACGCCCGGTGGCAGCCAGACATACTGGTTGGTGCCATTCAGGTTAAGCACGTGGCCATAGGTGGCATTCGTGACCGTGGCCGCCCCGTTCTCCAGCAACCCGTAGTACTGGCCGTGGTCATCCCGCGCATCCGCCTGGAAATTATAAAGGGCGGACCAATTGTTGGTAACGCAGGGCCAGTCATCCGCTGTCCATTGCAACGGCAGCAGGGCAAATTCCGGGGCGCCATAGGCGCCATACTGTGGGGCCCAAGCGTTGGCATCGTAGTAATGATGGGTAAGCGAAAGCGTGCCGCCCTCGTTCAAAATCCCCACGTGGCCCGGGCCGGTGTATTTGCCGTTGGCCTGCATGAAGACCGAGCCGCCCCCGGCCGCCATATCCACCCCGTCCCGATCCAAATACGGCCCGGTGATGCTGGTGCTGCGGCCCACCCGGATGTTGTAGGTGCTATTGACCCCCGAACAGCAGGAGCCCCAATTGACGAACAAATAGTAATAGCCGCCCCGGCGCCACAAATAGGAGGCCTCAATGGAACTATTGTAGGCCAGATGGTAGGTGGGCGAATTGGTCGCCAGGCGCAGGCCGTTGGTGGCATTCAACTGCACCAGATAGATGCCATTCCAATAGGAGCCATACGCCATCCACAAATTGCCGGAATTATCCCAACTGAAGCTCGGGTCAATCGTATTGTAGGGCGAACCGTTGGTGGAGGTGATCACCGGCCCCTGATCCGTCCATTGGTAGGCAGAGTTCGCCGGGTCCAGCGTGGGACTCGTGACCAGGCCGATGGCCGAAACCTGGCTGCCAAAGGTCGAAACCGCATAATACAGGTGGTATTGATGGTTGAAATACAACAGATCGGGCGCCCAAAACGTGCCGTCAAACCCCGGCACCGCCTGGGTGGTCCAAGCGGGCGGGTCCGCAAACACCTGTGGACCGGGCGACCAAAAAACCTTGTCGGCGGAAGATTTTGACTGGATTCCCTCGCCAGTATAAAAAAGGTAATAGCGGTGGTTGCAGGTGGTGATGGTGGAGGGATCGTGGGCGGCCAGGTACCCCCGCAACGGCGGCAACTGGGCGCCAGCGCGGGTCGGAAAAGCAAGCCAGCAGCCGGCGAAGAGCACCAGCCAGGTAAGCGGGCGAAAAACAGGGCGTTCAAACGTCATAACTCAGAATCCAAGACCCGGAATTATAAAGGGAAGTGCATCCGTTCAAAACATAAAACCCAGTTTGCCACCCGAGGGAATGTAGAGGTTCGTCATCTGGTTGAACTTCCGCCATTCCACATGTCCATCCAGGAACATGATGTTCCCGCCGGCGGGCAGGTTATTGTTGAGGTGAGCCGAATGCACCACGGTGCCGCCGGCAGCGGAGAGGTTGACGTAAACGCGGCCCCCCACCCCGTTCAAAAAGATGGTGGCATCATTGATCACTTCGGTCGCCGCAATGCCGAAGCCGGGGCGGGCGGTGGTCGTTTTGGTCACGGTGGCGAAGTCCGGCATCACCAAATCCGCCTGCGAATTGGGAAACATCCAGATATAACCCGTCACTACGTACGGTTCCGGCGCCGTGGTGCTGGTGGTGAAGGCCTGCCAGGCGTCCGGCGTGGCGCTGTTATAGAGATAGTACTCGTTTGGGCAATAAAACAGGTCCTGCCGCGATGTGCTTTGCTGCAGGTTGGTCATCACATAGGCCGAAACGTCCCACACCCAGTCCCCAAGCTTCTGGCAATCCGGCAGTTTGTCGCGGTAATCATTGGCATACAGGAGCACGGCGATGCTCAACTGGTGTTCGTTGCTTTTGCATTGGGTGATCTTGGCCTTTTCCTTGGCTTTGGCCAGGGCGGGCAGCAACAGTGCCGCCAGAATGGCAATGATCGCAATCACCACCAGCAACTCGATCAGGCTAAAGCCCGCCCACCGCCGGTTTCGAGGCTCAATGCGCGACTTCATCTGGGCAACTCGATCAGGATCATGGGGCATCCCACCGGGCGGACGGGCCGACCGGCGGGACGGTTACGTTCGGCTACCGCCAAAGGCGAAAGAACTGCGGCCCGCCCGAAATCGGAACCGACACCTGCCAGTTCGTGCTGCTGTTGAGGGCCGGGACATTGGTCAGCGTCACCCAACCGGGACTGGTCAGGCTGGTGCTCGCCTGCAAGATGAATCCGGCATTGGCCAGCGGCCAGGTCAGCACCAGACTGCCGGCCGATTCCGTGACGCTCAAGCTGGCCAAGGTGCTCAATGTCTGGTCGGGCCCGAGCAAGTCGGACGCGACAATTTCATCGGGCGCCAGCCGGCCGTTGTAGATGCGGAATTCGTCAATTGAGCCCGCCAGGCCCGGATCGGCCGGATAAGGCGACCAACCGATGCGGCTGTAAGTCACCCCCGCCTGGCTGACGGCCCCAAGATAGTCGCTGTTCTGGACTTCGAGCACGCCGTTGGTCCACAACTCCATCGAGCCATCGCCCAAAATACAAGTGATGTGCACGGCGTTCGTGATAAAGGCGGGCGCCTCGTCATAATTGGCGGAATTGATGGTGAAGCCGTCGCTGTAGCGGTGATCGGAGGTGCCCAGTGTCACGGGGGCAAAATAAAACTCGTTGGCTTCATCGTCGCAGAAATCCCACAAGCGGGCCCAACTGGCCGTGTCGTTGAAGGTGGCCCAAGTCTCAATCGTCACCGCCGCATAGCCATGGATCAAGCCCGCCGGCAGGTCCACATATGAACCGGTGACGCCGTCCAACTGCAAGGCGTTGCTGGAAATGCTGGTATCGCCCACCAGGGTGCCATTCGCGCCGCCGATCGAATCGCTGGCATCGCTCGTGAAGCTGTAGCGGTGGGCCAGCGTCCCCAGGTTCTCCACGGTAATGATGGCTCGGTTGGTGAGCCCCTGATAAACCGCGGTCAAGGTGGCCGTGCCCGGACGATAAGTCTGCAACATATTGTTGGCCAGCACCTGCACCACGTTGGTGTTATCCGAGGTCACGGTCAGCCCAAAAACATAGGCGGTGAGGTTGGGCAGCAGGCTGTAGCCGGACAAGTTGGCGTAATTCGCCAGAATGGTCGGCGCCACTTCCCCGGCGTAAGCCGGATACGACTGCGACGCCACCTGGATGGATTGTAGCGCGCCCGGGCTGCGGTTGGTGGCACCCACCCCGTTCCGGTCGGTCAAGGCGATTTCCGGTCCGCTGAGCGCTCCGCTATAAATGCGGAATTCGTCGATGGAACCGGTCCACGGCGGATCGCCCGCGGAAGAGAAGCCGAGAGAAACCAAGCCGGTGCTGCAATTGGCCAGCGAAGCCGTGACACTGGTGGAGGAGTATTCCAGCACGCCATTGGTATAGACCGCCAGATAGGAACTGGTGGGATTGATGACCACGGTGGAATGCTGGGTCACATTGGTCAGCGCCGTGAGGCCGAGGGCAAAGGTCTGGCTGCCGCTGCCGATGTTCTCGCTCACCGGCCAGGCAGTAAAGTCCAGTCCATTGGGAACCTGCGGCGCGCAGTAGAGGTTATCCGAGTTGTCCGTTCCCGAGCCGAACTCCCACAAGCGGGACCAAGTGGTGCCGCCACCGTAAGTAGCCCAGATCTCCACCGAAATCGCCGAATTAGTGGCGACATTGATTTGCGCGCCCGGGAAGCTCACATACGTGCCGCTGGTGCCATCCAGCACCACCTGGCCGCCGGCAACCGTGGCGTCCCCGTTCAACGTGCCGTTGGCGCCGCCGACCGAATCGCTGGCGTCATTTGCGAAGCTGTACCGATGCGCCAGCGTCGCCGGCACGGAAACCACGGTAATGCTGACACTGGCGCTCTGGGCACCATCGGTGGCCGTCACACTGGCCGTGCCGGTGCTCACCGCGTGAACCACCCCGTTGGTTGGATTGACGGTCAGCACCGCCGGGTTGCCGGAGGCAAAACTGGCGCCGCCGTAGGCGATCAGATTGACATTGGTCACGTTCGCAAAGTTACCCAGGAAACTCAATTGCAGGCTGCCCCCCAGCAACAGGGTGCTCGCGGGGCTGGTAAGTTGCAGCGTTTGCAGCGTCCCCGGACTGGTCACCAGATGATCCGGCCCCGCCGCGTCATTGATGACGATGGCCGTGGGCGCGAGGACGCCCGAGTAGACACGGAATTCGTTGATGGAGCCGGACAAGGCCGGGTCCACGTTATACAACGACTTGCCCAACAGCGACAGGGTATCGTTGAGCGTGCTCAAGGCCGGCAAAGCCGTAAAGTGTGGCGTGGAGGTCAAAGTGGTGCCGTTGTAGTAAGCCAGCTCGCCGTTGACCGGATCCACAATGGCGGTCACATGCACGTTGGTCTCGCCATCCAAACCGCTGGGATTGTTGGCGTAGCCGCTCCCGGCAGCCGTGGCGAAATTGAGGTTCTGGTAATTGCCCCCGGCGTAATGGCAGTAATCCAGCGAGGTGTCCGCGTTGCCGCTGCCATTTTGGTCGCCAAAAGCGAAGACGCGTGTCCAGACATCGTTGGTGGCGCTGAAGCTCGCCCAAAACTCGATGGTCACCTGGGTGTTGGTGCTGATGAGACCCCCGGGCAGCTCGGCGTAGCCGCCGGTGCCATCCAGTTGGAGTTGCGAACCGTCGAGCGAGGCGGAATTGGCGTTGACGGCCGTACCATTTTCCAACGTGCCGTCGGCGCCACCCACGGAATCGACAAAGGTGGAGCTGCCGGCCGCGTCGTTGAAGCTATAGCGGTGCGCCAGCGTTTGGGCCGATACGCACCACGCACCGCCGAGACACAGGGCCACGGCGAGGGCAAGCCTTGGGGGGATCATGGGATATGATTGCATTGCTATGGTTGGTTTGAGTTTTTCAGATTGCGGATCCGCCGGAAAGCAAGCCTCCTAACGCCACCACCCCGGACATTTGTTCCGACAAGACCTCCGCGGAAACAACTTGCATGGTGTGCATAACTCCACTCTAGCACAACCACGAAATGGAGTCATGTAGTCGGGACACTTTTCATCTCTCCCCAAAAAGAGACACCCACCTGGCACAAAGACATTCAATGCCCAAGGGACCGCTTCCACTTCGAGGATGACCGTTGAATGTCACGGAGGGCGCTTGCCAATAGCCACGCCCGGGGAAAGTCCATTCGCACGCTGGTTGGCAACATTCGCGCCGGGCCACAGCGCCGGAGGGCCGGTGCCCCCCAAGACGCTGGCACGTTTTGTGGCGACCCCGGTTTCAGCACGCCCCCCGATTGATCAGTCCCGGGAAACCCGCGCTGGCTGCGCCAACCGCCGGGTCAGGACCTCCAGGAATTTCTCCGCCGCCGGACTCTGCCGGCGGCCCCGGACCCGCTGCCGGTGCAGCGGACGCCGGATTGTGAGGTCCTTTAAAGGGATAATTCCTAACAGGCCGGTGCGCACTTCCAGATCCACAATCAGGCGCGAGACGATCGCCAGCCCGAGGCCGGCGGCCACGGTGTTTTTAATCGCTTCCGGACTCGCCAGCGAGAGCATCGGTTTCACCGTGATGCCCTTGCGGCGCAACGCGCGTTCCACGACCGCGCGCGTGCCGGATCCTTCCTCGCGCAAAATAAACGGTTCCCGGCAAACCTCCCGCGCAGCCACCGACTTCTTTTTCAACAGGGGATGCCCAGCCGGGGCGATGACCACCAGTTCGTCCTGGTGGAAAACAACCGATTCGAGTTCGTCGTCTTCCATGGGTCCTTCGGTGAGGCCGAGTTCGAGGGTGCCGGCGAGCAGGGAATCTTGGATGTGTTGGGTGTTGGCGGTCTCCACCTGGAGATCAAGGGCCGGATAGCGGCGATGAAATTCGGCAATGGCCCCGGGCAGCAGGTAACCGCCAATGGTCAGACTGGCGCCAATGGCCAGCCGGCCCCGCTGCAGGCCGCGATACTCCGCGATGGCCCGTTCCGCTTCGTTTTCCACCGAGCGCCAGCGCCGGGCGTAGTCGGCCAGCAGCGCGCCAGCCTCGGTCAACCGACAGCCGCGCGGCAGGCGTTCGAGCAGCCGCACACCCAACGCCCCTTCGAGCTCCGCGATCTGCTTGGATACAGCCGGCTGGCTGATATGCGCCAGTTCCGCGCCGCGGCTGATGCCGCCCGCCTGCGCAACCGCGTAAAAGAGGGCCAGATGATTCCGATTCATGCCATATACATAAGTTATGGCAAGCATATAAACAATGTCTTTGTTGCATTTCGGCCAGCACCGCATGCTGTCACCCAAGATGAATGCACATCAATCGCTCAAGTCGGAAACCACGATCCACCCACCGCAGGCCGGCGCGGCGCCGGGGCACACCTTCCGGGTGCTGGCCCTGGCCGTGGTGGCCGCGGGACTGGCGCTCTGGGCCTCGCCACCCGCCGCGCTGGTGGCCGGCATCCTGTTTGCGCTGGTCATCGGGCATCCCTTTGCGCACTGGAACCACCATCTCACCAAATGGCTGCTGCAATTCTGCGTGGTGCTGCTGGGGTTTGGCATGGACCTGCCGGTGGTGCTGCGGTTGGGGATGAAGGGCTCCCTGTTTGCCGCCGTGACCATCGGCACCACCCTGGCGCTCGGCTGGTGGCTGGGACAAAAGCTGAAGCTGGATTGGAAAACCAGCGCGCTGATTTCGACGGGGACGGCCATTTGCGGCGGTTCGGCCATTGCTGCGGTCAGTTCGGTGATTGCCGCCACGGAGGCGGAAATCGCCGTCTCCGTGGGCACGATTTTTCTGCTCAACGCCGTTGCCCTCTATGTTTTTCCGCAGGTGGGCCATCTGCTGCACCTGAGCCAGGCGCAATTTGGCCTGTGGGCCGGGGTGGCCATCCACGACATTTCGTCCGTGGTGGGGGCTGGCCTGAGCTATGGCACCGACGCCTTGAATACGGCTACCGCGGTGAAACTGTCGCGCACGCTTTGGATTGTGCCGGTGACGCTGGCCCTGGCCTTGAGTGTTGGCAGGGTGCGGGCCGCCCCTGCCGGCGCGGACCATCCCTCGCGCGAACGCAAGGCCAAGGTGACCGTTCCCTGGTTTATTGGGCTCTTTCTGCTGGCCTCCTTGACGCGCAGTTTCATTCCGGCGGTGTCGACCTGGTCACCCGTGATATCGGGCTGGGCGCGGCACGGCATGATCCTGGTCTTGTTCCTGGTGGGCACCTCGCTGTCGCTGCGGGCACTGCGCGCGGTGGGTTGGCGGACGGTGACGGCGGGATTTGCGCTGTGGATGTTCATCAGCATCAGCTCGCTTCTCGCCATCGTGTGCCTGCGGCTGGCCAGCTAGAACCATGAACAAACTCCAAGTCCTCTTTATTGGAAAATTTTGTGGCCTTTTCAATTAACTTTCGTATCGTGGCGACGACCGTGATCCATATTGCGACTGTACATTGGAACACTGACCGATGGATTGCCCCGCAGAGCGCTTTTTTGCGGAGACATCTAAAGAAGGATTTTCGCCTTTACGCCTGGCTCAACAACATCCCCCAGGCAACCACGGAGCCGTTTTACTACTGCTGCCAGGAACCCGTGGTCCCGCACGCCACCAAATTAAACCTCCTGGCCGATATCATCCTGGCTGCCGCCACCAGCCCCGATGACGTCCTCATTTTCCTCGATGGCGATGCGTTCCCGATTGCCGACCTCGAGCCCAGAATCTTCGAGCTGCTATCGACTCACAAGTTGATCGCGGTTCAACGACTGGAGAATGACGGGGACTGCCAGCCGCACCCCTGTTTTTGCGTGACGACGGTCGGTTTCTGGAAGGCGCTCAAGGGGGACTGGAATGAAGGATTCTGCCTGCGGCGTGCCGAGGGCAAAGCGGTGACGGATGTGGGGGCCAATTTGTTGAAACAGCTTCGGGATCAGGGCATCGATTGGGCGCCGCTCTTGCGGAGCAACACCACCAACCTGCACCCCGTGTACTTCGGCATCTATGGTGGCCTGGTTTACCATCATGGCGCCGGCTTCCGTCAATGCCAGACCCGCTTTGATCGGACTTTGGTGAAATTTGGCGGTCGGGAGAAGGTCCTGTCAAAAATCATTCCCGGCTATCACCGGGCCGCCCACCGGCGCCGCCTGAATCAGATCATCGAGCAAAACACGAGTCTGAGCGAAAAGGTTTTTGCGACGATTCTGGAAGATCCCGAGTTTCACCGGCAGTTTATTTCACTACAGCAGCCGGATCGTTTCCCGCAGCCGGCTTGACCATCGAATTATACTCCGGCCCGCGCCGAACCATGCCGTCAGGGTCGGGTTGCTCGTCCGGCACCGGCTCGTTCGCTTCGCCAGCGGGCGCCCAGTCTTTTTTCACCAGACCGTGGGCGCTTATCCTGATCATATCTAAACCCCCTGTTATTTTGAGTCCGTTTCCTTCCAATTTAATTGTATCTTAATCCTTGCCGTGTTAGCGTCGAGCACGTCCACTAACAACCAATCTTCACGCAAAATCGGATTAATGTTCCGGCGGTTCTGAAGAGCATGAGCAAGTGCAAGCAGTTTTACGCGCTATGGCTGGTGATAGCCATCGGCCCGGTGGGAATCGCGGCCGAAATGTCAGCCCCGCCCCCACCGCCACCCGGAGTCTTTTACACCAATATGGTGGTGGACGAGGTTCCGTGGTCCATTCAAGTGGTGACGATTGCGCGCGATAAGAACGGCTACGAGCTCCAATCCTACCACGCCGGCGCGGGCGCGCTGGGTCTGGAGACGTTGAGCACCCAGGTGGCGGCGGTGGGGGCGAACGGCGCGGAACCAGTGGCGGCCATCAACGGCGGCTTTTATCTGCGGGATTTTTCCAAGACCAACGCTTACGAGGGCTGTCCCCGCGGACTGCAAATTGTGGAAGGCGAAGTTCTGACGGCGCCCTCCAGCAACGCCTGTCTGTGGGTGGATTACGCCGGCGAGCCCCACTTGGCCAACGTGGCTTCCCATTTTCAGGTCAGTTGGCCGGATGGCCGCACCACGCCATTCCAGTTGAACGGACCGCGGGCCGCGGACGAGGTGGAAGTTTACACGCCAGCGGTTGGCCGGAGCACGCACACCCGCGGCGGACGGGAACTGATACTCGAACCGTCCGGTGACGGACCTTGGCTGCCGCTGCGGATGGAGCGAGACTATTCGGCGCGCGTGCGCGAAGTGCGCACCGGCGGGGATGCCTTGCTGGCTTCCAATTCACTGGTGCTCTCCCTGGGACCGGCCCTCGCGGAAAAATTTCCCGGCCTCAGCACCGGTGCCCAGGTGCGGATTTCCACCCGGTCGGTACCCGCCTTGCCAAATGCCCGAAACGCCCTCTGCGGCGGCCCGGTGCTCTTGTATAACGGCCGGCCGCAAAAAGTCCGGGTGGCGCCCGATGCCGCCTACGAACTGAGTTCCATGTTGGAGCGCCATCCGCGGACGGCCTTTGGGTGGAACGACCAATCCTTCTTTCTCGTGCAGGTGGATGGCCGCCAAAAAGATTTATCGCTAGGCATGACGGTGGCGGAACTGTCCGGCTACCTCCTCAAGCTGGGCTGCACGGAGGCCATCAATTTGGACGGCGGCGGCTCCTCCTGCCTGTGGTTCGCGGGCAAAATCCGCAACCATCCCTGCGATGGCTCGGAGCGGAGCGTGGCCAACTCACTGATCGTGCTCGCGAAGAAACCCCGGGCCGGCGCCCTCAGCCCAGCCGCTGCGCCGACGGCGCTGCCCGCGGAAAGGAGCGCTGTGAATGGCAATTGAGTCTCCCACGTCGCGGCGGGTTGCCTGGCGGTTTGGGCGGTTGCTACTCCTGGTGCTCATTGGGTGCCTGGCCCGGGCCGGCAGCGCGTTCGGGGATGGCAACTCCGTTGGCTGCGTCAGCTACACCAACGAGGTGGTGCCGAGCGTGCCCTGGTCGATTCATGTGGTCAGAGTTGATCGCACCCGTCAGGACGTGAAATTTTGCACGACGCTGGGCGGCGGCAAGGTGCTGGGCATGGGCGTGGTCTCCGACCAGGTAAAAACGGTGCCGGCGGCAACCGGCACGCCGCTTGCGGCGATCAATGGTGATTTTTACGACAAGGCCAAAGCCTATCCCGGGCGGCCGCGCGACCTGCAGATTCGAAACGGCGAAGTGCTGACGCAGCCGACCAGTCACATGTGCTTCTGGCTTGACCGCGAGAACCAGCCGCACATGGCCAACATCTCCTCGCATTTTCGGGTGACTTGGCCCAACGGCCAGAGCACTCCGTTTGGCATGAACCAGCAGCGAACCAACGGCAGCGTGGTGGTTTACACCGCCGTTCTGGGCCCTTCCACGCTCACCGACGGCGGCGTGGAATATGTGCTGGAGCAGAATCCGGGCGATGACTGGCTGCCGTTGCACGTGGGGCGGGTTTACACTGCCCGGGTACGCCGGGTCAACACGCTCGGCAACTCACCGCTCGAGGCGCAGACGGCGGTACTATCCCTGCCGCCGGAGCTGATTCGCACCGTGCCGATGTTGAAGCCGGGAGATACGGTGCGGTTGGCCACCGAAACCTCGCCCGATCTGTCGGGCACGGAAACGGCCCTGGGTGGTGGTCCCTCGCTCGTGCAAGACGGCAAGCTGATGGAGTGGAAAGGCTGGGTCCATGTGCCGCAGCCGCGCACCGCGCTGGGGTGGAACAAACATTATTTTTTTCTCGTGGAAGTGGATGGGCGGCAACTCGACTTGTCGCTGGGCATGACCTTTACCCAACTGGCGAAGTACATGCTCGACTTGGGATGCGAACAGGCCATGAACCTCGATGGCGGCGGATCCGCCACGCTTTGGGCTTTTGGCACGGTCAGGAATAGTCCGAGCGAAGGCCAGGAGCGCGCCGCGCCCAATGCCTTGGTGGTGGTGAAGCCCGCGCTCAAACCGGCCACGGCGGCAAAATGAAGTCCATTTTCCAACTCGGCGCACGCTTGGGCGTGCTGCTCTTCGGTAGCGGGGTCTTGTGCTTGGGTCTGCGCGCCGCGGATGCGTCGGCACCAGACAGCGATCTCTTCCGTACCGGGACCATTCCGCAACTCCAGATTCAGCTCGCCCCCTCCGCAGCAGACAGCTTGCGCACCGCTCCGCGCGAGTTCGTTGCGGCTACAGTGTCGCAAAACGGGACAATTTATCCGCGCGTCGCCCTTCACCTGAAAGGTTCTACCGGGAGTTTTCGGCCATTTGATGACAAGCCGGCGATGACGCTCGATTTCAGCCGTTTCCAGGAAGGGCAAAAATTTCACGGATTGCGGCGGATCCACCTCAACAACTCGGTGGAAGATCCCAGCTACGTCAACGAAAAGCTCGGCAGCGAATTTTTCGCGGCGGTCGGCGTGCCGGCGCCGCGGGTGACGCGTGCATTGGTGACGATAAATGGCGGTCCGCCGCGACTGTACGTGCTTATCGAGGGGTTCACGGAAGATTTTCTAGCGCGCCATTTCACGCGGATCAGCGGTGATCTTTACGAACCCGGCCAGGGCCATGATGTGGATGCCGAACTGGATCGCAACGCCGTCAAGGCACCCTTCGACCGTGACCAGACCGCCTTAAAGCAGTTACTCACCGCCACGCAGGTGGCGGATCCGGCCCAGCGCTGGGAGCGATTGCAGGCCACCCTCGATACCCGGCGTTTCCTCACGTTCATGGCGGGCGAAGTAATGTTGGGACATCGCGACGGCTATTGCCTCAACCGCAATAATTATCGCGTCTATCACGACTTGGATAGCGGCAAGATCGTTTTCTTTCCGCACGGCATGGATCAGTTATTGGGCACCGCGGAACTGCCGTGGCAGCCGAGTTGGGCCGGCGTGGTCGCCCAAGCGGTCATGAGCACACCCGCCGGGCAGCAGGGTTACGCCCTCACTTTTAGCCAGTTGCTGACCAACCAATTTAACGTTAGATTGCTTACGAACCGCGTGGATGAACTGGTACAGGAGTTGCTCCCTGTTTTGGACCACGATCAATTGGCCGGCGTCCAGGCGGCCGCCGCCGTCGTCAAGCAACGGATTGTGCAAAGAAAATCGAGCTTGGTCGCCCAGCTAAGCCGGCCGCCGTTGAAATTGCTGGAGTTCTCCGCCGACGGCGCGCATCCGGACACTTGGGAGATTGCCGAACAGCCGACTGAGGGCAGGATGGACGAGGCGACCGTGGACGGTGTGGCGGCGCTGCATGTCACGGCTCAAGGGGAATCGCTGGCGTCGTGGCGGACTACTATCCTGCTGGCGCCGGGCCGATACCGCTTCGAGGATCGGGTGCGGGTGGCGGATATCCAGCCGCTGCCATCCGGTCAGCCATCGGGCGCACGCTTGCGCATCGGCGGTCAGGCGGGAGCGACGGCGCCACTTACCCGCGAGGCCGGCTGGCAGAATTTATCCGTCGATTTTGAAGTGGGGCAGCCTCTGACGAAAGTGGAATTAATTTGCGAATTGCGCGCGCGGGCCGGCGAGGTGTGGTTTGACCGGGCCGCGTTGCGGGTTTCGCGACGGGACTAAAAATCATGAAGATCAGACATAATCCAAACGCCTTCACCCTCATTGAACTGCTGGTGGTGATAGCCATCATCGCCATCCTGGCGGCGCTCCTGTTGCCCGCGCTGGCCAAAGCCAAAGCCCGGGCGAAGGACATCGCTTGCGTCAACAACTTGAAGCAAATCGACCTGGGCCTGCGCATCTGGGCGGGGGATCAGGGCGATAAGTACCCCTGGCAAATCGATGTCAGCCAGGGCGGCAGCCGCAATTCGACGGATTGGACGGATAACTTCCGCGTGGCTTCCGTTCAACTGGCCAACTATGCCGTGCTCACGTGCCCGACGGATACCACCAAGCTGGCCAAGCCGGCCAAAAGCTGGGCGGCGCTGCGGGGTGACGTCAACGTCAGCTACTTCGTCGGCACGGGCACCAACACCAGCGCGCCGAATAAGACCATGGTCATCCTGCTGGGCGACTACAATGTCACCGGCGGCGGCGGCGGTTTGGACGCCTCCTGGAACAGCTTCATGGGCACTTCCATTGACGTGGCTTGGGACAACACCCTGCACCAGTTGAAGGGCAACACGGCCATGCTCGATGGCAGCGCGCGCAAGATCGATACGCCGACCTTGCGGGAAAATGTCAGCGAAGAAATCGCCGTGGGCGTGAACCCGGTGATTTTCTCCAAGCCCCGCGGAGCGTTTTGATGCGCGAGCACAAGGCCATTCAGGCAATTGCCGCACTCGTCACCGCTGGCGCGGTGGCGTCCATGATCATCATCGGCCACGGCGGCTTCGGGGCCAGCCTCAATCCTGCGCTGCCCCGGGCGGCCGGCGCGGCCCTGGCCCGCCAGGCGTTGTCCTGCCTGAAACCGGGCGGCCAGATCATGGTCATTACGCGCGATACCGACGCGTTCCAAAACCCGGCTTCGGACTTCTTGCTCGCGGGCTTCGAGCGGGAACTCCGGCAGGCCCATGCGGGCATCAACACCCTGCAGCGGTTGCAAACCGATCCGTTGCGCCTGGTCGAGGTGCCCTCGGGCGATTTCCAGAATTGGATCCATCATGCGGCGGCAGGCGACGTCATTGTTTCCTTCATGGGACCGCCTTTATTAACGCCGGAACAGCGGCGTCAGCTTGGGGAAATCCAGCCGGCGGTCATGGCCTTCTGCCCGGGCAATTGGCCGGAGCGGGTGGATCTTCGCCCGCTTTTCGCCGCCGGCCTGCTGCGGGCGGCCGTCGTGGCCCGGCCCAATCCAACGCGGGCCGCGTCCAATTCCGGACAATTCGACCAGAACTTTACCGTCGTTACCCAGGCCAATGTAGATGACTTCATGGCCGCCGCCGAAAAAACGCCCGGGTCCCAATCCCCATGAAATGTCGCGTGCCAGCCAACGCCGGGACCAACGGGTCATCCGGCGGCTTCACGATCACCGATCTGCTGGTGACCGTGGCGTGCCTGAGCGTGCTGGGTGCGCTGCTGCTGGGGTGGCAAAGCCAGGCGCGCACAAAAGCCCGGCTGGGGCTTTGCACCAATAACCTCGCCAAGGTCAACCGGGCCATGCTCGATTACGTGAACGACCACCACCAGACTCTCCCCGCCAATGATGGGACCGACCCGCACGACATTTGGTGGTGGTACAAGGAGAAGGTCAAAAGTTACGCCGGGCTGCGGGGTGAATCTTCCGCTCAAGACACCCTGTTTGCCTGCCCGGAGGACCGGGGCTATTCCGATCCCACCCCCTTTTGCCGCAGTGGTCGTTTTGATTTCAGCAGCTATGTTTTCAACGGCGTCACCCTGCCGGGCCTGCCGAACATCAGCGGCCTGCCGTTGTCGTCCGTGAATCATCCCCAGCGCACCTTGCTCGTGATGGAGTGGACGGCCCACGCGCCCCTTTCCTGGCACGCCAGCCAGACCGGACGCCGCAACGCGCCGTTCTATTGCGATGCCAAGAGTGTCGTTGGCTACGTGGATGGCCACGTGAGCTTCACGCCGATCTATTACGATGGCTACAACGCCGCTTACACCCTCGATCCCATTTCCAGCTATGCATATCAATACAGCGCCAATTGATTTAAGCCCGATTCAGCCGCCGGTCGAGATCAGCTCTGACCCGCAGCGTTTTCCCATTCCGTCCCCAACTTCCCCATTTATGCCGTCCATTTCACGCCTTGCGCGAGGCTGCGAGGGCCTTCTGTTTCATCAACTGAATCTCCCATATCTCGCCCGGTTGCTCCCGCTGCTGGTCCTGGCGCTCCTGCCCACGGGTGCCGCGCTGGCTGGACCGAGCATCGGCCCGTGGGTCCCCATTTTCAAGGGGGTTGAGCACGCCGTCGGCACCAATGATCCCAGCATTTCGGGCAATTTCTCAGAATTGCAGGTCGTGCATTGTATTCGTGTGGACTTGACGGATCCTGACATTCAGTTTTTCACCACTCCCAGAGCCTCAAGCTATGTGGCCGAATCACGCGAGACGCTCACCCTCTCGGTTCCCGACTTTCTCAAGAAGTACAAGGTCCAGGTGGCCGCGGACTGCAATTTTTACAACGCCTCCCCGGGCGGTGCCGACCCAACCAGCGAAGGTCTGCCCTGCGAAGTTTATGGCCTGCAAATCAGCACCGGGCAGGTGGTTTCCGCGGAATCATCAGCCGACTACGACTCCGGGGATCCGCGCGCTGCCGCCCTCTTGTTCACGACGAACAAACAGCCCTTCTTTGATTTTACCAATCTTCCACCGGGAACCAACACCGCGGGCATTTACACGGCCCTCACCGGTTTCTACCCGATCGTATCCAATGGCGTGAATTTCGGCATGGCCGCCAGCAACAGCTACTCGGACTCCTCGATTCATCAGTCGCAGCCTCGCACCGCGTATGGTGTTTCCAGGGATAATCGCTATTTTTTCATCCTGACGATTGACGGCCGACAACCGGGCTACAGCGATGGCGCACTGGATATGGATACGGGTTATTGGATGACCAATTGTGGCGCCTGGAATGCCATCAACATGGACGGGGGCGGATCGACCGCCCTCTACATGGCCAACAGCGCCGGAAATCCTGTGGGGCTTAATCACTCCAGTTACCTTGCGGGATACCAGCGCGAACGTTATATCGGGAGCCATCTCGGAGTGTTTGCCGCGCCCGTTCCCAGTTTTTTCACGAACGTGTCGGTTCTTCCCGACAACACTGCTGCCACGATAACGTGGACCACCATCAGCGCCGCGACCACCCAGTTGAAGTATGGAACCACCACCAACCTGACGCTGCTGACGGCCTCGAATGCCACGCTGACCGCCAGCCACGCGGTCCTGCTCACCAATCTCACGCCCGGCACCAGCTATTATTATTCCCTGTTGGGAAGCATTGCCACGAACATCTACACTTCATCGGAGTATGTGTTCACCACCACCAACTACGTGGTGACCGAGGAGGCTTTTGACTTCACCAACACCTGGATGTACACCTCGGCCGACTTAGACGGCACCAATTGGACGGCGCCAAGTTATGACGATTCCGGCTGGGAGGGCTCCGGGCCTGGATTGCTGTGGGTGGATATCCGCGGCGCCAATAGCGAAATCACCAACCTGAACACCGAGATGGATTACGACGGAGATGGCAATCCGTACACCACCTATTATTTCCGCACGCATTTCACCTTCACCAACAACCCCGCTGGCGTGGCTTTGGAGCTGCAGGGGTACATTGACGACGGCGCCGTTTTCTATCTGAACGGCACGGAAGTCACCCGCCTGCGCATGCCTGCCGGCACCATCGACAACGCCACCTACGCCACAAACTATCCGTGCGACGGCGATGCCACTTGTATCGATTACATGTCTGCTTCCGGATCAGTCGTCACCAACAGTCTCGTGGATGGCGATAATGTTTTTGCGGTCGAGGTGCATAATTTGAGCGCGTCGAGCCCCGATGTCACCTTTGGCTTGGCAGCCTTTTTCGAAGTGCCGTATTCCGCGAAGCCGGTGTTGAGTTTGACGCCCACCAATCACAACCTGACGGTCAGTTGGGCCCAGGGCGGCTACCTCCTCCAGGAAGCCAACAACCTGAAAGGTCCGTGGACCAATGTGCCCGGCCCGGTCATCGTCAGTCCTTATACGGCCACCAACTTTGGCACCAACGAATTCTTCCGCCTGACGCGATAAATTTCTGCCGCCATGAAAAGAACACTCGCTGTTATTGCTATCCTCGCCCTCAACACGCTGGCCGCGGCAATCGTTTCCGGCCAGACGATCAACCTGAAAGTTTCCGAAAGCCTGCTGGCGCTGAACCAGAAATGGGCGGCCGCCTACCAAACCACCCATCCGACCGCGGATATCCGGGTGAGTGCTGATACCGCGGCTGCCGCTTTCGTGGCGCTGGCCGCCAAGCAGGCGGAGGTGGTGATTGTTCCGCGTTCGATGCGTTACCAGGAGGCGCAGGCGTGCACGGCGGCGCTCGGCTCGCGACCGACGGAAGCCAAACTGGCGGTCAACGGGCTGGCGGTTTACGTGAATTCAAACAATCCCGTCGCCGAGCTCAACTACAATGAGCTTTTTGAAATCTTTCACGGCGAATCCAAAAACTGGAAGGAATTTGACGGCGGCAAGGACCAGGCCATTTCAATTTATGTCCTCTCGACCAATGCGGTGCCCGGTGAATTGTTCAACGCCGAAGTGATGAGCGGCCGGGGCTTCGCTGCCGAGGCGCACGTGGTGGCCGGATCAGACTTGCTAAAAGCGCTGGCCGCCGATCCGCAAGCCATCGGTTTTGGCGTCCTGTCCGCCGCCGACGGCGTAAAGTTGATGAGCATCAAGCGAGCACCGTCCTCAACCCCCGTCCTGCCCACCGAGGACAATATCGCAAAACAGATCTATCCCATTGCCCGCTGCGTGTTCAGTTACAGCAGCCCGGCGGCTGCCGACGGCAGCAGCCAATATCTCGATTGGATTCGCGGTGCTGAAGGTCAGCGAGTGGCCCGAGAGGCGGGATTTTACGCGCTGCCCGCCGCCTCGCGCTCAACCCCATGAAAACCGGAGCCAAAGCCGTTGGCCAGATTCTGGCTGGCGGTGTTTTGGTGACCAGTGCAACTCTGAACGCCGGACCATCGACGCTATTAGGCGAGGTCCGCTTCGATCATGCCGGCGGATTTTGCCAGGCGGGATTCACGCTGGGCCTGAGTGCCTCGGCGGAGCCGGCGGCAATTTATTACACCACAAATGGCGAAGATCCCCAGCCGGGCCGGGCCATCCGCTATGTACACCCGCTGGTGATTGATTCCACGACCATTATGCGGGTGGCGGCTTTTGACCTGCAGACGAATTTGGTCGGTACTGGCGCCAGAACATTCCTGTTTGCCAATGATATCGTGAAGCAAACCGGCGAGCGGTTTCCCAAAACCTGGGGTACAGACGAAGGCCAGCCGGTCGCCGCCGACTACGGCCTGACCGTTTCCAACGAACGGGATGCCGCCGCGCGTCAAAAAGTAGTCGCCGGGCTTCAGTCCTTGGCCGCCGTTTGCCTGATCGCCAATCCCGCGGACCTGTTCTCGGCGGAATCCGGCATCTACACGCACCCCACGGAACGCGGTGGCGATTGGGAACGCCCGGTCTGGCTGGAGCTGTACGAGGGCGGCGGGCAATCCCCGGCTTGTCTGGGCCCGTGCGGGTTGCGCATCCACGGTGGTACGAGCCGGCAGCCCAAAACATCGCCCAAGCATTCCTTCCGGCTCAATTTCAAGAAACGCCATGGCTCAGGTCCATTGCATTTCCCGGTGTTCGGACCCGGCGGTCCGGAGAAATTTGATGACCTGATTTTGCGCGCCGGGAACAACGATTCATGGCTGTCCAGCCGGGCCGGGGAACGTCGGCAGGCAAACTATCTGCGTGACGAATGGATGCGCCGGAGCCAGTTGGCCATGCAACATCCGTCCGCGCACGGCCGCTTCGTGCAACTCTATCTCAACGGCCTTTACTGGGGCGTGTATAACTTGTGCGAACGACCCGGCCCCGGCCTGTTCGCCCGCAACCCCGCCGCCACGACCGAATTCGATGTCCGCAAAGGCGCCAAAACCGAAGCCGGCGACGATTCGGCTTGGAACCAGCTAATGGCACTCGCCAATGCCGGCGTCAGTGACGATCGTCATTACGCAGAAATCAGCCGATGGCTGGATCTGGACGAGTTTGCCGATTATATGATTTTGAATCTGTACGCCGGCAATTCAGATTGGGATCGCTCCGCCAACTGGTATGCCATCCGCCCGCGAACCAACGGCGGCCGCTTCCAATTCCTGGTCTGGGACGGCGAAGGCACGCTGGGTAAAACGGAGGCCGATACATTGGATCAGGACGACGATGAAAGCCCGCTGCGCCTGTTCCATAAACTGTCTGAAAATGCCGGGTTTCGAAAGTTATTTGCCGCCCGCGCCCGGCAGCTTCTTTTCAACGCCGGCCCGCTGACACCGGAAAAGAGCGCGGCCAGATTCCGGGAGCTGGCTGATTCAGTGGTCGCCGCCATGTCGGCCGAAGCCGCCCGCTGGGGAGATTATCGCCGCGCCGAACCGTCACCCGATACTGGCCCTGCCGGGAACGATCTTGTAACCCAACAGTGGCAGCCGGAGGTCCATCGAATACTGGATCAATATTTTCCGCAACGGCGGAATGTGGTGGTGGAGCAGTTCCGCGAGCGCGGACTATATGATGCAGCGGACCAGCCGCAGTGACGAGAGTTTATACCCGAGTAGGAGGATTTGGCGGATAAGGGTTGTCCTTTGGATGCCAGCTTCGTGCAGGTTTTCTTCGTCTGATCGATGACCCGGATCCCGCCCATCGGCGATCGGTCACCTCGGGTTGACCATCGTGTTTCTATCCGTGCCGCCGGGTGCTGTTCCGGGGAAACAAAGAGACTGATCCGCCTGTGGGCGGAAGGTCTCCAACTCCGTCTGGGCGATCAAATTGAAATAGTTTGAAAAGATGTTGAGGACCACGTTGGCCAGAACTTCAATGACTTGTTCGTCCGAGAATCCTGCCCGGCGCAGGACGGCGAAGTCTTCATTGCTGACCTCCCCGCGTTGCAGTACGGCCGCCTGCACGAAATGCAACATCGCCTGTGCTTGCGGGTTGTCGGCCGCGGCCTCCTCCGATCGACGGATTTCCGTGGGGGTCATGCCCGCCTGCCGGCCCTTTTGCTCATGGAGGGCCAGACAATATTTCGAGCCGTTGATTTCCGCGACCGCCAAGGCAATCTCTTCCCGCTGACGTTCGGTCAGCGCGCC
>CAYTJG010000066.1:0-24284 GCA_964437865.1 uncultured Bifidobacteriaceae bacterium | reverse complement strand
TGGCCCCTGGCACGTTCGGTGGTAGGGCGCGTTCTCCGAACGCGCCGCGCCTGTCGACCATCGCATTCAAGCCACCCCAAACGCGTCGCCCTGAAGTCACGCTCCGGCCGCTCTGCTGCGCGTCATCAACGCCGCGCTCCGCTCGTGATCGCCCAAGATAGCGAGCCGCCGTGGTACGCTTGCGGCGCGCACGGAGTGACGCGCCCCACCTGGCCCCTGGCACGTTCGGTGGTAGGGCGCGTTCTCCGAACGCGCCGCGCCTGTCAACCATCGCATTCAAGCTGTCCCGAACGCGTCGCCCTGAAGTCACGCTCCGGCCGCTCTGCTGCGCGTCATCAACGCCACGCTCCGCTCGTGATCGCCCAGACCAGCAAGCCGCCGCGTTACGCTCGCGGCGCGCACGGAGTGACGCGCCCCACCTGGCCCCTGGCTCGCCCGTCGGACGTCGTCATGTTTCGGCCGTCGGTTTTCGGAGTTGATTCGCGTCCATTCGTGTCCATTCGCGGTTGAAATTGTCCGGGTTTCCCATTTTTCGGCCGGTTCACGCTTCCCTCAATTTCATGAGGAGGTCCTTGCTTTCCACCGCATCGCCTGTTTGCACGCAGATTTCATCGACCACCCCGTCGAAGGGCGCGTAGAGGGTGGTCTGCATTTTCATGGCTTCGAGGGTGAGCAGCTTGCCGCCCTTTTCCACCTTGGCGCCCACGCTGGCCGCCAGGGCGGTGACCAGACCCGGAATCGGCGCGCCGATTTCCGACGGCTTGGAGACATCGGCCTTCACCCGTGGTTTCACGGTGGGCTTGACGGCGCGATCCACGATGGCCAATTGCCGCGCCATGCCGTTCAACTCAAAATTCACCGCGCGCTTCCCTTCGGCATCCACTGCGCCGATGTTCACCAGCCGGATGAACAGGGTCTTGCCGGGCTCGATTTCCACGGAGATTTCCTCACCGATCCGCATGCCGTAGAAAAACGCGGGCGTCGGCAGCGGCGATAGGTCGCCGTTCTCGGCCGTGAACTTGGCGTAGCCGGCAAACACGTCCGGATACATGATGTGGCTGAAGACGTCGTCCTCGGTGGCCTCCGGTTTCACCTTGGCCGCGAGTTCGGTGGCGATTTTTTCGAAGTTCAGCGGCTTGAGCGAGGCGCCGGGGCGGCCGGTGAGGGGCTTGCGGTGGCCCAACACCACGTGTTGCAACTTCTTCGGCCAGCCGCCCAGGGGCTGGCCCAGGCCGCCCGCCAGCATATCGATCACCGATTCCGGGAACGGCGTGCCGCCGGGTTCCAGATTCAGCACGTCGGCCGGCTTGATGCCGCGGGTGATAAGAAACATGGTCATGTCGCCCACCACCTTGCTGCTCGGCGTCACTTTTACGATGTCGCCGAACAACTGGTTGACCTCGGCATAGGTGCGGGCGATTTCCGGCCAGCGCTGGGCCAGGCCCATGGCCGCCGCCTGTTCCTTGAGATTGGTAAACTGGCCGCCGGGCATCTCGTGCAGATACACCTCGGCGCTGCCGGCGCGCGGGGCGGAATCAAACGGCGCATAAAAGCCGCGCACGTGCTCCCAGTAATCCGCGTATTCGTTCAATGCTTCGAGATCCAGCCCCGGGTCGCGCTTGGTGAATTGCAGCGCGGCCACCACGGAATTGAGATTCGGCTGGCTGGTGGAGCCGGACATCGAGGCCACCGCCAGATCCACCACGTCCACCCCCGCGTCGGCTGCACTCAGCACGGAGGCCGCGGCGATGCCGCTGGTGTCGTGCGTGTGAAAATGCACCGGCAGGCCGATTTCCGCCTTGAGCGTCTTGACCAGCACGCCGGCCGCCGCGGGTTTGCACAGGCCGGCCATGTCCTTGATGGCCAGGAAATGCGCGCCCATCCGCTCCAATTCCTTCGCCAGCTTCACGTAATATTTCAGCGAATACTTGTCGCGCTTCGGGTCTAGAATATTGCCCGTGTAACAAATGGCCGCCTCGCAAATGGCGTGCGTCTCCTGCACCGCCTCCATGGCCACCGTCAAATTCGGCAGATAATTCAGGGAATCGAAGATGCGGAAAATGTCCATGCCGGCGGCGGCGGCGTGTTTGACAAAGCCGGCCACGGCGTTATCCGGGTAATTGGAGTAGCCCACGGCGTTGGCCCCGCGGAAGAGCATCTGGAAACAGACGTTGGGAATGCGCTCGCGCAACCGGCGCAGCCGCTGCCACGGGTCTTCCTGGAGGAACCGCAACGCGGTGTCGAAAGTGGCGCCGCCCCACATTTCAAGACTGAACAATTCCGGCGTGCGCCGCGCCACGGTGTCGGCGATGGCCAGCATGTCGTACGTGCGCAGCCGGGTGGCGAACAGCGACTGGTGGGCGTCGCGCAACGTGGTGTCGGTGATCAGCAGCCGCCTCTGTTTGAGCGTCCACTCGGCGAATTTCTTGGGTCCGAGTTGCAGCAGCAACTGCCGGGTGCCGGGCGCCGGCGCTGCCTTGCGATCGGCGGCCGGCACGCGCGCCGGCGTGAAATTTTCCCGCGGCTGGAAGCCTTTCACCAGCGGATGGCGGTTGACCGTGATATCGCCCAGGTACCGCAATAGCTTGGTGGCGCGGTCGCGTCGTGGCTTGAACTCGAATAACCCGGGCGTGGTATCGATCAGTCTCGTCGTGGCGAGGCCCTGGCGGAACGTCTCGTTGTGGATGACGTTTTCCAGGAACGGGATGTTGGTTTTCACGCCCCGGATGCGGAATTCCCGCAGCGCGCGGTCCATGCGCTGCAAGGCGCTGTCAAACGTCTGCGCGGAGACCGTGAGCTTCACCAGCAGCGAATCGTAGAACGGCGTCACCACCGCGCCGCCGTAACCCATGCCGCCATCCAGCCGCACGCCAAAGCCGCCGGCCGAGCGATAGGTGAGAATGCGGCCGTAGTCGGGCTGAAACTTGTTTTCCGGGTCCTCGGTGGTGATGCGGCACTGCACGGCATAACCGTTGCGCGGCATGTCTTCCTGCGCGGGAATGCCCACCTCCGGACTGTGCATCGGCCGGCCGTCGGCAATCAGGATCTGCGAGCGAACCAGGTCCAGCCCGGTGATGAGTTCGGTGACCGTATGCTCCACCTGGATGCGCGGGTTCATCTCGATGAAGAACCATTCCTGGGTGTCCAAGTCGTACAGAAACTCCACCGTGCCGGCGTTGTCGTACTTGATTTCGTGGCACAAGCGCACGGCGGCTTCGCACAATTCAGTCCGCACACGCCGGTCCAGATCCACGCTGGGAGCAATTTCGATGACCTTTTGATGCCGGCGCTGCACCGAGCAATCGCGCTCGTGGAGATGCACCACGCGGCCGTGCTGGTCGCCCAGAATCTGCACTTCGATATGCTTGGCGCGGGGAATGTAGCGCTCCAGAAAAACCGCCGGATTGCCAAACGCCCGCCCGGCCTCGCCCTGCGCCTCGTCCAGCAAGGCCGAGAGCTCCCCGGGCTGGTTGACCACGCGCATGCCCCGGCCACCGCCGCCGAACGCCGCCTTGATGATCAGCGGAAAACCAATGGCCTTGGCTGCCTTCAAGGCTTCGGTCCGATCCTCGATGGCTTCTTCCGTGCCGGGCAGGACGGGCACGCCGACCTTTTGCGCCAGCGCACGCGCGGCGGTCTTATCGCCCATCAGGCGCAGCAGCTCCACGCGCGGGCCCACGAACGTGATGCCCGCCTCCGCGCAGGCCTGGGCGAACTCCGCATTTTCGGAAAGAAACCCGTAGCCGGGATGAATGAAGTCCACGCCTTTCTCACGCGCCAGGGCCACAATGCCGGGGATGTCGAGGTAGGCGCCCACGGGGCCCTTGCCTTCGCCCACCACGTAGGCCTCGTCCGCCTTGAAGCGGTGAATGGCCAGGCGGTCCTCGGCGGCGTAGATGGCCACGGTGCGCAAACCCAACTCGGTGGCGGCCCGGAACACCCGAATGGCGATTTCGCTGCGGTTGGCCACCAGCAGCTTCCGTTGTCTCGATTTATCAGGGACTGCAATTGATTCCATAAGCCTCGCCGCATACGACACCAAAAATGCCGCCCAAAAGCAAGGCCGGCTACGGCGAAATCGTCCGATAATATCGCTGCCCCCCGGAAAGGGGGGCGGGATCGGTGAACGTGGCCGAGTTGCCTTGGGCGTTGGTGTCGCTGTTGGGAATCGGAGTCCACACGGGCGCCGCCAGGTTGGAGGTGGTGACCAGGTGGTAGGAGTAGCCGGGGGTGGTGGCGTACGCGAGGGTCGCGGTCAGCCCGTCGCTGATGGAGGCCCCCAATATGCTTTGGGCCGGCGGGGCGGCCCGCACGGTGAAGGCCGCGCTCACGGCGTTGCTAATGACCAGGGCCGGGGCGGTGGCCAAAGCCAGCAGTTGATCATTGGTGCCCGCGGTGTTGATGGCCAGATTTGTGAACGACGCGCTACCGTTGCCGGCCGCCGTGCCCAGATCGCACTGGGTGGCACCGGACAAGGCGCCGGGGCCGTTGGTCAAGGCGAGGCTCACGATCAGATGGGCTGGCAGGCCGGAAGTGGTGAAGTTGCCGAACGCGTCCACCGTTGTCAAAGTCGGCTGTCGGCCAAACGGCGATCCCGCCACGGCGATGCCGGGCTGAACGCTGAACGCCAGCGCCGCCACGGACCCGATCACCATGAACGTTGGGCTGTTGGTGGAGGCGGCCGTGCCGGTCGGGGTTCTGGCGGTCAACGCCTTGGGACCGGCCGCGCTGAAGCTCAGGTTGTCAAACTGGGCAAGGCCGTTGGTATCCGTCACCCGCGTCAACGTGCCGGCGAGGCTGCCCGTGCCGCTCGTGAGCGCCAGCGTGATTGGGACGTTGGTGGCCGCTTGGCGGCCGGGCTCGGTCGCCGCTATCTGCACCGCCGGCGTCAGGGTGGTGCCGGTTAACACGTTGACCGGCGGTTGCACAAAGGTCAGGGCGAGATCGTTGGTGAAATGAAAGGTGAAAGTGGCGGAGTCGTTTTTATATTCCGCGATGGCGGAGTTGGTCACCGTCAGGCTGCCCACGGCATCGTTGCGTGCCCACAGCGCATTCCGCCCGCTCGCGCCCAGCCCGTAATTGGGAATACTCACGCCGGTCACCGTTGTGTTGGCCAGCTTTCCCGTTCCGCCGACCACGCTCAACCCGTCGGAAACGCTGTTGGTGATGTCCAGGTCGTTTAGAAGGACGCCGGTGATGCCGTTGGTGTACGCGTCCAGGCAAAGTTCCACCGCGGCGCGCCAGCCGTAGCCGGGATCGTAGCCGCCGCAACGGACCACTTCGCAGCCCTCGGCGACCGTCGTGCCGCTGAAAATATTCGTGCCCACGGGAAAAGTGGTGCTGATGAGAATGCCGCAGCCGTAGGTGATATCGAGAAACCGGCAGGCTTCGAGGCGGTTGCCGGCCGCCCCGTAGATCGCGCCGCCGTTGGCCAGAAAAGGCGTCTGGCCGGTGCAATGGGTGATGAGATTGCTGCCGGGTGTGAAGGTCTGCGGCGTGTCCGACGTGGGCCACATCGGGAAACAGTCGTCGCCGGTGCCGCGGGTGGTGCAGTTGGTGACGATGGTGCCTTGCATGCCCACACACAGGTTGATGCCGTCGGCGAGCGTGTCCCGGAAACGGCAGCTATCCACCAGCAAGCCGCGGGAATTGATGATCCAGGCGCCGGTCTTGGTGTGCTCCACCCAGAGGCGCGCGAGGGTGGAGTTCGTGCCGAAATAGCCGCCCAGGCCGTCGTTGGGTTCACTGTCATTGCGGTAGTTCAGTTTGCCCACGATGGCGAGGTCGGACAGGTGGATGTTGCTGCCCTGGCCGTTAAGGGCCACCCGGCGCGAGGAATTGGTGTACAGCACGGGATCGCCGGTGAGCGTGGTGTACCACATGCCCGCGCCTTGGATCGTGGTTTTGGCGGGCAGGGTGATCGCGGACGTGATTTTATAATTTCCGGGCGGCAGCCACACGATCTTACCCTGGCTGAGCGCCTGCAGGATGCAGGCGTTCAATGCCTCGGTGTCATCCGAGACTCCGTTGCCTCCCGCGCCGTAGCTCAGGATGGATAGCGAATTGCTGGGTTGCGCCAGCGCCGCGGAGACCTCCTCCAGATCCACCAGGTCGATCGTGTAATTGGTGGCCGTGTCGGTGCTGTCCTTTTGCAGGCGCACGCGGTCGCCGGCCAGGATGGCCAGACCGTTGGTGCGCAACTCGTCATAAAAATTCCGGGGCGAGCCCGCGGCGGGGTTGTTGGTGAAGGGATAATTTCCGTAGAGCCACGAGTATTGCGAGCTCAGCATCAGCTTTTCGGCGAAGACGCCGTTGGTGTACAGGCTCAGGGTGTAATTGGTGCCGCTGCCGTTGGCGGTGTCCGGCACGCTGTAGCGCACCACCAGCGCGTTGGCGGCCGCCTGTGCGGTGAACTCCACATATTGACCCGTCGAGCTCAGCGCCACGCATTGGCGTCCCGACGATTCGGAGGCCACCACGTTGGGACCGTATTGCGGGCCCAAAATCGCGCCGCCGCTCACGGTCATCGCCTCCGCCTCATACGTGGTCCACGGCACGGCGGCGCCGGTGGAGGCGCGCGCGGTAAACGAACACGCCAGCATCGCTACCGCGGCGAGATAATAACAAAGTTTTGAAATCATGACCTTGGCAACGGACTGCGGCGGCAAACTGGGCAGGTATGGGGCAGGGGTTCGTAATCTGTTCATCGCGGGTTGCATCAAATCGTTCTGGCCGGTGGTGCAGTCGGAAACTAACCGTAAAAATGGTTTTTACCAGTCACATGAACTGGTGACAGTCCGGCCGCAGCGACGGACCTTGCTCAGCCAGTCGAAAGCCCAACCTGATTTTCCGCCAAGATGACGCAAAGAAACTGGTCCGCAGCGGCGACTTTCTCATTCGTGAAAAGCACTGGCGGCGCACCTAAAGCACATGCGCCGCCAGATTGAGATAGATCAACAGGGTGCACAGATCGGCCGCCGCCAGGCTGACGGGGCCGGCGGCGATCTTGGGGTCCAGCCGGAACTTGTGCAACAACGCCGGCACGCTCAAGCCGATGAGGCAGGCGACCACCATGGATGCCGCGATGCTGCCGCCGATCACCAGCGCGGCCCCGGCCTGGCCCCGCCACAGCCACGCGGTCAGCCCCACAATCACTCCGCACGAAGCCCCCAGCATGGCGGCGGACAGTGCCTCTTTGCGCATGGCCCGCCGAAACCAGGCCCAATTGGGCGTGCGCCCGCGCAACGTCTCCACCGTGACCGTCACCGATTGGGCGCTGACGCTTTCGCTCAAGCCCAGGACAAGCGTGAGGAAAAACGCGAGGATGATCCGGGTGGTGAGGGTGGTTTCAAACAGGCCGGCCATTAGCGCGCAACCGATGCCGCCGGCCAGGGTGGCCGCCAGCCACGGCATGCGCAGACGAAACGCCTTCACCGGTGAGGCACCCTGGACCTCGGCCACGTGAAAACCGATGCGCTCGAACATCTCCTCCAAATGTGCCCGCTCGTCCGATCCCATGGCCTCCTCGGTAAACTGGCTGAACATGCCCACGTTGATCACCCCGACGACCCGGCGGTCGGCGGTGACCACGGGAAAGGCCAGGAACTTGTGCATCAGGAACATCTCGCAGGCCTCCAACACCGTGGCGTTTTCGGGAATGGTCACCACGCGGTTGATCATGAGGTCTTGCAAACGTGCTTCGGGTGCGGCCAGCAGCAATCGTCGCGTGGGCAGCACCCCCACCAAGCGCTGGTCGGCATCCACCACGTAAAAATAGATAATTTGCTGCGGCGCGCCGTGTTCGCGAATCCGGGCCAAGGCGCCGTTGACCGTGAGTTGCTGGTCCAGGACCGCAAAATCCTTGATCGCCAGGCCGCCCACGGGCTCGTTTAGGGTTTCCTTCGTCATACCGGCCACAATAGTTGAAGGAGGGCAGGGGACGCAAAGGGGATTCGCCTGAAACTTGATAGAAAGACGCAACGCATGGCCTCGAAAACCTGCTGTGACTCGTCGGCTCCGCGCGCGATCGACGAACTCGCTCGCTAATTTCGGCTTGCTTGCCCGCCGGAATCCTGCCAGAAGGATACAGTGCCTGAATGAGGGCGAAACCAATGGAGAAAGCCGCGCCGCGCGGTGCGTGCCATATGACGAATTAAGGCTGCCATACGCCCATGGAAACGCGATTATTTATGCCTACCGGGAGTGCAAAAAGGTCGCATCCTGACAAGGCCGGCCAAGCGCCCGTCAGACATTTTTGTCATTATCCTCGAACTTGGCGAAGGTGGAATAGTGAATCACCCAATACAACGCCAGCCCCGCCAGGCTTATGATCAGACAAATGAACGACCAGGTGCCCGGCGTTAAAATCATGACCGGTTTGCCGGCCGTCTTTCGCGCGGTCGCATCTCGATACACGCCGATGGCAATCAACACATCGGCAATAAAAATTCCGAGCGCGAATAGCGCGGCCAGCGAGCTGGTAAGACTGGTGATGATTGGCATATTCTTTTTTATTCGCCCACTGCGGATGTGCAAATTTGAAAACAGTATTCCGCCGCCGAGAAAAGACAAGGCCTATCCGCCCGAACTGCTCGCGCGTCATAAACACCGTCCGTCCGCTCGTGATCGAAGATGCCAGCAAGACACCGCTCTTTGTTCGCGGCGCGCATCCGCGTTCGCAAGGTTACGGCGGGACAAGCGGAGTGACGCGCCCCACCGGGAGCGCCGAGCATTGCTCGGCCGGTCATTCCGCATTCCCAACTTCGCACTTACTAACAAGTCAGCGGGATATGCCACAAGACCGGAGCGGAGCCATCTTCGGCCGCGGCATCCGCACGTCGGAACATGAGCGATATACCATGCGTTCTTCGCGCTCCACGTTGCTGCGCCCGAGGACGGGCGCACTCCGGGTTGTAGTGCATGCCACGCACTTGGCAGTAGTTGGCCAGCCGGAGCTCGACACTGGCGTGTTCCACGAAAGCGCCTCCAAAGACTGGGTGTCCGTTGGTCGCGCCAGCGTCCTGGAGTGCGTCCGGCCCTCCGGCGCTGTGGCCCAAGGCGCAGATTATCAACCAGCGAGTGAATGGATTTTCCCCGAACGCGGCGGTTGGCGGACGTCTCACGGCTCGCGCAGACATGCGGCACGAGCGAACGAACCATGGTTGCTTGGGTTGGCCAGCGGGGACGTGTTCCAAAGCGGTGGAGGGCCACCGCACTCCCCGACGCTGGCGCGTTTGCCATGAGCCGTACAGTCACGAAGCGTCCTGGAGTGCTCCAGCCCGCTGGATCTGTGACCCAGGGCGAAGCTCGCCAACCAGTGGATGATTGGAATCTTCCCAAGCGACTCTGTTGGCGAATGTCTCGCTGCTCGCGTCAAACCCACGCGCCGACCGTAAACCATGACGGCGCTCGTTTGCCGGCCAAGCCGCGTGCCAAAACGGCGGCGGGCCGGCCGGCTGGTCGTACGCGGTGGGCGCACGGGCCGAGCAATGCTCGGCGCCCCGGAGGCGGCCCGATTGAGATTGAATTGAAACGCCAATTCTGACCCAATAGCGGGGTGACTCGAACGGTTGGCAATCTTGGGCGCCCGCGGGCAATCGATGGGGCGGATGACTGGTTCCTCGCCGGGAGCATTCCAATTAGTCGGGAAGCCGACAGTGCTTGCGCATTTCGTGTGCTGTGTCCCATATTCCTAATTCACAACGAATGAAACCCACGCGCTGCCTGATACTCATTTTCCTGATTGGAGCCGTGGTGCTGACATCGGCTGCTGTGGTTCGGGCACAATTCACCTTCACGACCAATAATGGGGCCATCACCATCACCGGATACACTGGTTCCGGCGGCACGGTGGTCATTCCCGAGACGATCAATGGTTACCCAGTCACCACCATAGGGGAGGCGGCATTTGAGTATGATTTTGCGATCAGCAACGTCGTCATTTTAGATGGCATCACCAGCATCTCTGCCATGGCTTTTTGGGTTTGCACCAATCTATGCGGCATCACAATTCCCGATAGCGTGACGAATATTGGAGACTACGCATTCTCGAATTGCGGCTTCACAAGGTTCATAATTCCAGCCAACGTTACCATCGGCTCCGGAATGCTTTCTTATTGTCCTAGCTTGACAAATGTGGTGATAGCCAACGGTGTCACGAGCATCAGTGATGGAATGTTTGGCGGCTGTGGAGAAGTTGGAACTATTACGATTCCTAACAGTCTCAGGAATATCGGGGACGGTGCGTTCGCGTATTGCAACAGTGTTACCAACATTATAATTCCAAGCAGCGTAACGAATATGGGAGATGGCGTTTTCGAATACTGCACGAACCTAACCGGAGCTTACTTCTGCGGCAACGCTCCCGGATTCCTGCTGTTAGTCTTCGACACGGCTCCGAATTCAACCGTGTATTACCTGCCGGGGACAACCGGTTGGGGCACAAATTATGCTGGCGCACCAACCGCACCATGGTACTTGCCAAATCCGCTAATTCTCAACAACGAGCCGGGCTTTGGCATGCAAAGCAACGGCTTCGGCTTCACAGTTTCCTGGGCGACGAATGCCTCCGTAATGGTGGATGCCAGCTCGAATTTATCCAGTCCCAATTGGCAACCCATTCAAACCAACGCCCTCACTGTAGGCACGTTTTATTTCACCGATCCCCAGTGGACCAGTCATCCCAGTCGCTTCTACCGCCTCCGCTCGCCTTGATGAATGCATCCACGCGAGAGGGCCCACTTCACACGACATGACCAAGTTTGATGCTTCCCGAATTCAATGGCGCGTTCCATGGTGGCCTGTTCCGGCAGAGGAGGACACAAGGACTATCGCGGAGCTTCACCGTGAGATGCCTGCTGGCCACGTTTTGTCTGGGCGCTCGGTCCAGACAGTTGGGCGTCGTCAAGATTGCGATGATGTGTTGTTTTATCTTGGCGAGTCGGCTCCGCAATTTGCTGTCGTGCATCTTACCTATGCACGGGAGACGAAGCCGGAGTGGCCAAGCACCTCCCTCTACGATTCATTGCAGTCGTGGATTGAGCACTGCATGATTCCAGACGCAGAGGATTTTGAGTCGTGAAAGATTGGTGGCCCAACAATTCTCAGGGCCATGGCCGATCATGCAGGTACGTCTATTTTCGCGGTTGACACCCTCAATCCGGCGTGGCTCACTTGCTGATCGGTAGTGTGTATCAAGTGCGCCGCCATGCCAAATAATCGAATAGCACCATGCAAGTGTGGTTTTTTGGAGCGAGAAGCTAATCACCCGGACTCACCAATTCGCTTTGACGCGAAGCTCAACGAATATCATTTCGTTCACCGCATGAGCACTGGCGAAGAGGCGAAGATGATGATTTATACGAAGTTGTCAGAGACGGCGGATGTTTACGTGGCGACATTTCCGACGGGACTCGTTGGCTTCAGTTATCTGGGGAAGGCGGTGAAGAAGAATGTCGGCCAACTACAAATCCCTGGAACCGACAGCCGTTAACGCGTCCGATTCCGCAGCCCGGCCCGCCCAACAATTGCGGCGCGGCTGAGTTCATTAGGTTGCCTATGCTCACTCGTATTGCCAATTCTGTTTGCGCCGCATTCGCTCTTGTGTTTGTGTTGAATTCACAGCTTGGTTTCCTCCCATCACGGTATCCTCAAGATCATCTCCATGTGCCGACGACCGTTTCGGAGGTTCTTATGGACTCCGTTGTCTTGATATGGATTTTGGGTGCGGTTGGATTGTTCTTTCGCAGGCGTTTGGCATGGGTTTGTAGTCTAATCGGAGTCGGGGCATCAGCCTGTGTATTTAGTGCGATGCTGGTGATGGCGGTTGGCATGTGGATGGCGACGGCCGTCCAGGATTTGCACCGCGACGGAGGGCTCGGCCTTTCCGAAGTATTTGCCACTGTCATAACCATCTTTATCGGCGTCGGAGGTCTTTCTGCTCTGGCCGGATTTTTTGTCGCCGTCTTCATTGGATTGCTGAAGATGCGAAAAGACCTCAAAAAGTGTCCGGTTCCGGCGGCAAAGTGACATTATAGAGTAGATGCAGACATTGGACGACTTCGGTTTGTTGCAGGAATACGCCGCCTCCGGATCCGAAACCGCGTTTGAGACGCTGGTGAATCGGCGGATTGGGTTTGTGTATTCCGCGGCCTTGCGTCAGGTGCGCGATCCGCATCTGGCCGAGGAAGTCACGCAAACGGTCTTCATTATCCTGGCCCGGAAGGCTGGCTGCCTGCCCAAGGAGACGGCCCTCGCCGGTTGGCTCTTCAACACCACCCGGTTTACGGCCCTGGCCCAGATGCGGGTGGCGGCGAAACGCTGGCGCCAGGAACAGGAGGTGCAAATGGCCGGCGAAATCGAATCCGACAACACGGAGCCCTTATGGAAGCAAATCTCGCCGCTGCTGGACGAGGCCCTGGGCGCGCTCGGTGAAAAGGACCGGCGCGCGGTATTGCTGCGCTTTTTTGAAAACAAATCACTGGCGGAGGTGGGCACCGCGCTGGCCGTGGGCCAGGACGGCGCGCGCAAGCGGATCGACCGCGCCCTGGAACGATTGAACCGCTATTTTGTGCGCCGCGGCGTGTCGTCCACGACGACGCTCATGGCGACGGCGCTGGCCACTCATTCCGTGCAGGCGGCGCCCGCGGCGTTGGCGAAAGCCGTGACCGCGTTGGCGGCGGCCCAGGGGGTCACCGCCAGCGCCTCCACCCTCGCTTTAACGAAAGGAGCCTTGAAAATCATGTTTTGGACCAAAACACACACTGCTGCCGCCGGCCTCGTGGTGGCCGGCTTGGCCACCGTGGCGGTCATCCAACATCGTGCGGAGGTTCGGGCCCAGGAGGTGGACCAAGCGCTGCGCCAACAGGTCGGAACGCTGCAAAACCACAACCAACAGTTGTCCAATCAACTTGTGCAAACCAGCGCCACACTCACGCCGCAGGCCGCTCCCCCGGCGGAACTGCTGCGCCTGCGCAACGAGGTGGGATTGTTGCACCGGCAGACCAACGAACTGCGGACAGCACTGGCCCAAGCGCGGCCAGCCACCTCCCGCGGGTCGCCACCGGCCGGGCCGCTGCCGCCGGATTACCCCAAAACGGCCGCCGCGGCGACCCAGGGCATTTTCGACGCCTTAAGCCGGGGCGATTTTGAGAAGTTCTTCACGAATTACGGCGAGCCGGGAGTTCCCAAAGAACTGTATGACAAGATGTACGGAAACGAGCGGGTCAAAAGCGCCCTGGCTGGCTTGACCGTGGTCAGCATCGGCGAACCGACGAACAGCTTCGGGCCGAACATGTGGTTTGTGCCGACCAGGATTCGCACGCAGGATGGCAGCGAACAGGATGTTCGCCTGCATATCGCGCAGGACCCGGCCACCCAACGTTGGTACTTCAAAGGAGGGCTTTGACCTATGATGTGGTCTTGGAAACATTTCCTGGCCTTTGGCTTGGCCGTGGCGGCGCTGGTCGCGCTTACCTTTATGCAGCAGCGTGGCCGGGCCAGCCTGGCGCGTGAGCATGAATCGCTGGAGCAGCAGTGGCTGGCCCTCCAGAACGACGAGGGCGTGTTGTCCAATGAACTGGCACAGGCGAAACACCAGCAAGCGCCCCAGGCCAATTTCACCGCGGAACTGGCGCGGCTGCGGAGCGAGGTGGCAGCCTTGCGGCGCCAGACCAACCAACTGCAGGCCTCGGCGCTCAAGGCCGGCATCCGCCCGCCGCCGCCTGCCACCGCGGATCCGGACCAGGTTTTGGCGGTGCTGCCGGCCGATTATCCCCAGACGCCACAAGCGGCGACGCAGACCCTGCTGGGTCTGTTCGGCCGAGGGGATGCGGACGAGTTCTTCCGATATTTCGGGCAGCCTGGGGGCAAGAAGATGTATGACGATATTTTCGCGGACGAGCACGCCAAGAGTCTGATCGGGTTGCAGGTCGTCAGCATCGGCGAGCCCACCACGAATGATATAGACTCCTCAATGTGGATGGTGCCCTACAAGGTCCGCCTTCAGGATGGCACTGAGCGGGATCGTCAATTGCGTCTGGTGCAAGACCCGGATACCCAGCGATGGTATTTCAAGGGCGGACTGTGACGGGCGCCGTTGAAGCCGCCGTCGCGACAGGGGATAGCTGCGTTTTCGTCTGCCGCTATTTTATTATTTCCGTGGCGTTTAGCTTGCGCTTACAGCCCGTTTAGCTTTGCTTGCAGATAACCGCCGCGGAGATTGGCGGTGTTGGCAAAACCGTGGCCCCGCAGCAGGCAGGCGGCGAGATAGCCGCGCTGGCCTTTCTGGCAGTAGACCACAATGCGGCGGTCGGACGGTAATTCTTTGAGGCGGTCGCGGAGCTCTCCCAGCGGGATGTTTACTGCGTTGGGGAGTTGTCCGAGTTCGGCCACTTCATCGGCGTCGCGCACGTCGAGCAGGAAATCACCGTTGGGTCGCCAGGTTTCCGGCGCCACGGTGGGGATATCGCCGCGCGCAATGTGGCCGGCGACAAAACCGGCGGTATTCACGGGGTCGTTGGCCGAGCCAAACGGGGGAGAGTAGGCGAGATCCAGGTTCTCGAGGTCGTCCACGGTCAGTTTGCCGGCAATGGCGGTGGCAAATACATCCACGCGCTTGTCCACCCCTTGTTCGCCCATTACCTGGGCGCCCAGCAGGCGTCCGGAGCCTTCCTCAACGATGAGTTTGCTCATGACGGGGGTGGCGCCGGGATAATAATGCGCGTGGCTGTGGTCCCGCGTCAGACTGGTGAAGAAGCTGAATCCCGCCTTGGTCGCCTGTGCCGTGTTGAGGCCGGTGAAGCCAACGGTCAGGTTCAGCACGCGCACAATGGACGTGCCGAGCGCGCCGGGGTAGGTGAGTTTCGCGCCAGCCGCGTTGGCCCCGGCAATGCGGCCCTGCCGGTTGGCCGGGCCGGCCAGCGCAATCCGCGCCCGCGCCCCGGTGAGGGCGTGCATGGTCTCCGCCGCGTCGCCAACCGCGTAAATGTCCGGGTCGGAGGACTCCATACGGCCATTGGTTTTCACGCCGCCGGTCACGCCGATTTCCAAGCCGGCGGACTTGGCGAGTTCAACTTCGGCTTTCACGCCCACGCTTAACAGGATCAGATCCGCCGCGAGTTTGGTGCCATCGGCGAATTCCACCCCTTCGCGGGTAAAGGCGGCGGCGCCGGTGCCGGTCTTGAACTCAAAATCCGCGCGGCGGGTTTGATTTTCCAGGTGCGTCGCCATGTCGTGGTCGAGCAGTGGCAGAATGTGCGGGCTGAGTTCCACGATGGTCACGTGTATTCCGCGGTGGTGAAACGCCTCGGCCAATTCCATGCCGATGAAACCGCCCCCAATCACGACGGCTCGTTTGGGCGTCTGTTCGGCCATGAACTTTTCGATTCGGTCCATATCCGGGATGTCGCGCAGGGTGAAAACGTGAGGCAATTGCACGCCGGGGAGGGGCGGCACGATGGGCTTTGCGCCCTGGCTCAAAATGAGTTTGTCGTAGGCCACCTCCTTCGTCGAATCGTCGGGGCCTTTGACTTGGATGGTTTTTGCGGCGCGGTTGATCGAAAGGACTTCATGGTTTACGTGCGCGTGGACGCGCGAGCGGGTCCAGAACTTCTCTGGGGTCATGATGATGAGTTTGGCGCGGTCGTCAATTTCGCCGGCGAGGTAATAGGGCAGGCCGCAATTGGCAAAGGAAATGAACGGACCCCGCTCAAAAACGTGAATCTCGGCCTGTTCATCCACCCGGCGGGCCTTGGCCGCGGCGGAAGCTCCGCCGGCCACGCCGCCGACAATGATGATTCGATTGGGTTTGGCAGAGGTGTTCATTTGGCTTCGGCGGTGCAGCAGGACGATGAGTTGCAACTTGATGATTTATTCCAGGGCATTTTCGCCAGCAGCAAGGCCAGACCACAGAAGCCAGTCAAACCGGCGAATAACAGGCCACTGCAGACCAGGAGCGGGAGGAGGGCGAAGAACTTGTTGACCGTGAGGGCGAGCAGGGCGCCGCCGGCGCCCAGGAAGCCAACGATGATCTGCACCTGGCGCATGAGGGGCAAGACCCGGCTCTGGCCGCGATCAACAGGTAACCCGGCGTCCATCCAAGCCTGGGTGCCGCCTTCGACCAGGATGCAGTTTTGGACGCCCGCGCCTTTTAACTTCTCAATGGCGCGACGAGCCCGTCCGCCGGTCTGGCAAAGCACATAGACCGGGGAAGAATCACCGTTTCGTTCGCGGACGAACGCGGCGGGGTCGAGTTCGTCCAGGGGGATGAGCTTTGTGCCGGCAACATGGGCCGCGGCATATTCGCCGGGGGTCCGCACGTCCAGTAGACAGGCAGGCTGGTCGGTGGCGAGCCGGCGCTGCAATTCCCGGACCTCGACCGCCGTTTCGGTTTGCGTTTTGTTCATAATCGTGATATGATTATATAACCATATAGTTATATGTCAAACTCAAAAACGCCACCGCCACTGACGACGGACGAATTGGGGCGCCTGGCGGGCCGGTTCAAACTGTTGGGGGAGCCGATGCGATTGAAGATTTTACAGGCGGTCTGCCACGATCCGCTCACGGTAAATGAGATTGTGGCGGCGACCGGTTCCACCCAGGCGAACGTGTCCAAGCACCTTGCCTTGCTGGCGACCGGGGGCATTTTGGAGCGGAAAAAGGACGGCCAATGCGTCTATTATGGGATGAAAGACCGACTGGTGATGCAGTTGTGCGAATTGGTCCGGGCGCAAACGAGCCGCACAACGGGAGCTTAATCCAGCCATTATCAGGCATCTACTGCCCATATTTGTTTATGAGCGAGGGGACAAACCGGAATGGTGCTTTGCCCTGACCCGAAGTCTCTCCCGTGCGGTTGTGAATTCAAGACCGGCCCCTACTTGAAGGGCTGCCAGTCGGAGCCAAACAAAAAGGCGGACTCCCGGGGAGTCCGCCGTGGTTTGATGGAGACTTTATTCTGGCGGCTCAGGCCGTTTTACGACCGAGCTGGCGGCGGAGCGAAACGAGCAACAAACCGGCTCCTGCGAAGGCACCGTAGGTGACCGGCTCGGGAGCGGCAGTGGGAGTATACTGGACCCAATTGCCGTAGACACTGAGCGTGCCGGAAGGATCCGAATACGTCGCCGCCGAATACTCATGGCCGCTGTAGGTGAACTCGCTCCAAGTAGTGGTGCCGCCTTCAGATCCGCCAGTCGAGTAACCAGGAACTGACCCGGTACCCAGCAACAAGTCTCCAGATACTACGGAAGGAGTCCCTGAGTAGGTGGTGTCAGGCGTGGAATAAAGGGTGCCACTGGCATTGGCAGCATAAAAACTGAAAGCGCTGACACTCTTAGTAGTGGTGTTATATTCCAATGTACCCGTAACATAGGTGCTGTCGCCCCCGAACACCGCCGCGCCCGACCATTCGAAGTACTCGATGGACGCCCTGGCGGACGTGGTGGCAAAGCCAGCGACGGCAGCCGCCAGGATTGCCAATTTCATTTTTGAATTCATATTTCTATTTTTGGTTGTTGATCATCGCAGAAGGCGGCTTTTGGGTTCATTTCAGCCCACAAGTCAATTCCCTCAGGCGATTTGAGTTGGTTTAGTTTAGTCTGTTGGTTGTCTCCCCATTCATAGCAGAAGACTACGTGTCGACTATAAGAGGATCGCGAGTGATATTCTTCCATAATAAGGACATGTGGTGGTCCGATATGGACATCGCAGGTCTAGCGCTAATAGTTATGCTTAAACATGTTATGTCGCAGCGCTTGGATCTTTCTGAAGCTGGGACCCGATTGTAACAAACGGTTTTTCCACGGCCATCCGTCAATTTTCTCGCGTGATTTCAGGGCGGCGCGTTCGGTGGGTTTTGAGCACGGCGGTTGGCAGACGCGGCGCGTTCGGAGCGACGCTACGGAGTGGCGTCCGGCGTAGCGCAGGCATTCTTGCCTGCGGGTTCACGGGACTTTCGAGTCCCGTGTTTCTTGGCTTTCTCGGACCTGGAACTGGCGACTGGAAAGTCGCCTTTACCCGCCGACAAGAATGTCGGCGCTACGTGGGCGTGCCGGGCGTTGGCAGGGCGCGCTCGGAGGCCGAACATCGGCTTCGCACGCGCCGCGATGGTAAGAATGCCAGTTCTCATTGCAGATACGCGTGCCACCGATCCGCACGCCCCATTTTATGGACGCTTTATAGAGACGGGCAGAATTGTGTCTCACGCCCAACGACGAGTTCGCCTTCGCCCGATTGGGATTGTATTGGGTCGCCAATTCTGACCAAATAGCGGGGTGACTCCAACGGCTGGAACTTTTCGGCGCCCGCAGGTGATCGGCGGCTCGGGCGACGCATTCCTGCCTGGAGGTGTGGGGCGACCTGGTGGCGCTCCTGGTCTTCAAAACCAGCGTGGGGCTCAACAAAGTCCCAGGTGGGTTCGATTCCCATCCACCTCCGCCATTTTCAGCATTCCCCGCCCATGAAACGTGTGCCCCAACCACCTGTGGACCCCGCCGCACGTGCGCTGGAGCGGCACGATTTCTGGCCGGGCCTGGCGGCGACCCTGGCCGGCGCAGCCCTCCTCTTTTGCGGCGCGCGGCATCTGACCAGCGTGGACACGGCGGATGGCGGTTCGGCTTGGGAAACCCAACTGATGAAGGCCTTTTCCGCCAGCGGCGTGCAATATGCCAGCGAGCAAGCCGCCCCGCCGCCACCCAAACTGGACGGCTTGGCCAATCCAGCCGAGGCCCTGGATCGCTGGGCCAAACAGCAGGCGAATGCCCGGCCGCCCTCCTGGAAAATCCGCGTGGACCTCGGCGCCAAAGCCGCCTGTCCCACCTGAATAAAGTAACCTCCCGCGACTGCATGGCGCAGGCGCACGAAAAAAAGGCTGAAGGCTGAAGGCTGAAAGCTAAAGGCTATAAAGATTGACGAATTAAACCAAAAACCCCCGTTTGAACATGAATGAGGAACCACAGGATTTAAAGGTGCGAACCAAGGCGTTTGCGCTGAGGATTATTCGGATGTATGCGAAGCTGGCCAAGAACGATGCGGTGGCGCAGGTTTTGGGACGACAGGTGCTGCGCTCCGGCACGTCCGTGGGGGCGACCGTCCTTTAGCATTCAGCCTTTAGCCTTCAGCCTTTTTCATGTCTTTTCCCGCCCCAACCTCTCGCCCGCCGGCCGAACTCGGCCGGAAACTGTCGCGGCTGCGTCCGTGGGTGCAGACGGGTTTTCTGGGGGTGTGGCTGGCGCCGCTGGGGCAGTGGCTTCATGGCGTGCCGGCCTGCGTGTTCCACTGTTATTCGTGTCCGCTATCGGCTTTCGCCTGCCCCATCGGGGTAATGGCCAATTATGCCGCGCTGGCGCCCTTGGTTTGGGAAGTGCCGTATTTGCTGATCGGCTTGCTGCTGTTCGTGGGCGCCACCACCGGCTCGCTGATTTGCGGTTGGGCCTGCCCGTTTGGCTTCGTCCAGGATTTGCTGGCCAAGATCGTGCCCTGGAAATTTTCCCTGCCGGGCTGGGTCGGTTATACGCGCTACGCCGTATTGCTGGGATTGGTGATCGCGCTGCCCATGGTGCTCGGTTATCGGGGAGTGCCGTTCGACAAACAAACCATTTCCATCTGCCGGCTTTGTCCCGCCGGCGCGCTGGAAGCCGGTCTGCCATATTCCATCCAAAGTGTCATGGCCGGTACCGGTTGGCTGATGAGCGGCTTGAAAACAGGCATCCTGATCGCCTTCGTGGCCGCCGCGTTGCTGACCCAGCGCCCCTGGTGCCGGATTTTTTGTCCACTGGGCGGCCTGTTGGCGCTGTTCAACCGGTTCAGCCTGTTTCACCTGCGGTTCAATCCCAAGGAGTGTGTGGAATGCAACCTCTGTCGGAGCCGCTGCTCGATGGGGGTGAAGGTGGATCAGAAAGTGAACGTGACGGGTTGCATCCGCTGCCTGGAATGCACCACCTGCGGCGCCATTGAGCCGTGCCTGGCGCGGCCAACGGCGTCGGCCGAAGAGACCAAGTCGCCGTAAGGCGGACCAAAACATTCAACGCTCAACATTCAACGCCCAGAATTGAATGTTGGGCGTTGAAGGTTGCATGTTTTGAAATTCCGGAAATTACATTTGAGCCTCCTGGCGTCGGCTGCAAGGAGACCGTCCTCACCCCGGCCCTCTCCTCCAGCAGAGAGGGTGAAGTTGTTGCCGCGTCGATTGAGATGTTCGCGATGGGATGGAGCAACGCCCAACGCCAGACATTTAGCGTCCGACGCCGAAAGGGGCGTACTTCGTGAAGCGTGGGCCTCGGTGCGATACGTGAACCGTCAGTCGCGGTAAATGGTGATGGTGCGACTGGCGTTGACCTTGCCGTACAGTTCCAAAGTGTCGTACAACACCTGCACATTGAAGGTTTCTTCCTTCCCGTTCAACTTGAGATCGTTTGGTACCCGCCATGAGTACCCGCAAGTGCCGTCTCAGCCAAAGGGCATGACGCCCTCGGCTACTTTCTCGCCGTTGGTGCGGGTGATGATCACGTGCGGGTCCAACGAAAGATTCTGCTTCTGCGCCGTGTCGTCCACGTGGCGGATCATGAAGTCGAGCTTCGGGTCAATCAGCACCGCCGCCACCATTATTTCCTGGCCCCGCTTGATCCGCTGCGTATTGGTGGGCGAGGTGAACATGACGGCCGGCGGGTTCCCAAAATCCAGCGCATAGGGCTGGTCTTTGCGGACCGTGAAACCGAAGACACTCGGCCGGTCTTCCCGGCTCTGGCGCTTGCCTTCCGAATGGTAGTTTTGGGAAAGCTGGATTCGCAGGTGACCATATTGCACGGTCAGAAAATCCGGCAGATAATCGCCCACGGGAATTTCACACGAAGGGGATTCCACCTGCAGGCCGTGCTTGAGATCGCCCCCCACCGCCACGCCGCCCTTCCGGCCATCGAGGGAACCGGTGACGGAAAAATTGGTCAGGGCGCGGCCGCCGGCGCCGACTTCAAAAACGCCCAGTTCACCGGTGTACGGATGCACGGTCAAGGTACCATCCGGGCTGGCGGAAAAACTGTAGTAGTGCCCGTTCAGCTTGTGCATGGCCGTGATTCGGTCGCCGCCCCACCAGTCAAAGGATTTGCCCGGCGCCTCCAATTTCAAGGCGGTACCCGCCGCATTCAGGTCGGGAGCCAGCACATAATCGTCGCCCAGGCACGCATGAAAATTCTCGCCGGCGATTTTGATATCGCCCTCATAGAAATGCGTGCGCACAAAAAACAGGAACCGGTAGGTGCTGGTGTCATCGCCGGTGAGGAGCAGTCGCGGCATCACCTGCACGCGCGCTGCGCCGGCACCGCTCGCGGGCGCGTCCAAGTTCAGGAAATCAAAACAGGTCACCGACTTAATGCCGCTGAAGTTGGGTTTGTACCCGTGATCTGGCGCGGTGCGCTGGAGGTTCAGCACCGGATCGTTGCCGAGGTCCAGATCGCGGTTGGCGTCGAAATAAAGACGGTCGTAGCCCTTGCCGGTGCCGCCGCTCTCGTCCACGGCAAAATAATAGGTGGCGGCGCTGTTGGTATCCTCTCCCCGGCCGCCGAATTTGACGGAGCCGAAAACGGGAGTCTTGGAAACAAAGGCCGGGTAATGACGCACCTCGGCAAATGGCTCGGTTTGGCAGCGGGAAATCTGACCGCGGAGAAAACTGCCCTTGCTTGCATCGTCTTTGCTGACGTCGAAGACCGAAACCTCGTGCAGTTTGAAAGTGGAATCCTGGCCGGAAGCTGCCGCTGGATCGTTCCCGGCCGCCATGCCCATGGTCGCCAGCGAGGCCATCGACACCGCTCCCGCAACCGCCATGGTCCGGGCGGTGAACCGGCTTTTGACAAATCTGCCAAGTTCGGTCACAAACCGAATATAAACACCTCTTCAGGAAATTTCAACCAACCTATCTGATTCTTCTTATGACCTCACTTGCCCGTCACCAGCCGCCGGCACTCCTGATAAAACATTTTTACCGGCGCGCCGCCCATGGCAATGGCACACCACGCCGCCTCGTCCAATTGCGCAGATGTGAGGCCCAGTTCGCCCGCCTTGCGGAAATGCGCTTCAAAACACGGCTGGCACCGGCTGGCCACCACCAGGCTGAACAAGATCAACTCCTTGGTCTTGGCATCGATCGCTCCGGGGGCTTGCACTGATCGCATCAGCTCGCCAAAGGCTATTTGCGTGTCCGCCACCGTGCTGCTGATCCCGCCGGGTTTGAAAACCTCCGCGCAACAGCCGCCGCCATGCACCACTGCTTCCGGGTCGTCGTTTTTCATTGATTGGTTCCTTTCCACGTTGCTGGTTAAAATCGCCTTTGCGGCCGCCGCGGGCTCGCCTGCCCCCGGGCGGACACTGATGATCCCCGCCTCGCCGCCGACAATTCGGCCGATGACAAAGGCGTCCGCGCCGCCGTTGGACAGCTCGCGTTGCAAAGTTTCCAGGCGCGCCACCGGCACGGCAATCAGGAGACCGCCGGACGTTTGGGCGTCGAAACCCAAATGCAGCCAGGCTTCGTCGAGACCGGGAGCAGGATGGATGGCATCGCCCACATATTCGCGGTTGCGCTCGATGGCGCCGGGGATCACGCCTGCTCGCAGGGCTTCCATCGCGCCGGGAAACGCCGGCAGCGCGGCCGCAAAAACTTCCGCGCCCAGGCCGCTGGCGCGCAGCATTCGGCGCAAGTGCGCAAACAAGCCAAAGCCGGTGATATCGGTGCAGGCCGAGGCGCCGGCTGCTTGCATGGCGGTGGCCGCGGCACGATTCAGCATGGCCATGGACCGTTCGGCCGCCGCCAGGCCGTCCGGAAATTCCCGTCCGATCTGCCGCGCGAAGGTGAGCACGCCCGTGCCCAGCGGTTTGGTGAGCACCAGCACGTCGCCCGCCGCGGGTTTTTCCAGCGCCGCCGCCACGGCGGGATCGATCACGCCGGTGATGGCAAAACCGAGTTTGACCTCCTCGTCCTTCACGCTATGTCCGCCCACCAGCGCCACGCCGGCTTCCGCGAATTTTTCCATGGCGCCGGACATCATCTGGAAAATGACCTCGCCGGGCAGTTTTTCCGCGGGGAACGCCAGCACGCTCAAGGCCGTGCGCGGCGTGCCGCCCATGGCATAGACATCCGAGAGGCAATTGGCCGCGCAAATACGGCCGAAGAGCCGCGCATCATCCACACAAGGCGTGAACACGTCCACTGTCTGCACCAGGCAAAGGTCATCCGTCAGTCGGTAAATCGCGGCGTCATCCGCGGCGGCCAGCCCGGAGATGACCGCCGGGTCGTTCACCGCGGGCAGGCGGGCCAGCACAGCGTCGAGATCGGTGGGGGAAATCTTGGAGGCGCACCCGGCGTTGCGCGTGAAGGCCATCAGCCGAACCTCCGCGCCCGCGACTGGCTCGGGTCGCTCGCCGGCGCAAGGGCAGATATTCTGCTCGCGCAGCACGTCGCAGGGGCAGGCCCGCTGCACATCGCAAATGCAATGCCCGAGCCTTTGTGAACGCTCCATCACGCGCCGGCGCTTCGCCAAATCAATTTTCATGGCTCACAAAGCTTAACCACAAAGGGGCCCCGGTTAAATCCGAAATCCGCCCCTTTGCCCATTGGATGCCCCACCGATTGACGAGTGGTGCCGGTGGGCTGATTCAAACCAATCGTTGGACTGATTCGCCGGCGGGCAGTTCGGCGAGCAACTGCGAAACTGATTTGGATTGTCCCGGCAGGATCAGGTCTGGCGCGATTTCGCTGAACGGTTGCAGCACAAAGCGGCGCAGATGCGCGCGCGGGTGGGGCAGGGTGAGGGCGGCGGAATGGCGCTGCTCGCCGCCGAACGCGATCAGGTCCAGATCCAGCGGGCGGGGTTCGTTGAGAATTTTCTTGGGCGTGCGGCCAAAAGTCTTTTCCAGCGCCTGCAGCTTCGCCAGCAACGACTCGGGTGTTTCTCCCGGCAGGGGCAGCAAACCGGCCATGGCGTTGACGAACGGTGGCGAACCGGGCGGACAGTCCACGGGGGAACTGCGCCACAGGGACGATCGCAAGAGGGGCTGGGCGGTCAGCGTTTGCAGACGGTCCATGACCGTGCTAAGTATCTCGGCCGAGTGGCCGAGATTGGAGCCGAGGGCGATGTATGCCAGCATTGATCAAGTCTTTGCCAGCATCTGTCGCCGCGCAAGCCATAAGCGGATGTTGCCAACCAGCGTGCGATTGGATTTTCTCGGGGCGCGGCTATTGGGCGAGCGTCTCGTGGCTCGCGCAAAGATGCGGTCAGAGGGGACGAACCATGGTTGCC
>CAYTJG010000065.1:2329-24322 GCA_964437865.1 uncultured Bifidobacteriaceae bacterium | reverse complement strand
CCTGTTTACCACGAATTCCCTCGTTTTGGGGAGGGAAACCCCGGACCGGCTCGCCGTCGCGGCCTCGCGTACCGCCAAACCACCGGCGGCAGGTGTCTGTCTGGTCTCCTTGGCGCCCATTGATGCGGAGATTAAGCGCCAGCGATCCACCCAGCGGGACCAACAAGACCGAACCACGAGGTCGGGCAAGCAAGCTCCCCAAGTGCAGCCCGATACCTTCAAACGCCCGTCGCCATGATGTGTTCAACACGGTATGAATGCGTCAGATGTTCTTGGATCATTTTTCGGGCTGTTTCGATTGCCTTGAGCAGGCCTATGCCCCGCGCCAACGAAAATGGTGGGGGTGGTGGATATTCCATTAACCAGCGAAGAAGGCCACTAGCGGCCACTCTAAAATGATTCACGGGTTCGGGCGGTTGGAAGCCCGGGGCAATGGTCGCAGTTAGGGTTTGACTTTTTGGGCGGTGAAGGCGAGTTTAAGTTTCTTTAATCAATCCAGACAAAACTATGAACGAATCAATAACGCCGCTGCCGGGCGCTTCGTCTGAAGCCAAAACCTCAGCCCTGGCGGTCTGGAGCCTGGTACTGGGTATTTCGGGTCTGGCGTTGATAGTGCTGTGCCTGACCCTCTTCCTGGCAATTCCCGCGGTGATCTGCGGGCACATGGCGCTCTCCAGGATTAGACGGTCCGCGGGTGTCCTGGCCGGTCGCGGACTGGCGATTGGCGGCTTGGTGACGGGTTACGTGGGCATTGGGCTGGCCGTTTTGTCGGTCCCGCTGCTGATGGCGATCGCGGTTCCGAATTTTATCAAAGCCCGTGAAACCTCGATGCAGAACGCCTGCATCAACAACCTTCGCCAGATTGATGCGGCGAAGAACCAATGGGCGATGGAGCATCAAAAGCAGGCCACCGACACACCGACGCAAAGCGACCTGCTGCCTTATATAAAAAGCCACCAATGGCCCCAATGCCCGGCCGGGGGAACCTATACCATCGGCGAGGATTCCGTGCTGCCCACTTGCTCGGTAACGAACCACGTCCTGCCGGCGAATTGAGAGTACAGCGAGGTTGTGGTCAGGCCTTAGTTCGGTTCGTTTTCTTTGCATAGTGCGTTGGCTTTGGAGGCGAACGGCGACCCGAAGATGGTGCGGGGAAAAGAAGCCCGCCCTCATCCTGGCCTTCTCCCCCCAGGAGAAGGGAATCGTGGTTCCCGCGTCGTTTGCAAGTTACGCGGCGGGATGCGCGCAAGGAGTTCAGGTTCGCGGATGGCAGAACAATTCTCGGCGCTCCGGGCGGGGCGATGCCGAGCTTTCGGTGCTCAGAGATTGGACCGGCCTTACAGGCCTTGGCGAATTCTGAGGGCCGGATTTCCTGGGCCTGCTCTCGGCAGACTCGCTTCAGCCCAGGCTGTCACATTGCGGGCTTTCAGCCCGGAGGCGAACCAAGGCCCAATTTTCGCGCCCAGGACCGAGGTGAAACGAACTGAAGAAAAGTCACCAAATGCACTCGTTACCTCGTGCCCTACAAGCCCAATTATTTGACAAACAAGTGGTTACATTGTTTTAAGTAGGGGGGGGTGCAGAGCGAGTTCTGGGGTTCGAGGTGGTGGCTGGCCGGTTCGGCAAACGGTGGCCGGGGGGGAGCGAATGGTGGCCAATAATTCAAAAATCTGCAACAGAAGCCAAGGAATTGCCCGTTTCATTCGTCTTATTGTACGAATGGTATTTAGGGGAACATCCTTGTTATTGCTGGCCTGTCTGTGGCCGGGGGAGGGCCGGGCACAATGGGAATGGCTGCCAGCGGCGGCACCGCAACGGATTTTTGCTGGCGCTGGCCGGGAAATTCCGGCCGTTTGGCGCAATCCCGGAACTCAACCTCTGGCCGCGGACATGCGGTTGCGGTTGTATCAAACCAGTTCCCGCTTGGCCGCGCCGTTGGACGAGAAAGTCTGGAAACGTGTGGAACTACCGGCTGGCCAGACTATTTTGGAAACGGCGTCGATAAACTTTCCGGCGGTCCGGGCCGAAACCTCCTTCCTGATCCAGTGGCTGGCCGAAACCAATCGGGTTGTGGGCAGCACGGAAGTCCTGGTTTACCCGACCAATCTGCTGGCCGAACTCCGGCTGCTCGGCCAGGCCGTCGGCCCGCTCGGCTTGCTCGATCCGGATAACGCGCTCACAGCGTCCCTCCAGGGAAGCGAGGTGCCTTTTGGGGACCTCGCCCATACGGTTTTGGAAGGGTTTAGCGGCCGTCTGGCGATCGTGGGGCCTTATCAGTTCCGTTGGCAGATGCGGAGCGATCTCGCCCGGTCGGTGCGCAAGCTGGCGCAACGCGGCGTGGCCGTGGTCTGGTTCCAGCCGCCACCGGGGCCGCACGATCGGCTGGTGCCGTCGTTTTATGTGGTGCCGGAAGGCAAGAGCGTGGTGGTGGTGGCTCAAGGCGACCTGGTGGCCGGCTTGGCCGATCAACCCCAATCACAATTAAACTTGATTCAGCTCTGCAAACTGGCGCTAAATCCTGCCCCGTTGCCGCTGCCGGACACGGGGCCACAACCTTGAACGATACTTTATGAGAACAGCCAAAGCGCTCCTGCTCGCCGGTTTGCTGGTGGGCGCCATCGCCCGAGTCGGCGTGGCTGGGGTTCTGACGGTCGCCGTCTTTGACTTTGATTCCAAGGACGAGGGCGTGCGCGATTTGGGCCCCAAGATTGCGACGCTCGTCAACGCGAATTTGTCGGCTCAGCCCGACTTGATCACCGTGGAGCGAGCCGAACTGGACAAGGTTTTGAGCGAACAGGAACTTGATGTGGCGGGCACCGTTAATCCGGACAGCGCCGCCAAAGTGGGACAGATCACCGGCGCCAAGGTGTTGATTACCGGCCGGGTCTTCAAGGTGGACAACCAGACGCTGATTGTGGCCAAAATCATCGGCACCGAGAACAGCCGCGTTTATGGCGAAATGGTTCAGGGACCGCCCACGACGTCCGTGGTCACCCTGGCGTCGAACCTGTCGGCGCTGGTCGCAAAACTAATCACGGAAAAGGGCGATACGCTGGTGGCCAAGGTGCCCACCGCGGACGAACGGATTGCCAAAATCAAACTGGCCCTGGAAGGCAAAAAGTTGCCGGTGGTTTCCGTGAAGATCAATGAGCAGCATTATGGGCCGCACATTATTGACCCGGCGGCCGAGACGGAACTGGAGCTGATGCTCCAGCAGTGCGGATTCAAACTGGCCGACGCCAGTTCCACTTTGAAGGCGGAGGTGGTGATTGAGGGCGACGCGTTCAGCGCCTATGGCGTGCAAAAGGGCAATCTCATCTCCTGCAAATCGCGGCTGGAAATCAAGGCCCGGAACGTGGCCACAGGGAACATCCTGGCGGTGGACCGCCAGACCAGCGTGGGGGTGGACGTGGCGGAACAAACGGCCGCCAAGACCGCCCTGCAAACCGCCGCCGACGAACTGGCTGGCCGCCTCCTGCCCAAGCTCGCCGAGTAAAACAAGGCCAAAGGCGCCCTAGGTCTTGCTGAGTCGTTCCACGGGCTTGTCAAAGAACATCTGATGGGCTTCTTCGAGGATGGCGGGAATGCGCCCGGCGAAAGGGCTGTGCTGCAAGGCCGGCTGCAGGTCAAGGGACCGCAGCTTGGCGGCGTTCTGTCCGGGGAACCAATGCTCCGCCTGGCCCAGCAGATTGTAGCGCATTTTGCCCCAGGCCGTCAGTCCGAGCGGCTTGCCATAGGTCCAGAGCCGCAGAATTTCTGAGACATTGATCTCGCCCGGGATGTCGTTGTAATTCGGCAAGCCATCCGGCCAGCGCGCACACCAGTCGGCTCCGAGCACCCGTTCCATTTCCGCACGCCACTTTTTTTCAATCGGCGCAATGGTCTCCGGTATCCGGTCGTAAAACTGCAACGCCGCCACGTGTTCGTCGAAATCCGTGGGCTTGGAGGGGCCGCAGCTCAGTGTGTGGACCTCGGGGCGATTGAGACAATAGAGGTCGTTGAATTGCATCGGGGTCAGCGGGGACGACAGGTCTTTGATTTTCTCGCCCGGCTCGTAAAGTTTGCCGCCCTTGTCGTTGGGGCTGATGATGAACACGCCCATGTCCAGCTTGTGGGCGGCCGTGACGGCGGGCCAGTTCAGGTCATTCACGAAATACCAATGGAGGTTCACGTAGTCAAATTCGCCCGAGTTGACCGCCGCCAAAATGATATCGGTGGTGCCGTGGGTGGAAAAACCAATGAACCGGCAACGGCCCTCGCGCTGCAGCTTGCGCGCCGCCGCCAGACAGCCGTCCTTGCCCAACGACCAGTTGAGCAATTCGCGGTTGTTGATGCCGTGGAGGGAGAGCAGGTCCACGTACTCCAGCTTGAGGTATTTCATCGACGTTTCAAAGGTCTGGAGGAATTCCGCCGCGGTGGCGCGGGGCGTCACCTTGGTCTGCACCACCATCTTGTCGCGCGGCAGTTTGGGCAACACCTCGCCCAATTGCATTTCCGAGGTCCCGTAGCCACGTGCGGTTTCGATGTGGTTGATCCCCAGTTCCAGTGCCCGGTGAATGCACGCCTCGAGGTTTTCCTGGTTCGCCCGCGGAATATCCTGCGGCGGCACGTCCTGCCATTTATGCTGGTACCGCATACCCCCGCAAGAGATCACGGGCAGTTGCAGATTAGTCCGGCCAAAGCGACGATATTTCATGGCCAGAACAATAAAGTGCGCTTCGTCCACTGGCAAGCGAGTCTGTTTATTTCGGGGTGCAGAAAGCAAAATTGCGAACGAAAACTGAACTGCCGGGCCGCGGCACCACGCTGAATTCCGCAAGCAAGCGTGCGGCCTACGGGGTTTCCGGGGCGAAATTGATTTTCTCGCCGGCTTCGGAACGGCGGATGAAGTCGCGCACAATGGCAATCTGGTCTTCGTAGCGCGGGTCGGCGGCGCGCTCCGGCTGGTACTGGTCGCATTGCCGCAGAATGTCCCTGGCCTGGCGGACCAAATCGTCCTGGCTGATGGAGCCATCCATCAGGCCGGCCATCGTTTTGCGGTAGTATTCGTTGGCTTGTTCGTATTTCTTGGGACCGTCCGCCGAATTGGGGTCGGGGGTCAGAACCCATTTGCCGTCCACCAACTTGGGTTCCTTGTAGGCTTCCTCCTTGTTCGGGTCAATGATGCTGGCACGGATGGACTCGAGCGTCTTGGCGTAATCTGAAATCGGCAAGGCGCGGGCGCTCTGGGCCGGAGCATTCGAGACGATTTCGGACAGGCTGGGGGAGGCCGGTTGGTCTGCTTCAATCGCCCGGCCGGCCGGGGGTGCCCAGAGCACCAAGACCACGTTGGTTTGCGCCAGGATGAAGCGGTCCTCGGCAGTGCAAACGGTGACGGTGTTACTGCCGATCTCGAGCAGAAGGGCTTTGTTCAGCGCCAGCACGGGTCGTTCACAACTCACCCTGACTTGGTCGCCCACGTGGCAATCTTGGAAAGAGGCATTAGTCTGGCCGAGTGTCGCCGAAAGGCTGGCCCCGAGGGCAAGCAGTGCGAGAAATTTCATGCGGGACAACTTCATGGCGAAACAGGGGTTGGTCAAGTGATGTGGCGAGGGCGGACTCACCAATTATTTTGGTGGGTGGCGTGCAACTTCCACCATTTTTTGAGCCGGGTGTGCGCTTTCTTCATCTGGGCTTTCTTGAAATGGCCGGAGCGTTCCATCTGGCGGACGATTTTGTCGGCGGCGGCGGGATCGCTGCAATGATGTCCGTGGGCTTCGGCATAGCGGAGCCACAGATCAAAATCATCCGGTGCGGCTTCGGCCTGCTGCTTCATCAGTTCCACCGCCGTGCCCAATCGGCGCTCCAGCAGCAGTTTCTCCGCACGATCCATGACGCCCGACGTGTCCGGCGTTTGGCCGTGCGATTCCCGGACGCGTTCGAGGTAGGATTCCATGGGATCCAGGCTGCCGACGGAACGCGGCTTTTGCGTGATGGGTGGCGACGTTAACGTGATCTTCTCCGGCTTTCGCGGCGCGGGTTTTGGAGGGAGGAGCCAGGCCAGGAGGCTCCTTGGCTTGACGGTGCTGCGCGTGGGCATCTGGATCCACTCATCCAAGGTGCGTTCGAGGTAGGCGAGCAACTTGGGGCTGAACGTATCGGCCGCCTCGGCGATCAGTCGCTGTGCCCCACGGCGGTTCTTGAGATCCTGACAATATACGCGGATCAGTTGCACAAAGGCCGTCTCGTTGAGTGAATCCCCGTCGAGCACGCCGCGCAGCATGGCGGCCGCTTCGTTGGCTTGGCCCGCCTGGCATTTCTGCTCCACCCGATCGGCCAGCTCGGTGGGTTCCAAACGGGGACGCTCCAGTTGGTAGCGGTCAATCTCAAACGCAAAACCGGCGGCCACCATCCACTCCTGCGTATCGGCCACAGCCACGGTACGGTGATCGTAGGAGAAGGCTTCGGTGGCGCACAAGTGGTCCAGGATTTGCAGGGCGTCTTCCGGCTGGCGGCGATAGAGGATGGCGGTCTCCAGGGCAAACAACCAGACCGGCAAGGCTCGGGGTTCGGGCAACAGATGCGCCCGGGACTGCTGCCAGGCTTGATCGATGTTGCCGTGGTCGCGCCAATGGTGCAGGAGCAGGAGCGAGGGCAAATGGCGTTTGCGCAGCGACTGGGGTCCGAAGAGTCGCGGGAAGAACATGTCGACCACCGTGCCGCCGAAGACGTTCAGGAACACTGGGTTTCGGGAGGCAAACAGGGCCACGCTGAGCAGGAAACAAGCAAAGATGGCGCCGGCGACACAGCCGTGCCAGGCATGATCGCGCCAGCCGAGTCGGAACCACACGATGCCGCCGACGCCACCGCCGGCGAAACCGATGAGCAGGAAACCTATCAACAGCGCGACCAGATACTGCCGTTGTTGGGCCAAGTCCGGACCGTTGATGAAGCCACGGAACGCACGCGTGAAGGTGGCCAGGAGCAACCACACGAGAATATCGTTTCGCAGTCCGTGTTCGTCGACCCAGGTCTTCACGTCAGCGAGGTAATTGTCAAATCCCACCATCCAGCCCAGGCCAACGAGGATCAGGCTCAAGGCCAGGTGGAGCTTTTGTAATTTGGGAAAATCCGCAAAATCGCCTTCGCAGAAATAGCCGCGCAGGGTGGAGGCCAGCAGCAGCAGCGATACGGAAAAGAAAAGATTTCCCACCCGCAAATACTCCGCCGCCGCCACGGTCAACAACAGCCCCAGGTAAACCGGAAAGATCCAGCGGTGTGCCATGGCCAGGGTCGCGAGGTGATTGGCAAAATCGTCGTCATCCTCGACCTCGCGGAAATAGCGCCAGACCCTACGCAGCAGAAAGATCGTCACCAACACGAAGAGCAGCCAGCGTTGGATCACGTAAGAAAACTGGATGGCCTTGGACTGGAAATCGGCGTCATTAATGGGCGCCGGCTGGGCACGGCCCTGCATGGCGCGCGGCCGGGAAGCGCTGGCGTTGTGCAGCCTTGCCGAGGTGACCTGGCGCGAAGCATTGACAAGAAAGGCCCAGGGACCTTGCGGTTCCGATTGATCGAGCCCGGCCAGCGCGGCCACCTTGGCCTGATAGTCGGTATTGGTGCCAAACAGTTCCGGGTTGATGACCAGGGAAACCTGGCCCATGGCGTTCGTGGATAAATAAGGATCGCCGAGATACCCGTCCCGGGATTGCAGGGAGAAGTTGGACGGACCGGCTCCCGCCGGCGCCGCCAAGGCCAGGCAAACGACCACAAGCAACCTCCATAGTCCGGGCAGTAATCCCTGAACAAACCTTTTATGCGCAGACAATTGCCAAGTCATGTTGATTTCTGAATGCGACCAAACCAGCGACGACACAGAGCCATCTATGATGTGGCGGGCAGCGAAGCTGTCAAAGTGAAATCGTCAAATGCCAAGATGAGTTTAGTAATTAACAAAATCGTATGGGGTTGCGAAAAGGTCACCTAGAGTCGACCTTTGTTTGGCAGTGGCACCTTCGACTTTCAGTCCCATTGGTGCGGCTGGCTCCAATCGCGGAGCAGGGCTTCCACCTGCGCCAGGGTGCCGAAGGCGACGAACATCTGGTAAGTGTAGTCGCCATTACGAATCTCATGGGCGTTCTGCACGCGGTAGACACAGTTCCACTTAACGACGTGTGCCCCCTCGAAGCGCCCGCGGCCAAAGGTCGGGCCGGTGGTGTGGGGTTGGGATTGGGGCGGTGCGAAAATGCCCATGGCCGATTTCAAAAAGCCTACGCGGTGCGCCAGGACAAATGCCGGACCTTGCCATGGTCGGGATACTGCTGATCCAGCGCGCGCAATTCGACATCCATACCGTCGCGGGCAAGGGTCAGGCGCACCCAACCGCTTGGGCAACCCGGGTGAAAGGGATACGCGGTTTGCGGCAGATTGATCAAATGCACGCCGCTGGCGTGCTGGCTGATGTGCCAATCGTGCGTATGGCCATAGACGAACGCCTTCACCCGGGTGTGCCGCATGAGCAACTCTTCAAAGGCCAGCGAGTCCTTCAACCCCAGCAAACCGGTGATGTCGATGGGGTGATGACAGACCACGATGACGGGCTTGTCACGGCGAGCCGCCAGTTGGATATCCAGCCAGTCCAGTTGGGCGGAACCCAAATTGCCGGGCGTTTGCGCCGTGACGTCCAGTGAGTCGAGCAGGAACCAGTCAGCGCGGTCGGCAACGATGATCGAGGCCTGCCTTTGAGGGACGGCATCGATTCGGCAGGCGTCGCCGGGAAAGGCCTGCCAGAAATTCTCGCGGGCGTCGTGGTTGCCGAGGGAAAAATGGACCGGGGCCAACGCGCGGAGGGGATGGACTATATTGCCGAACGTGGCGTAATCCGCCGGGTCGCCGTGGTTGAAAGCCAGATCGCCGTTGACGATGATGCCGGCGGGTTTGACGCGCCAGTCAGCGAGTTGACGCCCGCAGGTGGCGAAATTATCGGCCATGTTGACACCGCTATGCTGCTCCTTGGAATCGGCCGCAATGTGGGTGTCTGAGAACAGGGCGAAGGTGTGCGTGTCGCGCGACTTGCCGAAGAGTCCGGCCTGCGCCGCCGGCGGCCAAAGCGCGGCGGCGGCACCCGTCAGGGCGGCGCTTTTCAGGAACTGGCGGCGGGAGAGTTGAGGTAAGGTGATAGGCATAAATCCGAGGCGTGAAATTTACCGGACCAGTGCGGCCCGCAACCGCGCAGCAATATCGCGAAGGGCATCGGGAACCACGCCGGTGTTGGCGATGACGGGCATGAAATTTGTGTCGCCGGTCCAGCGGGGGACTACGTGGATGTGCAAGTGCTCCTGGATCCCGGCGCCAGCCACCTTGCCGAGGTTGATGCCCACGTTGAACCCGTCGGGCTTCATCACCATCTTGAGCGCGGCGATGCAGCGGCGGACGAGTTTCCAGAGGTCGCCGGTTTCCTCGTCGGTCAAGCCGTCGAGGTCGGGCACTTCTTTATAAGGCACCACCATCAAGTGGCCGCCGTTGTACGGGTAGCGGTTGAGCAGGGCAAAGCAGGTGCGGTCGCGCGCCACCACCAGGTTGGCTTCGTCGTCGGACGATTGGGCGATCCTTGCAAACACGCCGGTCTTTAATTCCGGCTTGGGCGAAAGGATGTACTCGATTCGCCATGGAGCATGTAAAGAATCCATGACGGCAAGTTTAGGTGGTGGGCCGGGAAAGTAAATCCCCGCAACGAAGCTGCCTGGAGCGGCGGGGCCTGCCATGGCGCATCGCGCCAACGGCTCGCTGGCTACCAGCGCCCAGGGCATTTTCGACCTTGGGTTCCCTGGGCGTCTGTTCGGGCCAAGCATTTTACAGATTTAGTTTGAAACTTTTTGCTCCGGACGGTGTCTCAATGGGAATAGTCAGCAAAATGGTATTCCGGGTCTGCTGGTGAAGGCGTGCGTTGAGCGGTAGGGCCGGCTGTTTGAAGCATGCAAGAGGTAATTGATAAGTCCAAAAACGTGGTTGCTGCCGCAACGCCAGACGTTGAAACTCTGGATTCGAGCGGCCAGGGACCGTGCATGCCTCCCGGTGCCGCCGGGGAGGACACCGCTTCGGACCTCCTGCGCATCCTGCCGGCCGACTTCGTCAAACGCCATCAAGTACTGCCGGTGGCCGTTCGCAATGGCACGCTCCGCGTGGCCACGGCTGTGCCCGGCAACCAACGCCTGATCGACGACATCCGGTTGCTGACCGGTTTGGAAGTGGAGGAGGAAACGGTCCCCGCGGAGGAGATCGCCGGCAAAATCTCTGAGGGTTATCAAGTCACGGTCGAGAAGATGATCGAGAACTTGAACCCGGAGGCGAACAACGGCGCGGTCAAGAACCTGCACGATATTGAGGTGATGGCCAACGAACCCACCGTGGTCAACCTGGTGAACCTGATCATCGCCACGGCACTGCGTGAGCGGGCCAGCGATATCCATCTGGTACCATTTGAGGATACCCTGCAACTGCGATACCGGGTGGATGGTCTGTTACAGGATAATCCGCCGCCGCCGAAACATTTGCACGCCGCGCTCGTTTCGCGCATCAAGATCATGGCGGATATGAACATCGCGGAGCGGTTCATGCCGCAGGACGGGCACATCCAGATCAACCACCGCGGCCGGCGCGTGGATATCCGCGTGGGCACCATGCCGACCATCTACGGGGAGAGCTTGGTGATGCGCCTGCTGGAGAAGAACTCGCGGGTTTCCACCACCGAGGAATTGGGCCTGGACCCGCGGCGCTGCCAATTACTCGCCAATCTGGTCGAGAAGCCCCACGGACTTTTTCTGGCCACCGGTCCCACCGGCAGCGGAAAAACCACCACGCTTTATTCCATTCTGCAAAGCATTTACACCCCGGAATTGAAGATTCTGACCATTGAAGACCCGGTGGAATACGAACTTGCGGGGGTGGCGCAGATTGCCGTGCGGCCCAATCGCAATTTCACTTTTGCCACCGGCTTGCGGGCCATTTTGCGGCAGGACCCGGATGTGATCATGGTGGGCGAAATTCGCGATTCGGAAACCGCGGAAATCGCCATCCGCGCGGCCCTCACCGGGCATCAAGTGTTCAGCACGCTGCACACCAACGATGCCACCGGTGCGGTGACCCGCTTGATCGATATGGGCATCGAGGCGTTCCTGCTGGCGTCGTCGCTCGAAGGGGTGCTCGCACAGCGGTTGGTGCGGCGGATCTGCCCGGCGTGCCGCGCGGAAACCGTGGTGGCGCCCGCGGTGCGCGCAAAAGTCGAAGCGCTCAGCGGCCGGCCCATTGAGGGGGTGCTTTACGGTGGTCGGGGCTGCGCGGATTGCCGTCATACGGGCTACCGGGGCCGCATTGGGATCTTTGAATTGCTGTCGCTCACGCCGGAAATGAAGGAACTGGTCCTCCAAAAACGGTCCAATGCCGAGCTGAAGGCCACCGCGCAAAGCAGCATGATGACCATGCACCAGGATGCGTTGCTGAAAGCCGCCGCCGGCATGACCACTTTGGAGGAAATCCTGCGGGTGTCCTCGGGAGATTTGCTGGAATGAGCGAATTCCGTTACCAGGCGGTGGAAACCGGCGGCACACGCGTGACGGGCGTCGTGGAGGCGGATGACCGCCGGAGCGCATTGCGGTTGCTGGGCGAGCGGGGGCTGTGCCCATCGATCTTGGAACTAAACGGGCAGACCGGGGCCGCGCCGGCGGCCGGAAGCGCGCCGAAATCGGGCGGCGCACCGGGATTCACCTTGGGCCGCCGCATCAAGCGGAAGGAGATCACGGCCTTGACCCGCGAAATCGGAGCGTTGCTCGGCGCCGGCATTCCGATCCCGCAGGCGCTCGATAGTTTGGGGGAAGAAGAGGAAAATCCTGCTTTGAAGGCGGTCATCCTGCAAACTGCAGAATCGGTACGGAAGGGCGTCGCGCTTTCGGCGGCTCTGGAGGAGCATGCGAAGCTGTTCGGCAAGCTGTATTGCAGCATGATCCGCGTGGGCGAGGAGGGCGGTGTATTGCCCAAGGTGATGAACGACTTGGCGACGCTGCTCGAACACGAAGACGAGGTGCGGGATGAGGTCAAGCTGGCCGTGGGCTACCCTGTTTTTGTGCTCATCTTCGGCATTGCCACCGTCGCGATTTTGTTGACGGTGGTTTTACCGCGGCTGTTCACGATGTTGCAGGACATGCTCCCGGTGCTGCCACTGCCCACACTCATCCTGCTCAAGACCAGTCACGGCTTGCATCACTATTGGCCCTGGTTGTTGTTGGGGCTGTCAGGTGTCTTTTTTGGTGGGCGGCAATACGTGCGCACGACGGACGGGGCCCGGCATTGGGACTGGCTCAAGTTGCGCCTGCCCATGATCGGTCCGGTGGTGCGTTCCGCCACGTTGGGCCGGTTTGCCCGCACGCTCGGCACGCTGGTGCGCAGCGGTGTTTCGTTGTTGCCGGCGCTGAAGATCGTCGAGAACACCGTCGGCAACCGGATCCTGGCGCAGCAGATTGCCAGGGTGGCCGAAGAAACCCGCGGTGGCGATTCGCTGGCCACCCCGCTGCGGAAGCTGGGGCTGTTTCCCCGCACCATGGTGCAGATGATCGATGTCGGCGAACAAACCGGGAAGCTCGATGAAATGCTGCTCAAGGTGGCGGATAACGAGGAGCGCCAGATGCGCACCCGCACCAAGGCCCTGATTTCCTGGTTGGCGCCCGCCTTGATCATGGTCGTCGGTTCGCTGGTGGGCTTCATGGTCATCGCCATCCTGCTGCCCATCTTCCGCCTCAGCCATGCCTTGCGCTAAAACTCCCGGTCAAACGCTTATGAAACTGCAATCCCGAAAAAACTCCGAGGCCTTCACCCTCGTGGAAATCATGGTGGTGGTCATCATCATCGGCATTCTGGCGGCCACGATCATCCCGCAATTCGTGGGCACCACGCAGGACGCCAAGATCAGTGCCGCCAAATCGCAGGTGGCTGAACTCGAGGCCGCCGTGGAACGCTTTTATGTGCAAATGGACCGCTATCCGACGGTGGATGAGGGCCTGAAAGTGCTGGTGGATCCGCCGGCCAACGACGACGAGAAGAAATGGCGCGGCCCCTACATCAAACAGCTGCGCGACGACCCGTGGGGGCACGCGTATCAATACGCCTGTCCCGGCAACCATCATGCCGCCAGCTTTGATGTCTGGTCGGCCGGCAAGGATGGCAAGTCGGAGGTCGGCAATTGGTGATGCGCGTCCATCCGTCATCGGCGGGCGCACGCCACGGTTTCACGCTGGTGGAACTGATGGTGGTGATCACGATCATCGGGATCATGACTGCGGCAATGATCCCGGAAATGAAGGGGTCGTTTCAGGATGCCTTGTTGCGCTCCACCAGCCGGGAATTGATTGATGTCTTCGATCTCGCCGGCAGCCGGGCGGTCAGCCTCAACCAAATCCGGCGCGTGCGCCTGGAGGAAGACTCCGGTCGCTACGTGGTGGAAAGGCACGTGCCCGAAGGAACTGAAGATGAATTTGTGCCCGTTGACGATGTGCCGGAAAGCCGCGGGCAGTTGGACGCGCGCATCGCGGTGGAATTTCACCGGCCAGACGAGCCGGTTGCGGATGGGAATGCGCCCGCCACCAGCCCCGATGAAGTGAGCCGCCCCGGTACGGCGGCGATCGTCTTTTATCCGGACGGCACGGCGGAGGGCGGTTCCATCCTGCTGCGGGATCGCCAGGGCTATCGGCTGTGGTTGCGCATCAACCCGGTGACGGCGCATGTGCACTTGGTGGAAATGGAGCGGGAGGGCGCGCCATGAAATCGGGCGCCGCGTTTTCGCTGATTGAAGTGATGGTGGCCATTTTGATCCTGGCCATCGCCATTACCGGTCTCACTCAGGGCATCAGCACGGCCTTGGGCGCCAGCAAGGAATCGGAGTTGCAAACGGCGGCCGCGCTCCTGGCCGCGGGCCAGGTGGAATTATTGCGCGCGCAGACGGACTGGACTGATGGCACGGACGAAGGCGATGGCGGCGCCGGTTTAAAGCGCTACCACTGGCGGCAGACGATCAGTCCCACGGAAATCGAGGGGCTGCATGAGGTGGATGTGGCAGTGGTCGATGAGCCAAGCGGCAGCACGATTTACGAACTTAAAACCATGTTGTTCCAGACGCCGACCGATACCGCCAGCCAGGGCGGGCCGAAAGGCCACCGGCAGCACGAACCATGAAACGCCCGGGAACCATAAAAGAGTGCGCGCCCGCGCCACGGACGGCGGCATTTACGCTCGTGGAGGTCATGATCAGTTCGGCCCTGATGGCGCTGATCCTCACCAGCGCTTATCTTTGCCTGGGCGCAGGTTTCTCCGCCCAGAAACTCATTGAACCGCGGGCGGAGATCATCCAAAACGCGCGCGTGGCGCTGGCGCTCATTTCCGCGGACCTGCGCGCCGCCTGTCCGCTCTCCAAGACCGATGATCTCATCGGCATGACGCGGACGGTGGACAACATCGAAGCGGACAACCTTGATTTCGGCACGCACAACTACACGCCCCGGCACGCTCGCGAAGGTGATTTTTGCCAGGAAAGTCTTTACCTCGATCAGGATCCCGGTACCGGGCAATTCAGCCTGTGGCGGCGGCGGAATCCCACCCTGGCATTGGATGCGCTGGCCGGCGGCACGCGGGAGGAAATTGCCCAAGGGGTAGTTGGGTTCCACGTGGAATACTTCGACGGCACGGATTGGTACGCCACCTGGGGCGACGTGGATCCAAAGCAGAGCGGCCAGCCGGCCGCGCGCCAGCAGGGCAGCTTGACGGGTTTGCCGGAGGCCGTGCGGATCACGCTGATGATGGATTCGAATCCGAAGAAACACGCTACGGAGAGTGCGTCGGGCGAAGTGGTCCACGCAGCGCCCTTGGTCTTTCAGACCATGGTGCGGCTAAACCTGGCGGGAACCACGCAGACCGCCGAGAGCGGTTCCGGCGGACCGGGTGGGGCAGGAGACAACGGCGGTTCCGGTGGACAGCCGGGCAACCCGCCCAATCGACCATGAACTGCCGAATGCAAGGATTCATTCGCCGCCCGACGCCAGCCAACGCCGGCGGTCGGCGTGCTTCCCTGCTGGTGGGCCTGCTCTGGTGCCTGATGCTATTGTCGGTGGTGGTGGTGGGGGTCTTGCACACCGCCCGGATGGATTTGCTGGTGCAGAAGAATTATGGCGACCGGATCCAGGCCCGCTACCTGGCACTGGCCGGCATCGAAAAGGCCCGGGCGCTTTTGTACCGCGAAGCCCGGGACCGCAGTCACAGCCGCAAAAATCACAGTGGCAACTACTATGACGACGCCGCGCAGTTCCAGAATGTCGCGTTGGGACGCGGGACGTTCAGTATCATTCGCCGGGGCCGTGCGGATGAGGGCGGGGGCATCCTCTACGGCGTGAGCGACGAAGAAAGCCGGCTCAATGTGAATGCCGCCTCCGCCGATGAACTGGGGCGGCTGCAGAACATGACGCCGGCGGTGGCGGAGGCGATCGTGAACTGGCGCGGCAGCGGCAGCACGGCGGTGGCCGAGACGGAGTATTACGAGGGCATGAAACCGCCTTACCAGCCACGCCTGGCGCCGTTCCAGACCGTGCGCGAGTTGTTGATGGTGCGCGGGGTTGAACCAGCGGACCTGCTGGGCCGGGACCGGCACCAGAACGGTTTGCTCGCCGCGGGCGACGCCAACGATTTTGCCGTTCCCGGTGAGGTGGACAGCGAAGACCTGGGGTGGGCGGGAGTTCTGACGGTTGATTCCAGCGTGCAAAATGTGAATGCCGCCGGGGAGGATCGCGTGAATATCCAGACGGCGGATGAAAACGCGTTGAGCCGGTTGCACGGCGTTACACCGCAAATCGCCCACGCGATTGTGTCTTATCGCGGCCAGCATCAATTCCAGAGCATTGTTGATTTGCTCGATGTCACGCCGCCGCCGGATCAGGGCGGCTTGGGGGGAGATCAATCAGGTGGGGCGGTGGTCAGCACGGACTTGTTCGTGGACTTGGCCGATGACATCACGACCAGCGGCAGCGAGCCGCTGGCGGGCGCCATCAATGTGAACACGGCGGAGCTGGAGGTACTCACCTGTCTGCCGGGGATCAGCCGTGAACTGGCGCAGGCGATTATTTCCCGCCGTCAATCCAGCGGTTATTTCAACAATATCGGCGAGCTGTTGAAAGTGTCGAACCTGACACCCGACCTCCTCAAGCAGATTGCCCCGCTGATCACGACGCGCTCGGAAACCTATCGCATTCTGGGCGAAGGCCGGATCAAATCCACCGGGGTGCGACAACGGATTCAGGCGGTGATCCGCATCGGTTTAAACAACCAGCAGGTATTATCCTGGCGAGAGGATGACTTGTGAACATCGCAGCGCTATCCAATTCAATCCCGGTGTTTGTGGAAATCGGCGTGGATTGGCTGCGGGCGCGCCGGGGACGGGAAGGCGTGGAAGTACCGTTGGAACGCGCCCCGGACGGACGACTCACCGCGACTGCTCGCGAGCGGGTGATAACCGCCCTCCGAAGCCTGGTGAATGCCAAGAGTTGGCTGCCGCGCCCGCGGGCCTGGTGTGCCATTAGTTCGCGCGGGGTTTCGCTGCGGCGTCTGTCACTACCCGACGGAGACAAGGACGAGTTTTACCAGCGTTTACGGTTGCAGGTGGAGGCGGAGTTTCCGCTGGCACCCGAGGAGTTGGCGTGGGGCTGGCAGCCAATTGGCCAGCCGAAGGCGGCCAACGGCGAACCCGGCCGACAGGAGGTATTGGTGGCTGCCGCCCGGAGGGAACTGGTGGCGGATTATCATGAAATCATGCAGGCCAGCGGCACGCATCCGGTTTTCACACTGGCCGCGCTCGCGCGTTGGCACTATTGCGGCCAAGGCACAGATTCGCACGGCTTGCTCGACGTGGGGGATCGCCAGGCTGAACTCACAATTTTCGAAAACGGCGTGCCGACGAGTTCGCGCCTGGTTTTCTGGAATGGCACCGACGCCGGCGGTGTGGCGGCGGCATCCGCCGGGATCCAGGGACAAATGGTTCCAGGCAATGGTGCGCTCACGAGGCTGCTGCTGACCGGCCGCGGGGCTTCCTCGGAATTCGCCGACCGGCTATCCCGGGCGCTGAACCACAGTTGTCGGTGCGAGCGCGTGGAGGTGCCAGCCGGCCGGGGGGATTCGGCGGCGGTGGCCGGTCTGGCAGCCAGCCAGGCCCAGGGCCACCCGCCGGCGCTGACTTTGGGACTGGCTGCGGCCGCGCCCGCCGGGCCTCGTTGGTCCAACGGGGAGTTGAAAAAATGGGGTGTGCGGGGCGGGGTTTTGGCGGTGGCGCTGCTGCTGTTTCCCTACGCGGAGGCGCTGCTGCTTAAACCCCATTTGGAACGGAAAGTCGCCGCGTTCAAGGCCGAGTCAGAGCGTCTGACGGTCATCGACCGCGAAATGGATTTTCTGGGCGACCTCAAATTGAGCCAGCCGCCCTATCTGGACCTGCTCTTTCTTTTTTCAAAATCCGTTCCGCCCGGCACTCATTTTGATTCGCTGTCGTTGAACAGCCACGGCGAGGTTTCCCTGCGGGGCGCGTTTCATGACGGCCAGCAGGTGGCGGATTTTCGGAACAAACTGATTGCCTCGGGCTTCTTCACCAATGTGGTGGTGGAGGAACAAGTGCCCTCGCCTGACCGCCAAAAGGTGAGCGTGCGCGTGAGTGCGCTGGAAAGATCGGCCGCGCAAATGCAGGTGGCCTCCGCCCGATTGCTGGCCGAGGCCAAGAAGGAGCAGAAAGCCGAAAAGGCCGGCAACGCAACCCCGCCGCCGGGCACACCGGCGCCGGGAAAGGAGTCCCGATGATTCAACTGCCTGCCATGTCCGATCGCGATCGGCGCACGATCCGGATTGCCGCCGTGGCCATCGCCATTTATCTGGCGCTTTTTGGCGGCTACAAGGTCTGGAGCTTTTGTGCGCAACAACGGGCCGATTACCGGGAATTACAAGCCACGGCCAGGGAACTCCGGGACCGCGCTGTGGTGTATCAGCAAAAGGCGCTCGTCGTGAAAAAAATGATGGATGACTACCACCTGGACCCGGCGCGGCTGCCCCGGGAAACCGTGGTTGCCGGGGCCAGCGCGGCCATCCAGCAGGCCGCCCAAGCAGGCGGATTTGCGGTCGGGTCCATCCGGGAAACTGCGGCCCGCGGCTCGGGGCGGGCGATGGCCACCGTCCAACTGGAAGGCGTCGGTCCAGCCTCGGCTGCGCTCTCGTTTCTCGCCGGTTTGAATACCATCGGCTTCCCGCTGTTGGTGGATTCGGTGCAGTTTACGTCGCTTAACGGTGGGCCGGGCATGGTGAAGATGAGCCTCACGATCGTTGTTCTCGATTTCAGCAAACAACCCGAAACGTCGGAGGTGCCGCATGCATAAACTGCGTGACCGCGCGGAAATGATCGCCCGCATTGGTTGTCTCCTCCTGGCCTTGCTGTTGATCGGTGAGTTGGTCCGCATGGTACTTTGGATCAATCCCTTTCATGGGGTCAAGGTTCCCGAGTTGCCCGCGTTGACCGTCGCGTCGGAACACAAGCCGGCGGAAAGTCCCAAGAATGTGCAGATGGTGACCCCGGTTGGAACGAACATCGCATCGGCCACCATTCAAACCAATGGCAAGGGGGCGGTCACTGGCACGAACGCCCTGGTCAGCCCACCGGCGGCGGTCGCGGCGGCAAAAGACGGTACCAATTTGGTGGCCCGGGCCGGAACGGGGAACGCCAACACCAATCCGCCCGGCGCCCCTGGCACCAACGCTCTCGCCAGCACGGGTACCAACCGTGCGGTTGCTGCTGCCGCGGCCCATAGCAACTCGCCGCCCGCCGCCAGTTCGGCCCCGGGTCCGGCCGCAGGTCCACCGCCCCCGATGATCGCCGGCGCCAACTTCCCGCCGGGTTCCCCCCGGGGGCGGCAGGCCGCCGCGCTCCCGCCGGCGTTGCAGTCGCGGATTGACCGCATTGTTGAAAGTGAACTGCTCGCCCCGGTCATGCACCCGCTGCCGATGGCGTTGCTCGGGATCGCCGGCGATTGTGCCTTCCTGCGCTCCGCCAACGGCCAGACGGGGCTGGTGAAAACAGGCGATTCCCTCGACGATCTCAAGCTGCTCCAGATCGGCACCAATCGCGTGCTGGTGGAGCAGGCGGGCCGGAAACAGGAACTCATGATCTTTGCCGGGTACGGCGGAGACAGCCTCATGCCAAAGGATTCCACCAATGAAATCAACCACCCTTAACTTTCACCGGCTTGTGTGGCGGACTTTCTTGCCAGGCGTGCTGGCCGCCGTGGTGATTGGCCTGCTGCCGGTGCGGCTCGCGGCCCAAATGCCACCCCACCTGATCAACAATCCACCGGGGGTGAACTCAGACAACTCCTCCTCGCCAGCCGATTCCGGGAAGAAGGATAGCGGGCCGTGGATTCCGTCGGCGCCGTTGGCGGGCAGCTCGACGAACCAGCCGGGCGGCACCAATTCCCCGGACGTGATCCAGCTCAGCTTTCAGGGCGCGAACATCGACATGGTCGTGCAATGGCTTTCGCAAACCACCGGCAAGAGCGTGCTGAAACATCCCCAGGTGCAATGCCAGCTCACCATCACCAGTTCCCGGAAGGTCAGCCAGCGCGAAGCCATCAATCTCGTGTATCGCGCGCTGGCCCTGGAGGGATTTTCGGCGATCGAATTTGCCGATTCCATTCTGATCGTGCCGCAGGACAAAGAACCGCGAATGAGTCCGGAACTTTTAAGCGGATCGCAAACCAACGTCCCCGAGGGCCGGCAACGTCTGGTAAAGGTTTTCGACCTGAAGCACCTCAAGGCTTCGGATGTGAAGGATCGCATCGCCACGGCCCTTTCTGACAAGGCCACCGTCTTCGTGGATGAGCAGGCCAACCAGCTCATCATCACGGACTACAACGACAACATCCGGGCGGCGGGCGAATTGATCGCCGCGCTGGACCGGGACAAGCCGGAGGACGTGACCGTGCGGACAATCACGTTAAAGAACATCTCGGCAACGGATTTGGTAAAGGAGGTTGGCCCGCTTTACGAAAAACGGAATGGCAAGACGCTGAAGGACACGGTGGAAGTGACGGCCGACGACCGGTCCAACACGCTATTGATCCTCTCCAGTGAAGCTAATTTCCGCGTGATCCAGCAGTTTGTCAGTTCGCTGGATACGGAGGAGGCGCAAGACAAGGTTATGCGCACGTTCGCGTTGAAGAATGCGGATGCGCAGGACGTGGCGAAGCAACTGCAGGACCTCAACCAGCAGCAAAGCGTCAGCGCCCGGTATATTTTCACTTATAACGCCGGGGAAGGGGAGTCGAAGAAAATGACCGTGGTGGCCGACCGCCGGCGCAACGCGGTCATCATCCAGGCCCCGCCCGCGCAAATGGAGGCGGTTGAAACCATGATCGCCGAGCTCGATGCGCCGGTGAAGGACGACAGCCTGGCGCCGCGGATTTATGCCATGAAATACGCCAGCGCCACGGACATCGAAGACGTGCTGAACGAGCTGTTCTTAAAAAAACAAGTGCAACGTTCCTATTGGGATTATTTCTCGGATGATTCCAGCAGCAGTTCCTCCGCCGACCGGGACGTGGGCCGGCTGTATGGCAAGGTGCGCATCACCAGCGAACCCAATTCCAATTCGCTCATCGTCACCGCCAATTCAAAGGAGAACCTGGAGGCCGTCGAGCGGGTCATCGATCAATTGGACCGGCCGCCCGAGGCGGCCGAGAGTACGCTGCACATTGGCTTGAAGTTTGCCAAGTCGGCGGATGTGGCCAACAACATCAACATCCTCTTTGCCAAGAACGGTTCGCCACAGATGGCGGGCACCGCCCAGCAGAACCAGCAGAATAATGCCAACGGACAGGCGTCCCAGCAGGGGGCACAGCAAAATGCGCCCGCCACCCAGACCGGTTTCGACCTGGCGGCGGAGAACAAGATCACCGGCTATTTCCCGTGGCTCGGTGGCCAGCCGGATACGCAGCGCTCGAGTGATACCCATCCCGTGCAGCCCATCAGCGACCTGATCGGGCGCGTGCGGGCAGTGGCGGATGACCGCAGCAACGCGCTGATGATCTCAGCCAACGTCCATTTTTTTCCCGAAATCCTGAAATTGATTGACGCATTGGATGCGCCCACCGACCAGGTGCTGATCGACGCGCGACTAATCGAGGTTTCGGCCGATTATCTGGATGCGCTGGGCGTGCGCTGGTCGCCGGATGGCAGCGCGACCTTCAGCGGCGATGATTATGACAATTCCCTGCTGGGCAATACCACAGCGACATTCCAGCGCGGCGTGGGCCAGAACACCACGGTCAACTCGCCGGCTTCCAGCACGGTGGCCCAGGCGCTCACCTCGTTGCGCTCGGGCGTGCTGGGCGGTTCGGTTAGCATGGATTTCCTCGTCCAGTTCCTCCGTCGCACCACGGACGCCACGGTGTTGGCCGAGCCGCAAATCAACATTCGTGACAACGAGACCGGCAAGCTGTTCGTCGGCCAGCAGGTGCCCGTGCCGAATAACACGCAGATCTCCTCCGTTGGGTCGCAGAACACCAGCATCACCTACAAAGATGTCGGCGTGGTGCTCGAAGTGACCCCGCACATCAACACGGCGGGCAACGTGGAATTGAAGATCCATACGGAGTCATCCACGGTCGTCTCCGGCGAGACCGTCCTCGGCGGCGACGTGTTCAACACGATCAATTTCCGCAGCGATCTCACCGCGACGAACGAGCAGACGCTGATCGTGGGCGGCATCATTCAGAAGAATGTTTCGAACACCCTGCGGAAAACGCCCTTGTTGGGCAGTATTCCCGGGATGAAATGGGCGTTCAACAAGCAGAACAAAACCACGGACGACGTGGAACTGATGGTGTTTCTGCGACCGCGGATCATCCGCACCACGCAGGACGCCAAGGCGGCGTTGGCGGATGTGGATGCCCGGGC
>CAYTJG010000065.1:0-2229 GCA_964437865.1 uncultured Bifidobacteriaceae bacterium | reverse complement strand
GTGCTGTGTGGTCCTGGCGCATTTTCCCCGGGTTCACCTCATTTTCTCAGTGCCCGTACTGTGCCTGCTGACGGGCGGGCTCATCACGGTACTGCTCCTGGCCGGGAAGGCAGCCGCGCCGGCGGCCAGCCCGACCTCAACCTCCAACCTCAACCTGGAAATGCGCGGGCAGTAGGCCCGCATCCCATCACACCATGAAACGCATTGGATTGATCGCCATGAGCGGCGTGCGCGCGCACAACGCTGAACTAACCAAACTGGGTCTGACCCTGCCGGGCTTTGTGGATCGCAATAAGATCATCGCGTCCCTGCCCAGTCTCGGTCTCCTCACCCTGGCCGGGCTTACGCCGGACCGGTTTCGAGTGGAGTACCACGAGATTGCCGACCTGAAGCAATTGCCGGAATTGCCGGTGGATTTCGATCTGGTGGCCATCAGTACCTTCACGGCGCAATTCTACGAAGCGTGCGAGGTGGCGGATTACTATCGGGCCCGGGAGATTCCGGTGGTGATGGGGGGCATCACCGTCTCGTCGCTGCGCGAGCAGACCTCGGCGCATTGCACCAGCGTGGTGGTGGGCGAAGGGGAATTACTCTGGCCTGAAGTGCTGGCTGACTTCGAACGCGGCCGGCTGAAACCGTTTTACTTCACCAACCGGCAATTCGACCTGGCCGACGCACCCATGCCGCGTTTTGATCTGCTCGACCCAGCCAAATACAACCGGCTGACCGTGCAAACCAGCCGCGGCTGTCCGCACCGGTGCGATTTCTGCGCCAGCTCGATCCTGCTCACCCCGCGGTACAAGGTGAAGCCGGTGGAGAAAGTGCTGGCTGAAATCCGGGAGATCAAACGGCTTTGGCCCAAGCCATTCGTCGAATTTGCGGACGACAACAGCTTTGTCCACCGCGAGCATTACCGCCGGCTGTTGACGGAACTGGCCAAGGAGAAGGTCCGCTGGTTCACCGAGGCCGATGTGCGGGTGGCGGAGGACGACGACTTGCTCATGCGCATCCGCGACGCGGGCTGCCAGCAGATTCTCATCGGCCTGGAAAGCCCGCGTCGGACCAGTCTTTACGGGCTGGAGCTCAAGCATAATTGGAAGTTGCGCCAGCAGGAGTTCTACCTGGAGGCCATTGCCAAAATCCAATCGTACGGGATCACGGTGAACGGCTGTTTCATTCTGGGGCTGGATGGGGACACGCGTGATGTGTTCGATGACGTGCTGGCCTTTGTGCGCGCTTCCGGGTTGTACGAAGTTCAGGTGACTTTCATGACCCCGTTTCCGGGGACGCCGCTCTACACGCGATTGCAACGCGAGGGCCGCCTCTTGCGCGAGCAGGCATGGGAACTGTGCACGTTGTTCGACATTAACTTCCAGCCCAAGAACATGAGCCTGCCCGATTTGCAGGCGGGCTTCCTGCGCCTCGCAGAGCAGCTCTACTCGGCGGATGAAACCCGGCAGCGCCGGTCGCGCTTCAAGCGCTCGCTGCGCACCTCGCCGAACTTCCACCGGCTCCCCGACCCGGCCGTGCGCGGCAACCAAATACCGTTGTCAAACGCGCCGGATCACACCATTATTGGCACATAATCAGCCATTTATAGAGGGTGAATTGTGAATGCTTCAATGATCAGGCAAACGAAAATTCAAGGCGCGGCCGGCGAGCACGCGCGGTTTCTGGGATTGGATATCGGCGCGGAAAACCTCAAGCTGGTGGAGTTGCGGGCGGAGCATGGCCGAATGACGGTCGTGAGCCGCGAAATCATCGAGCACGGCAAGAAGCCAGGCCCGCGATTGCTCGAGCGGTTGCCCGATTGGGATTGGCCGCGCGTGCGGGGCGCCACCGTTACCGGCCGATTCTCGGGCCAGGTAAATCTGCCGGCCATTCCCGCCAAACAAGCGCTCCTGCGCGGCTACCGGCACCTCTTTGGCCACGAGCCCGCCACCATCGTCAATATCGGCAGCCACGGGTTCTCGGTGCTGGAAGTGCGCCCCAACGGCCTGACGGTTTTTCGCGAGAACAGCCGCTGTCCCCAGGGCACGGGCAATTTTCTACGCCAACTCGTCGAGCGCTTCTCGCTCACGGTGGAGGAGGCGGGCGAACTCTGCGCCGAGGTGTCGGACCCGGCGCCATTATCCGGACGCTGCCCGGTGATTCTCAAGACCGACATGACGCATCTGGCCAACCGGGGTGAAGAGAAATGGACCCCGAATTTCGGACAGTGAGTTAAGT
>CAYTJG010000064.1:20986-24897 GCA_964437865.1 uncultured Bifidobacteriaceae bacterium | reverse complement strand
GCGCTGTGCCGAGGCGCATGTCGGCCGGGCGCTGGCGCTGCTGCGGCAGGGCGGCCGGGACACCGCGCGGCAGGAATTTGAGGCGGCCCTGGCGCTCAATCCGGACTCGGTGGCCGGGCATCTGGGCCGGGGCCGGACTTAAGGCCGCCATAAAAATCGTCATCACGCCGAGCCGTACGACCCCGCGAAACATTTGTGCCATCTTCATTTATATCTGGGATTTTACATGCGCTCTCTGGCCCACGAACAGCGCAGGCTTTTTTTTAACGGTCCTTGTAATTCTCTTCCAGCTCCAACGGATTGCAATCATTTTTCCCTGCCCGTGGCGTATTGATGCAAAACTGCGACTAATTGAGACAGAGGTGAAGGATGAAAAGACTTCTCAAGCGTTCAGATCGGCGACCGATATGCAAAGCTGATGCCGTCAGAGTTGACCGAACGGGCTTTTGGTTTGGGTATCAGATAATCAGCATGAAGACCAGAGTTTATTTTTCAGGGTTTGCTGGCCAAGAACTGCCTGCGTTGCAGGCAGAAACCGGCAAGCTTGAAGCCCTTTGGGAGTGCTCTTTTGTGGCGAATCCCACGTCGACCCGCGAGTTGCTGGCGGACCGTGGCTGCGACGCGCTCGTGGTGAATATGTCGGCGTTTGGGAAGGAGGCGGTGGAACTACTTAGGGAAGCCGGCCGGCTCCGCGCTAATCCTCTCCGATTCATCGTGGGCGACGTGGACAACCAGTCGGTGGTCATCAACCATATCGGCGGTTCTCATCATTTCATTCGCCGGCCTGTTGCTCCGGCCGAGCTCATCAAGAATATCCAGCGCGGCCTCAAACTGGATGTCTGGCTGTCCACCAGTGAACTGCGGGCGTTAGCCCCGCGTCTGAGCCGTCTGCCTAGCTTGCCATCCACGTATTTCAATTTGCTCAAGGAAATTGAATCGCCCGCGGCGACCTTGCAAGGCATTGCCGGCGTGATTGCGCGAGATCCCGCGGCCACGGCCCGGTTACTGCAGACGGTCAATTCCGCCGCTTTTTCGCCGGCGGAAAAGGTGACGCAGCCTGCGGACGCGGTGGCCTTGCTGGGGGTTCAGACCGTGAAGTCGCTAGTGCTTTCTCTTCAAGTGTTCAGCCAGAACGATGAGGCGCGGAAGGCGGGCTTGACTTTGGAGATTCTGTGGGAACACAGCTTGTTGGTTGCCAAATTTGCCCGGTTGATCACTTTGAAGCAAACCGGGGATATTCACCTGGCCGAAGAAGCCTTCACCGTTGGTCTGCTGCATGATGTCGGTCGCATCGTGCTGGCCAGCAATTTGCCCCAGGAGTATGCCGCAACCGTGGCCGCGGCGCGGGAAAAAAGCCGCCCGCTGGAGGAGGAAGAAACGGCGCAGTTTGGTGTGAACCACGCCAAAGTGGGGGCGTATCTGCTTGGGCTCTGGGGCTTGCCGGCGGAATATATTGAAGCCACCGCGGCGCATCACGCCCCGGGGCAAACGGCGTTTGCACCGGAATTTTCGCTCCTGGGCGCCGTCCATGCGGCAAATGTTTTTGCGCACGAGATGAGCGGACAAACAGACAGTTTACTCCTGCCTCAACTGGACCTGCCCTATTATCAGATGCTCAAGCTGGACAGCCAATTGGCCATTTGGCGGCAAGCGTGCACGGGTGAGCCCCCGCCGCCACCGGTGGAAAAGCCGGCGGCTCCCCCTGCGGCGCCGTCCGAGCCAACGGTGCGGGCGTTGGCGCCAGCCGCAGTTCGCTCGCGGCGGCAGGGTCCACTCTGGTCAGGGTCCGTGATCGGATTGGGGCTCGTTTTGGCCGGCCTGCTAATTTGGTTTCTGTGGCCCCAGCCAAATCCCAGCACGGTGGCCAAACCGATGCTGGCACCAGCCGCACCGACGGGAGAAACGCTAAAGCCGGAAGGGAGTCACGAGGAGAAAGCGCTGACCCCATCCCAGCCCGTTGCACCCGAACCCGCCGTGGCCAAGCCCCGGCCCAATCCGTTGGATACGGTTAGAATTCAGGGGGTTTTCTACCGCCGCACCAACCCTCAAGCCATCATCAACAACAACTTGGTGGCCGTGGGCGACTCCGTTGCGGGCGTGAGTGTCACCGCCATCGGCCCCTCAAACGTGATCCTATCGTTTGAGGGTAAACAAAGGACATATACAGTTCGGTAGCTGGCCACCGACCAAGCGGACACCATTCCCGCAATCTGTCTCCCGGCGTTGCCGGTCGAATGACAAGCTGCACGCGATCACGTATCGATCCCCTGCCCGTCCAAAGCTCCACGGTGAAATAGTCCGTGGCCGCCAATACGTCCCACTGCGCTTTCAGGAACTCCTCCAGGTCATTCCTTGTCGTCGCACTGGTGACGGGTCCCTGCCCGCGGCCCGCAACACATTTTGGCACTAAGTATTACGATTTTACGTTGGCGCTGTATTCTGCTATTTTTACCGCCTGTCTTGAACCGATATACAGTATGAACAGCGATCTCGTGAAAGTTGGCACGCTGTTGAGTCGTGCCCGGCGCGTGCTTTTCATTACCGGCGCAGGCGTGTCGGCCGAATCCCAAATTCCTACTTTCCGTGGAGCCACCGCAGCCTTTGCGGATGGAATGACGGAAGACGGCCTTCCATTTGAAGAAGCTCTCTCCGGGGCCACCTTCGAGCAGAACCCGAAATTATCCTGGAAATATCTGTCCCTTTTGGAGTTGAGCATGCGTGGGAAGCTGCCGAACGCGGCCCACCACGCCATCGCCAGATTGCAAGCTCCGCAGCGCGACATCTATGTTGCCACGCAAAATATTGATGAACTGCACCAGCGGGCTGGTTCGCGCAATGTGTTTGAATTGCATGGCAACCTGCGGCGGATCATCTGCACGCAGTGCAGCTATGCGGTCCATTTGGAAACCTTCGAGGCCTTGGCGAAATTACCGGACTGCCCCGAATGCAACGCCGTCGTGCGGCCCGCGGTGGTGCTTTACGGCGAATCCTTGCCGTTGGCTGTGCTCGAGGCGTTTTACCGCGAGCAGCGCAAGGGATTTGATCTGGTCTTTTCCATCGGAACCACCAGCCTTTTTCCCTATGTCATCGAGCCGGTCGTATCGGCAGCAAGACAGGGAATCCCCGTCGTGGAGATAAATCCGGAAACGACTCCCATTTCAGATTTGGCTGACTTCCGGTTTACGGGGAAAGCCGGCCCCACGCTGCAAGAACTGGCGGATGCGGCGATCTGCCAAGACGCCCGTTAGCTCATCCCGTAATTGTCCGAATATTCGAATGCGTTCATTGTGCGACGGCCCGATAAAAGCGGGTCCTATAATTGGTTGAGGTCGGGTCGAGAAATTGAATGGTATTGGTGGCTGGGGGGTTGGTATAAATCGGGGTCCAGGCCGAGAGGAGATTCGTTGTCGCGTAAATGATGGTCGAGCCGGGATTGCTAATTCCAGACAAAGACAGCAGGAAACCACTGGCCGTCCATTTCCCTTTTTCCAGCCAGCCGGCGCCGGACCCGATGCCAGTGACCGTTACCGTGAAGGTCGTCGCCGTATAGTTGGTCGCCCACGCCGCCGCGGCGGGCAAATCCAAATTCGTAAACATCCCGGTATGCGAACCATAGGTAAGGATGGCAAAAGAATCGTTGGCGGCCGGCACATAGCCTCCCAGCAATGCCACGCCGACAATGCCGTTCAGGGAGGCACTTCCCGAAATGTCGAGCTTGCCAAAATTACTTAGACTTTTGAGCCCGCAGCGCACCTCTCCGCCAGCCAGACTGGGAACTGCCTGAAATACGATGGTTCCTGAATCGGATTCAATCAAACCACCAGCGTTTTGTACCAACGGGTAGATTTGGGTACCGCCCGTGCCGGCGCTTTTGCGCAGGGTGCCGGCATTGTTGAAAAACTCGGTGCCGT
>CAYTJG010000064.1:0-20886 GCA_964437865.1 uncultured Bifidobacteriaceae bacterium | reverse complement strand
TGTCGATCTGTCCGTTGTACGTGGGCGGGGAATAAATCAGGCGCAGATAGCTGCTATTCGTTGCCACCACCGTGCCCGCATTGGTCAGCGCCCCGTAGAGATTCAACGTGGACCCGCCCAAATACAGTGTCGCCCCACTCGCCACCGTCAGGTTGCCGGCAATGATCCCCGCCGTCCAGTTCATGGTGCCGGTCACCTGGTTGGTGCTCTGCAAGGTCATGCCCGCCAGCAGCAGATTGGTGATGCTCCCGCCTTGGAACGCCGGCCCCAGCAGCAGGGTGCCACCTAGCAATTGCAGGCCGGGCACCAAGTTGTCCAACAGCGTCAGCGTCCCGCCCGTGATCTGAAAGCTGCCGGCGCCGCTGAACTGTGCCCCGCCGTTGTTCGTATAGCTACCGGCGCCAATTGTGATCGCCGCCCCCGCCGCCGCGTGGTACCCACCGCTCAGCACCCCGCCCCCATCGAAGACAAACGACCCGGTCTCCGCATCCACCGTGCCCGTGGTGTTGATCAATTGCGGATAGATTGGCGTGGCACCCGTGCCGGCGCTCTTGCGCAGGATGCCGGCATTGTTGAAAAACTCGGTGCCGTAATAATTATACAGGTAGAACTGGTCATTCTGGACATCGAAGAGGCCGCCGGCCAGATTGTCGATCTGTCCGTTGTACGTGGGCGGGGAATAAATCAGGCGCAGATAGCTGCTATTCGTTGCCACCACCGTGCCCGCATTGGTCAGCGCCCCGTAGAGATTCAACGTGGACCCGCCCAAATACAGTGTCGCCCCACTCGCCACCGTCAGGTTGCCGGCAATGATCCCCGCCGTCCAGTTCATGGTGCCGGTCACCTGGTTGGTGCTCTGCAAGGTCATGCCCGCCAGCAGCAGATTGGTGATGCTCCCGCCTTGGAACGCCGGCCCCAGCAGCAGGGTGCCACCTAGCAATTGCAGGCCGGGCACCAAGTTGTCCAACAGCGTCAGCGTCCCGCCCGTGATCTGAAAGAGGCCTGCGCCGCCGAACTGTGCCGCTCCGTTGTTCGTGTAACTGCCGGTACCCAAGGTGATCGCCGCCTCGGCCGCCGCGTTGTACGCGCCGCTCAGCATCCCGCCCCCCTCGAAGACAAACGACCCGGTCTCTGCGTCCACCGTGCCCGCGGTGTTGATCAATTGCGGGTAGATTGGCGTGGCACCCGTGCCGGCGCTTTTGCGCAGGGTGCCGGCATTGTTGAAAAACTCGGTGCCGTAATAATTATACAGGTAGAACTGGTCATTCTGGACATCGAAGAGGCCGCCGGCCAGATTGTCGATCTGTCCGTTGTACGTGGGCGGGGAATAAATCAGGCGCAGATAGCTGCTGTTCGTTGCCACCACCGTGCCCGCATTGGTCAGCGCTCCGTAGAGATTCAACGTGGACCCGCCCAAATAAAGTGTCGCCCCGCTCGCCACCGTCAGCGCTCCGGATAAATTTCCGCCGGTCCAGTCCATGACGGCAAAAGCCGTGTTGGTAGTGGCAGTGAGGTTTCCGGAACCGAAGATGACTGTGTCACTGGCCGTCGGCACTTGTTGGGGCAGCCAGTTGGTGGCGTTATTCCAGTCAGCGGAGGTGGAACCGTTCCAAGTGAGCACCGCCGAGCGAAGATCCAGACAGCCGAATGCCAAACCCATCACCGACAGAATAAGCAAATACAGACTTCGTTTCATCGTGAAATCCTCCTGATGTTGTGATGTTTATTGGCGTTTCTTCTGCACGCCATTAGGTGTTTTTAATACAGAGAAGTCTGACTGGCAAGCAAATTCATGCCCGAGGGTCACGCCCGGTCAGAATTGGAAACCAGGCAGGTTGCAGGCGTTGAGCATATCGGCTGGGTATAATCAATACATGAGCCTTCACGTCCATCTATCACCCGAAGCGGTGAGAACTAGTTCACCTCTTTTGGGTCTCGGATGTGCGGGGCAGCAGTAGTTTCACGGTGGCTTGGGGACGTCATAAAGCAAATGCCGGGGCCATCCCCGTCATCCGATTCAATTCACGGGCTTGGCGAGGGAATTAGCGGTCTCCGGAGGACCTCACCATTGCCTCCTTTAACGGGCCGACATCGATCTCCAACACTCAGGCGATGGGTGGTTGGGGTTTCGGGTCTCACGGCAAACCATCTTTGGCCATCAACTCATTGGGATCCAAGGTGTTAAAATAGCATTCCAGCATTTCGTTGATGACCACGTCGGGTTTATTGGCGGCAATGACCGCGGGATTAAATTCACGACGATCCGGCAGGAAAATGACTTGCTTGAACTCGCAGCCCAATAAATTCCGCCAAGCCAGTCCAAACGAATCATGAAAAATGATGGCAGTGCGGGTGCGTGGCGCCGAATTTTCCGTGATCCAGCATTTTCTGAAACTGCCCCAAACCGATGGGATATTGGTGATGTCGCCCGTCACCGTGGGAAGTTGTAGCTTGGAATGAAATTCAAAATAGTTCTCTTCTTTCTCGTTTCGGGCGAGGTCCCCGCCGGTCGCCGGCACATTTGTCCAGATAAAATCGTTCAGTTGCAGCGGGGGTAAATCCGACAATGCCGATAGCGACTTGATGAGTTCCTGACAGGCAACGAACCCGCCGAATGAATTCCAATGCGTGTCTTGCTGCAGGTAGGTGGGGGCGGTCTTTCGGGCGGTCACCAGCGGCTCGCGCAAATCCAAAATTCGGACCGTGGAATGCACCTTCATAAATTGCAGGAATTGAGCCAGCTTGGTTTGGCGCTCCTTGGGGGCATCCTGAAGCCAGCGGGGCAGCTCGTCCTCATAGATGGTTTCCTTGTCGGGGGCAATCACGAAGACATATTGAATGCCCTGTTGCGCCAGCCAGTCGCGGCGCTTCTCCAGCAGCTTCTGCCAGGCTTCCATTTCCTGCTGCGAAAACGTCAACCAGCCAAGGTGATTTTCGATCATTTGCAGCCGAGCTGAAAAGTGCCAGTGGTGCGGCCCGGTGAGCACCGGAACCCGGTAAAGATCATCGGCGTGATAAAGCACCGGCTGCGAGCTTTGAAACCAGGCAATCAGCCGGTTCCGGAACCCGAAATGGTCATTGAACCAAGTCTCGCTCGCGGCCAGAAATTCCCGCAGGTGACCCACCCGCAATTCGCCGAACCCGGGCCGGTGCGCCAGCACGCGGTTTTCCTGGGGATCCGGGGCGTGGTCCAGCCGAAAGATCTTATCCAGCGTGGGCAACCACAACAGCAGCAGGAAGGCGCCGGACAAAATCCAGTCAAAGACGGGACTGCGCACGGTTGATGGCTGGGCCCGTTGCATGTTTAAAAACGAAAGTAGATGAACGGATTGTACGTCCCCCCCGCCAGCCAGGCCGCCGAGAGGAGGAACGACGCCACCACCATCGCCAGTTCGATGGTCCGGGCCGAAATCAAATAAACGTCGCGCAACGAAGCCGGCAGCAGACCGGCGGATTCTCTCACTGACTTCTTAATGGCCGACCACAATGGCATGCTAAAGGCCGCCCCGAGGCACAAAGCCAAAATGACTTCGTTGGTTGTATAGCGAAATAACGGTTGGGCATGGATTACGTGGCCGGTGCCGGACAAGGCGGCAAAATAATCGGCCGCGTCGGCAAACGTGCTCGACCGGAACAACACCCAGCCCATCATGACCACAAACAGGGCATAAGCGTGGCGCAGCGGACGTGGCCATTGCTGCAGCACCGCGCCCCACCGATATCTTTCCAGCACGAGAAACAGCCCATGGAACAGGCCCCAAGCCACAAAGGTCCAGTTGGCGCCGTGCCACAAGCCGCACAGGAAAAACACCGCGACCAGGTTAAGGTGGTTGCGTCCGGCAGAAACCCGATTGCCGCCCAATGGAATGTATACATAATCGCGAAACCAACTGGACAACGAAATGTGCCAGCGACGCCAAAAATCCCTGAGGGATTGGGCGATATAGGGGAATTGAAAATTTTCGAGGAACTGGAAACCAAACATCTTTCCCAGCCCCACGGCCATGTCCGAATAACCTGAAAAATCAAAATAAATCTGCACGGTGTAGCAGACGATTCCGAACCAGGCCACCGCCGCCGTACGTTCATCCGCCGGCAGGGCGAAGATTTGATCAGCCGGAACCGCCACGACATTGGCGATCATCATTTTTTTTGCCAATCCCCCGACAAAGCGCCGCACTCCCTCCGCGAAGGTGGCTCGATCATGCACTCTCCGCTCCAACTGCGGGCTGATGGCGCTCCACCGCAAGATCGGCCCGGCCACCAGTTGGGGAAAAAAGAAGATGTATAACGCCACGTCGCGCGGGTTGCGGGCGGCGGTGCGCTGATGACGGTAGATATCAATGATGTACGAAAGCGCGTGGAACGTGAAAAAGGAAATGCCAACCGGCAGAGCCAGATGCGGCACGGACACCGGGCTCAGTCCCAAGATTCCGAGCGGCACGTTAAGCGCGGTCGCCGCCAATCCGGCATATTTAAAGACCGCTAGAAAACCGAGATTGATCGCCACCGCCAGAGCCACGATCCTTTTTCGCTGGAAAACGCACGCGGTCTGTTCTATCCGGTGTCCCAGCCAGTAATTCAGCAGGGTCGAGACCAGCAGCAAAAGCACAAACGTGGGTTCCGCCCACGCGTAGAAAATGAGACTGACCACCAGCAGCCAGGCATTGCGGGCACGCAAGCCCGGCAACAAAAAGTAAACCGTCAATACCACGGGCAGAAACAAGAACAAAAAGATGGGAGAACTAAATACCATGCCTGGCTCACCAAACTAATTGCACTGCCGTTTGAATCTCTTCCCACCAACCGATTTTCAACATGGCGCAGGTTGGAAAAATTTCCCCCAAAACGCAACAAACATTTTTAGATAGTATAACCGTACGTGATGTATTTGCCGATTACGCTTATACATGGCGCCGCTTCAGATACCGGCGGCGGGTGGCGATCAACGGGGACCAACAACTCCCGGGGAAAGTACGGGAAAGTTTTTGTGAAGGCACAAATTTCAACCAAACGCCCCTGACCCTGGCTAGTAAAAAACGGCGGAAGGACTTAAAAAAATCTTGAAATTCCCTGGAGGGGGGAGGAAGATCGAAAAACGGTCCACGTTAGTCGTGGGCAGACAACCAAGTGAGGAATCCCGGTTAAAATGAAAAATAAACTCCTGGCGGAATTTTTTGGCACCTTTTGGCTCGTGTTTGGCGGCTGCGGCAGCGCCGTGCTGGCGGCTAAATTCATCGCCACAGAAGGAGCGTCGCCAATCAACTTGGGCATCGGGTTCGTGGGGGTGGCGCTGGCCTTCGGCCTGACGGTGCTGACGATGGCTTATGCCATCGGCCATATTTCCGGATGCCACCTGAATCCCGCCGTATCGGTCGGGTTGTGCGTTGGTGGACGTTTTTCTGCGGCCGAATTGCTCCCGTACATAGTCATCCAGGTTCTAGGCGGGATCGCGGGTTCGGCGGTGTTGTATGTAATCGCCAGCGGCCAGGCCGGATTTTCCACGGCGGGCGGGTTTGCCGCCAATGGTTTTGGGGAACATTCCCCCGGCCACTATTCCGGGCTCGCCGCGTTCGTGGCGGAATTTGTGCTCACGTTCTTTTTTTTGTTCATCATCCTTGGCGCCACTGACCGACGGGCGCCGGCCGGCTTTGCCCCCATCGCCATCGGCTTCGGCTTGACGCTCATTCACCTCATCGGCATCCCTGTCACGAATCTATCGGTCAATCCGGCCCGCAGCACGGGCCCGGCGGTGTTCGTGGGCGGCTGGGCGTTGCAGCAGCTCTGGCTGTTCTGGGTGGCCCCCATCCTCGGCGCGGCTTTTGCGGGAGTCATTTATCCGCTGGTAGCCGGAAAACCCGCTGTCGAGAAAAGTAAACAATGATTGACCTGGTTGGCCACCCCCTGCCCCAACCTGACGGGCGGGCCAGCCAAGTCAGCGAACCCCAAGAATTGCCGACGACGGCCGACTTTCCGGGCTCACGGCCCAATGGTAGTTGGGAAACGAAGCCATCTGGAAAATCAATTCACCGCCCTGGAGAATCTGGTCGTGGGTGATATAGATTTTATCGTAGGGCTGGCCGTTCAATTTCGCGCCATCGATATAATATTCCTGCGGACCGTTGTCTTTGCCGATGATCGTAAATGTCTGCCCGTTTCCAAGGCTGAGCGTGGCTTTGGTAAACACGGGGCTGCCAAAAAGATATTCGGACGTGCCCGGGCAAACCGGGTAAATTCCCAGCGCGCTGAGCACATACCACGCGGACATTTGACCCGTGTCTTCGTCGCCGCTTAATCCATCCGGTGTCGACTGGTAAAGCAGGGACATGACCTGACGAATGCGGGCCTGCGTCTTCCAAGGTTGTCCCGCGTAATCGTACAGGTAAATCACGTGGTGAACGGGCTCGTTGCCATGGGCGTACTGACCCAGGTTTTGCGCCACCATTTCATTCATCTCGTGGATCATGAAATGATAGGTGCCCACATTGACCTCCGACCCCATACCGAACAAGGTATCCAGTTTTTTCGCAAAGGCCTGGTCGCCGCCCATGAGCCGGATCAGGCCCGGCACATCCTGCATGACGCTCCAACTCCATTGCCAGGAATTGCCCTCGATGAAGGGGCCGCCCCACTCGATGGGATCGAAGGGCTCATACCAGGTGCCGTTTTCGTTGCGTCCGCGCATCAGCCCGGAAGCAGGATCGAACACATTGGTGTAGTTCATGGCGCGCCGGGCAAAATCCTGCTGCGCCTGCGCGTGCCCCGCAACGTGTGCGAGGGTGGCGGCGCAGAAGTCATCGTAGGCATATTCCAGGGTGCGCGCCGTGCCTGCCAGGACATTCGTATAAGGCACGTAGCCCAGACGGTCGTAAAGATCCGCGTCGCCCCGGCCCATGCCAAAGAAACCGCCGTGGTGGGCATCGTGGAGGGTGGCCTCGACGGCGGTTGGCAAATCAAAATTGGTGACGCCCTTGGCCCAGCCATCCGCCAGCAACGAAAAGGCATGGGTGCCGATCATGGCTTGCCGGTTCCCGGGGCTGGACCAGGCCGGCAGCCAGCCGCTTTCCTTGTAGGTGTTGATTACGCCCTGCAAAATCTCGGCGCTGATCTCGGGAAATAGCAAATTGTACAGCGGATGGGCTGCGCGGAAGGTGTCCCAATAGCCGGAATCCGTGTACATCACTCCGGCATGCACGCGGCCGTCGTTCGGGCTCCGGTAGATGGGCTGCCGGTTTTCATCCAGTTCATAAAGCCGGTGCGGGAACAGGATGCTGCGATATAGACCGCTGTAAAATGTCCGCTGCTCTTCCTGGGTTCCGCCCTCGATTTTCACCCGGCCCAAAGCGGCATTCCAAACATCCTCCGCGCGATGACGAAGCATGTCAAAATCAGCACCGCCGATTTCCTGCTGCAGATTACGCTCCGCCTGTTCCGGACTGATGAACGAAGAGGCGATTTTACACCCGACCACATTTGCGGTTCCGGTGTCAAATTTCAGGAAGGCGCCAACATGATTTCCGGACAGGTTGGTGACGCCGGGTTGAATCCCGCTGTCCGACCAAACGCCATTCGTCGAAAACGGCTGGTCAAAGACGATGACAAAATAATTTCCATAATTATCCGGGACGGCGCCACTATTGTTGCGCGCCACGCCGATGACTTTGTTTTCCGACGGGATGATCTGCACCGAAACAGGCTTGTCACTCTTAAAAACATCCAGCACCACATAGGAACTGCCGGGATGTTCAAATGTGAAACGGAAGCGGGCGGCACGCTCCGTGGGGGTCACCTCCGCGGTGACCTGCCAGGTGTCCAAATGAACTTTGTAATAACTGGGTTGGGCGATTTCCTCTTCGTGCCGGAAGGTGGAGGCGCGCTCCCCTTCCGAGACTACCAGTTGACCAGTGACCGGCATCAGTGAGAAGGTGGCGTGCTCCCGAATCCACACGCTTGGTTCATGGGTTTGGCGAATACCGAGGATCCGGTCATGCCGATATTGGTAATAGAAGGAATTGTCCTGGGGCTCGGTGTAGGGTGCCCAGGCGTTCATGGGAAAAGGCAGCGCGATTTCGGGATAGGTGTTGCCGTGGGAGAAGCCATCGCGCGAATCGGTGCCCTGCAACGGATTAGCCAGCGTGACCGGGGCGGCGTACTGCGCGCCGGCGATCAAGACTTCGCACGCTAGAAATGACAACAAGACGAAACACTTTTTCATTTAATGAATCACTGGAATGGACTGCCAGAATGACCGAAAACCCGCCCGTATAAAAACAAAAACATCCGGGCACCACCGCTGCCTTTCACGGCAGAATGGGGTTCGAAATTTTGCGAGCATTATGCCGGCAGCATCCCTGGCTGTCGTTGGTGAACCGTGCCAAAAGAGAGGGGCATGCGTGCCATCCAGCGGATGGGTCATATGGGGTGGACACCCCATGGCGTCCACACGAAAATCAAGCATATTACCTCACCCGTTATGAAATACAGTCAAGTCATGTCCGAAGAGGTTGCATACTTCGGCTTGAGTTTTTCCAGCTGGAAGGTGTGTTAATTTGGTTGGCAGCTTGACCAACTGCAAAGCTGCAAGGTGAGTTATGACGAAAGAATCCAGTCCAGCCCGAGCCAAGCCCGTGGCGGACAACGCCGTGTGGAAGGCGATTGTGGCCAAATACCAGAGACCATCGCGGTGGCGGGCGACGTGGCAGATCATGGACACCCTCGTACCTTACGCGATGCTTTGGTATTTGATGTACTTGTGCCGGCCAGTTTCATGGTGGTTGGTGGTGCCATTGGCCGTGCTGGCGGGGGGACTGCTTGTGCGCGTGTTCATCATTTTCCACGATTGCGGCCACGGTTCATTTTTTAAATCCCAGGCCGCCAACGACCTGGTGGGGTTGCTAGCCGGTATTTTGACATTTACGCCGTATTTTCACTGGCGCTGGGAACATGCCATTCATCACGGCAGCGCCGGCGACCTCGACAAACGCGGTACGGGTGATGTTTGGACCATGACCGTGCAGGAATATCTGGAATCCTCGCGCTGGAAAAAATTTGCCTATCGCCTGGCCCGCAATCCCATTGTACTATTTGGCATCGCTCCCTTGTTCTTGTTTCTGATCAGGCAACGGTTTCCATCACCGAAAGCCAACCGGCGGGAACGGCACTCCGTTTATGCGATGAATCTGGCCATCCTGGCCGTGGCTGTGGGGTTGAGTTTCGTGTTCGGTCTGAAGGCGTATGTGCTGATCCAGTTGATTATTCTGATGGTCGCTGGCAGTGCGGGCGTGTGGTTGTTTTATATTCAGCATCAATTTGAAGGAGTTTATTGGGAACGCGGCGAAGACTGGAGTTACGTGGCGGCGGCCTTGCAAGGCAGTTCTTTTTATAAATTGCCCCGCATCTTGCAGTGGTTTTCCGGGAATATCGGCTTTCATCACATCCATCATTTAAGTCCGCGCATTCCCAACTACAACTTGGAGCGATGCCACCGGGCGGATCCGCTGTTTCGGGACGTGAAACCCATCACGCTGCTCTCCAGCTTAAAATCGTTCACCTTCCGACTGTGGGATGAAAAGCACAAGCAACTGGTCGGCTACCGTCATCTTCGAACAATGAGGGGCCATAATGTGCCGCCGCCGCAAGCTTAACCGCTTGCGCTCGTAGGCTTGGGCGGCGATGTTTCAAAGATCGATCGGCGTTACTGCGGGGCGGACCAGCCTTGGACACCCGGTTGGCTCACGCTCGCCCCGATCTGCCGCTTGCCGAACGTGTTGCGTGGGCGGAAGATTTACTTTCGTGGGTTCGCCGGGATGTGCCGGCCATGAGGCTGCGCCTGCTGTTCCAGCTATTGGCACGCCAGCCCGAGGCCTACCAACACGTGGCGCAGACGTTGCGTTCCATCGTGCGGGATACCGAGGCGCTGGATTTGTTCGCCGATACCGCGACACGGTGCGAAGCGCCGCAGCGGGGGCGTGATCCTGGGCGTGACGACGTTTTTGAAGCTGCTACTGGCCAAATTCGTGCTCGCCGAGTTTTTCAAGGGCGCATTTTTTGGTTTGAACTACTCGGTGCGCTTCGTGCTGGTCCAGTTGTGCGGTTTTTCCATTGCCACCAAGCAACCCGCGACCACGGCTGTTGATTTTATCCTGCCCTTGAATGAGATCGCGGCGATGTTGGTCGAGTTGGTCGGTTCCGGCAAAGGATAAGAGCGAGTGAACGCAACCCCGCCGCAAGCCACTTTGGTTGCACGCCGCGATGCAGAGTCTTCCACCATTCCTGCATCGGCGGCAGGACTGCTTGTGCGGGTTACACCCCATCGTCTCCGCACGATGGCCGGTTTAGATTCTCGTGCATGGCACGAGCTGACACAAAGTTCCGTTGGGTGCCAGTTACCATGAAGACGACGAATTGGGCGCTGAATGTGCGCCCCGCCGAGACGCCCCAGACGAGGGCAAATCCCGGTCGGAGTATTTCGGCGCAGGTTGAACCGCGGGCCAATTTCGTTGAGAACGATCGTGAAAGTCTATGAAAAGAATCACCTTTCTGCTGGCGCTTTTTGCCACTGGCTTGAGCGTCACCCGCGCCGCATCCCACTTGACCAATTCGGTGGCGGCCAACCGGATTCTCGTGATTGATCCCAGCTCCATGCCGGTTGGCGCGGGCAAAGCCACGCTGATCATCGGGGCACTCCGGCGCACCGATGGCGTTTATTCCGGCGACTATAAAATCAAGGTATTTCCCTATTTCTTGAAAAACGAAAAAGGGCGTCTGGCCATCTTGGTATCCGATGAGTCGCTGGCCGAGGTCTACAAGGGAAAGAGCACGCCGATCACCGGCACCGCGACTACCAGCGGCAAAGGCGGCAAGACCCGGCCCATCGCGGCCATGGCCACGCCGGTTGGCCGTGATCGTGGAAACCTCAAGCTGTGGTTCACGGCCGGCAGTCGGAAAATGATTTTCGAGCCGTCCTATCATTTTACCGACGATAGCATGGCATCGGTTCCACCGCCAAGGGCCGCTGCCAGCCTCGCCGCCGGTCGGCCATGCCGCATGCCCGCTTCGGAGTTGCAAGGCCGGGCAGCCGCCGCTTCATTGACAAAAAAGATCGCGGGCTCATCCCGGTGCGCAGTACCCGTCAAACGCATTCCTCCACCTGCGCGTACGGTGGAAACGTACGCAGGCGCGGATCCTCAATTGGAGCACCAATGGTGAAATGATAGAGGCTCTGCCAATTGTGGCCGTTCAAACCAAGCGCGCGGTGCAACACATCATCGAAGTAGCAACCGATACCGGTGCCGCGAACCCCGGCTGCCTCGGCAGCCAAATACAGGGTTTGGCCGATTATTCCCGCTTCCCAAAACAATTCCCGATAAGCTGCCGCGCCACGTTCCCTTAAGGTTGGGTCGAACCGCGCCAGCATCCCAAGACTGAAGGCACCATCGGCAGCAATACCCTGGTCACAGGAGAGTGTCCGCGCAAAATCGCGCAAATCTCCCCTTCCCAAGTGGTCAAGTGGCGCCGAATCCGCCACGGTCTCCCACTTGAGTTCTTCGCGGAAAGACTGGCGCAATTCGTCTGCGTCTGACCGACTGCGCAGCCAGAGATACAAACCGGGTTCCAAGCCGGTGACTCGATGCACAAACAAGATCAGATGCAAACGTGCCGCAAATGGCCAGGCATCGAAGGGTGGCGTGGAAGCACGTGGCAGCGTGGTGTCGAGAATGGCCAGCAAGGTTTCCCGCGAAATGCTGGTGACACGGTCAAAGGCCACGGCACTGCGCCGTTGACGAATTAATTGACCTGCGGATTGGCTGCAGACGGGTGGCGATGGCGGCAGCCAAGGAACCGAATCATCCGCTTTTGACCGTTTCGCACCAATGGTTAAGCGTTCCGTTGCCGCAATGGCATGGTCAATCACCGGCCAAGCGACATGGGAATCGCTTAATCGGTTGGCAAGTCCGAACCACTCGAGGGCCATAATGGGGTTTGCTGGCGCAATGGGCGACGTCGGGGTTTCGTTCACGAATACCTGGACGATCAATTCGGGAGTTTCCGTTTCGGCATCAGCAAAATCTGCCACGCGGTCAACCCCGAGCAGCCGGGCGATTTGGGCATCATCCCACTCTGGCACGAACCGCACGCGCCAGCCCAGCGCGGCGGCGGCAAACCGCAGCGCTGCCAGCGCGTGGCCCACGTCATGCTGACAATAGCGGAAGGCCCGTTCACCGTATTTCCAGGCCTCGCGCCAGACGATGGAGGTCAGCCCGACATAAAACCCGGCCGCATCGGGCTCAGCGGTTTGCGACCGACGCGCCCGTTGTTCCAGGGCGTGTTGCAGAGGCGCGTAGTGGTAGACGCCGGCGCCACCCGGCAACCCAGCGAGGGCGGGCAGCACAGCGTAGGCTTCCGTCGGATGCAGGTTGCCGCTCGATGGATTTACCCTCAAATACCAGCTCGAACCGGCAATCTCCTTGCGGGCGGAAAGACCCAGTGACAATTCGAAGAACAAACTTAAAGTCCCGGGCGTGAGCGGACGCGGGGGCACCGTCACGGCACCGAACAAGGCAGCCGCCGGTGGCGTGTCATCCGCAACGGTCAACGGAAGCCGAAACCGCGGCGCTCCGCTGAAGCTGCGGAATGGATTGGGCTGGGTGGCCCAGTCGAGGCCCTGCGGTCCTTTGGCGTAACGTTCGGGATGATGCTTGGTTCGCTCGTGATAGGCGATAATGTTAGCGACGGCATCGGCTGATGGCGGGTTGTTGGCTGGGGTGGATTTCAAATGGCATGATTACTATAGCCGCAGGGTGAGCAGTTAGGCCAGCCCAGAGAACAGTTGGTCTCTTTACTCCAACCGCACCCTTTGATTTGCCTCCCATTGGGTCATGTCGGATAAAATCACTTGGTCACCCGCCTGCATGCCACCAACGATCTCAATCGTGCTGACCGAACTCCGGCCCAGGGTGACGGGCACGCGCACTGCCGCTTTGCCATGCTCCACCAACTTGAACAAAGCGGTTGTGCTTTCCGCCTGGCCTTGCACGGGCCGCCCTACGTACAACACGTCTGCCAGTCGCTCCAGTTGGATCGTGCCGTCCACACTCAAATCGGGTCGGGCGCCGCGCGGCAGAGGGCCGTCCAAGGCCACGTCCACGGCCACCGTGCCGTTGTCCACCGCGGGATCGATCCGCACCACGTGGCCGGGAATGAGGCCGTTGCGGGTGTCAATTTCCGCCACCTGGTCCAACTGAACGTCACGCGCTTGCGTTTCCGCAATTTTGATTTCCGCCTTGAGTTTGGTCTGGCTGGCCACCCGCCCCACCAGCGCGCCCACGGATAATGGCTGTCCTTCCTGCAGCGGCGCGGTGCCATCGCCCAAGCGCTGCAGAACACCGGCCATTCCGGCCCTGATTTTAAGTCCTTCGATCAGGCGCTGTTTTAAATCCAGCAAGCCTTGAAGCTGGGCGATTTTCTCCGCCTCGGCGGCCAACTGGGCTTGGGCCGATTCATCGGTCATCGCCAGACGTTCCTTTTCAATCTCCAACAGCTTCGCCAGTTCCTCGGCTTTCGCCTCGGACTCTTTGATGTTGATGGCGGCGACCAACTTCGCCCGGCCCAATCCTTCATTGATGTCCGAATCTGCTTTGGCAGTCGTGTAACTTGCCTGCGCCGTGGCGACGGCAGCTTGCTGGGTGAGTTTCTGCGAGGCCAACTGGACCTTCAGATTAGCCAGGTCGGCTTGCGCGCCTTTAAGCTGGGATTGGGCGTCAAACGCCGCCTGCTCCAATTCGGGATTGCTCAACTCCACGAGTTCGGTGTCCGGCTTGACGGCCGCGCCGGGCAAGACCAAGATGCGCTCCACGCGACCGGCGGTGACGGTGGGTATCCAACGAATCTCCTCTGGAACCAGCGTGCCGTTGCCCCGTACTTGGCGAAGCATCTCGCCGCGCTTGACGGTATCAATCCACACCGCGGATTTTTCCACCATCGGAGCCGCGGGCTTCAATCGGGTTACGCCCCACGCAACCAACGCCAGAACCACCACCGCCGCCGACCCGATCCCCCAGCGGCGATGCTGGCGGCGGCGAAGGATCGCTGGCGCGATCGGTTTGTCCATGCGCGATTCCGGCCGCAGGGTGTTGGAATTTGTCGGGGTAGTCAGCATCACGCGTTGGCGAGGTTTGCCTCCACCACCTGTCCGTCAAACAGGTGAATGGTGCGTTTGGCGTCGCGCGCAAAACGCGCATCGTGCGTCACCAGGCAAATAGTGGCGCCTTCGGCGTGCAGTCCGGCCAGGAGTTCCATTACCGCATCGCCGTTCTTGGAATCCAGATTTCCCGTCGGCTCATCGGCGAGCAAGATGGAGGGGCGTCCCCCGAGCGCGCGCGCCACGGCCACGCGCTGTTGCTGGCCGCCCGAGAGCTGGGAAGGATAATGTCGCGCCCGCGCCGTCATCCCCACCTTGGCCAGGGCTTCATCTACGCGCTCGCGGCGCTCGTCCTTGGTGAGACCGCGGTAGGTCAACGGCAACTCCACATTCTCCCACACGGTCAGGTCGCCAATCAGGTTGAAACTTTGGAAGATGAAACCAATTTCGCGATTGCGGACTTTCGCGCGCTGGGCGTAGTTCAAATTGGCCACCGGTTCGCCGCGCAGTTCATAGTTCCCGCTCGTGGGCGAATCGAGCAGACCCAGAATGGAAAGCAGCGTGGACTTGCCGCAACCGGACGGGCCGGAAATGGACACGTAATCGCCATGGCGAATCTCGAAGCTCACCCCGGACAGGGCATGCGTCTCAATCTCGTCGGTGAGGAACACCTTTTCGATGTTTATGAGTTCAATCAAGGGAATGGATGCAGCCATAGAGGAGAAATGCTCAATTAATGGTTTGTCTGATGGTAAGTGAGCCTGCGGTCAACGCGATCTTGCCCTTCGACATCCTCAGTTCTACCGGCACCGCCTCCGGTATCATACTCCAAGGTCCGCTGCCAATTTGCACACGGGTACGCTCAACCGTTACAATTCCGAAGGCACTGGTTATGGTCACTCCCTCTGGCTGACTGTTGATGGAGAGCTCTCCCGCGATGACGGCCCGAATTTGATGACCGCCCGCTTTTGTGTCAATGACAGAGGAATGGCCACAACCGCTGAAGACCAGCAGCACGCCAGCGAGGGCGGCCAGGCATTTTGACTCCGAGAGCTTTGGTAATCCGATACGAGTGATTCTATTCATTGGTTCTTGTTTGAGTTTTTTAAATGTTCATGGTTAAAAGGTCTGCCATCTTCGGCCTTCACTCGTGTCGTAACGCCACCATGGGATCAACTTTCGCCGCGCGCCGGGCCGGGACCCAACAAGCGAAGAGGGAAATGGCCACCAGCAACATTGCCACCAAGGCAATGACCAGGGGATTGCTGGCCGGGAGTTCGGACAATACCGAGGCAAGCAGTCGCGTGATGGCGTAGGCTCCGACCAGGCCGATTCCGATTCCGATGAGCGACAAGCGCAGACCAGTTTTGAGAACCAGCCAAAGGACGTCGCGGATCTGGGCCCCGAGCGCCATGCGCACGCCAATTTCACCGATCCGGCGAACGACGAACCCAGAAATCACACCATAGATTCCCAAGGCGGCCAGCAAGAGACCCAACAGCGCGAAGCTGCTCAGTATCTTGCCGCCCACGGCAAAGTTGTCGAGAGTGCCGTTTACGACCGAGCTAAGCAGGCCGGGATTGCCCACCGGCTGATCGGGATCCACTTCGGCGACGGTGCGCCGCAGGGCCTCGGCCGAGAGGCGACCGCGAATGGCCACGGCAAACGTCAGCCCCGGCGATTGCGCAAAGGGCCGGTAAGTTTGATACCGCGTGGGCTGGGGGGACGGGTTAGCCGGAAACCGGACATTACTGACAACGCCCACGATCTCCCTGCCATCGAGGTGTTGGCCGAGTGGCGAGGCCCCAGGCCAGAATGCGCGAGCCATCGCGTCATTGATGATGACGACCGCGGGGCGGTTGATTGAGTCGTCGAAGGTAAAATCGCGACCAGATTGCAACCGCATTCCCAAGGTTTCGAAAAAGCCCGGCGTGACGCCGTCCACACAGCAATTCTGGAAAGTGCCTTTTGGTGGTTCGGGCCGGCCATCAATGTTAAAACTGCTGCCCTGATTGAACTGTCCGACCGGTAGTGACCAAGCCATGGCCACGTGATCCACACCGGGAAGCGCGTCCAATTTTTCCTTGAGGCGGGCCGTGAATGCCCTGATCGCATCATCGCCGCCATATTTGCTCTCGGGCAAGGTCAGATAGCCCACCGTTAATCCTTTTACCTGCCAGCCTGGATCACTTTCAGCAAAACTTCGCAGTCCACTCACAACCAATCCTGCGCCCGCCAGCAGCATCATGGCGAGCGCCACTTCGGCAACGATCAGCGAATGTTGCATCCGGTGCTGGGTGCGGTCGCCCGTGGCTCCGCGCGCACCTTGCCTAAGGGCTTCATTCACGTCCGTGCGCGAGGCCAGCCAGGCGGGTCCGAGGCCAAACGCCAGGCCCGAGGCCGTCGCGGCGGCCAGGGCGGACGCGAGAATCCGCAGGTTCAATCGCAGGTCCAGCACGGTTTCGCCGTCGGTAATGAACTGTCGTTGAAGCAACTCGTTGCTCCAGTGCGCGACCACCAATCCAAGCACGCCGCCGATCAATGAGATCAACAAACTCTCCACCAGCAATTGCCTGAGAAGACGTCCGCGCGGAGCACCCAGGGCTCCGCGAATGGCGAACTCGCGACCGCGCGCCGCGGTCCGGGCGAACTGAAGATTGGCCAGATTGGCGCACGCAATCAGCAGCACAAAACCCGCGAGGGCCATGATGGACCAGACGATCGTTCGCGCCTCCGGGGGCAGACTGGCTTCCGCGAGCGGCACGAGGCGCAAGCCTGCCGCTGAGTTGTCAGGATGGTCCTTAAGCTGCGCAGCGGCGAGGAGGGCCGTGGCAGCCTGGGCCTGCTTCAACGACCTGCCGGGTTTGATCCGTGCGATGCATTTCAGGTAATTCTTGCCCCGATCCGTCCGCTCCGCGTCGCTGAACGCAATGGGCTTCCACAGGTAGGTGGGCCCCATGAGCATTATGTCGTGAAACTGCGCCGGCATCACCCCCACCACCGTCACCGCCTCGCCGTCCAGCCGGATCATGCGACCGATGATATTCGTGGCACCGGAGAAACGCCGCTGCCAGAAACCATAGTCCAGCATGACGACGTGGTTGCGGCCCGGCCGGTCTTCCTCCGGTGTGAACCAGCGGCCGAGTGCAGGTTGGACTCCGAACATCGGAAAGAGATCGGCGGAAACCTGGAGCCCGCGCACCCGTTCGGCGGGCTGCCCCGGTTCCGCCAGGTTGAAGGGCTTGTCATTCAGCGCCGCGAGGTATTCGAAGCCTCCCCTCTCCTGGTAATCGAGGAAATTCGCCGGCGAGTGATGCGGTTCGTGCGGCGACTGTGGCGAAGATTGGAACAACTGCACCAGACGACCCGGATTGGCATAAGGCAGAGGCCTCGCTACCAGCGCCTGGACCGTGCTGAAAATGGACGTGTTCACCCCAATGCCAAGCGCAAGCGTCAGCACCGCCACGGTGGTGAAGCCAGGGTTCTTTCGCAACATTCGAAGCCCCATGAGAATATCCTTCAACGTCGTTTCCCCAAAACTCGCGCCTCGCGTCTCGCGGCATTCTTCACGCACACTTTGCACATTGCCGAACCGCTTCCTTGCCTCCCGGGCCGCCTCCACCGGTGCCATGCCGGCCGCGACGTTTTCCGAGATGCGCTGTTCGAGGTGGAAACGCAGCTCTTCGTCAATTTCCCGCTTGATCGCGGGTCTTTGAAAAAGCTTTTTAAGGAGATTCATGCGTGCCTCATTCGTGTCGCAGGGCTTCGATCGGATCAATTCGTGTCGCCCGATGCGCGGGCAGCCAGCAGGCCAGTAAAGCAACGCACCCCAGCAACGCCGAAATGGCGACCAGGGGAAGCGGATCGGCTGGGCTGACTTGGAACAGCAGGCCGCGAAATATCCACGCGAACATAACCGCTAGTGCCAATCCGCTTCCGAGGCCCAGCAGGACGAGGCTCATTCCTTGGCGGATAATCAGTTGCAGGACGTCCCCGCGTTGAGCGCCGACGGCCATACGGATGCCAATCTCCTGCCTTCGGCGGCTCACGGCATACGACATCACCCCATACAATCCCACAGCCGCAAGCACCGCACCGAGGGCCGCCAGGCTGGACAGGAGCAACGTGGCGAACTGACTGCCCCTCAGCGAGCGTTGGACGATTTGTTGTGTTGTGGCCACCCGAGACATGATCAGCTCCGGGGCCGCGCCCTGAACCGCCGCCCGGATGGCGGGCAGGAAAGAGAGGGGATCTCCTGCCGTGCGCACCGCCAGCACCGGCGTATCCTGGGCATGCACATAGAAAATCGGGAGGTCGTCCTCGCTCAGGCCGTGGTGCTTGATGGAGCCCACCACGCCGATGATCTCGCGCGGCAAGCTGCGGCCCTCGCGAGGCAGTAGCCGGATGCTTTGCCCCACCGCATTCCGGCCCGGAAAGAGCCGTCGGGCCAACGCCTCGTTGATGATCACCAGGTGACCACCGCTGACATCAGTGAGATCGTGGTCGTCAAACCAGCGCCCGGCCACCAAGGGGATTCCGACCGTGGAGAAGTAATCGGTGGTCACGCGCCAGTAGTCCGCCGTCAGCGTTTCCGCGACAGCGCCGTCCGGACCAATGTCCGAGGTCAGCCGGACTCCGTCCGAGAAAATGTCATGGAGCAGTTCGATGTTGGCGCCGCCCACTGATTGCACCCCGGGAACGCTGGACAACGCGGTTAAGACGCGGCTGGCGACCTCCGGCTTCGGATAGGGATCAATCCGAAAAGAGAGCGTGTGGTTGCAGGCAAAGCCCGGGTCCACGCGCATGAGCTTTTGAAAGCTGGCCAGCGTCAACGCCGCTGCCGCCAGGAGCATCGTCGAAATGGCAATTTGACCGGCCACCAGTCCGTTGAGTAAACGACGGCGGTCCCGGGCCTGGGACGCCGCTCGACCGGTTTCACCGAGCACCTGGCCCAGGTGGCCCAGGCCAAATCGCAACGAAGGGAGAAGCGCCGAAAACACGGCCGCGAAAATGGTGGTACCGAGTGCGAAAAACAGAACGGGAGTGGAGAGGTCGGCGCCTGGCGGCAGCCCATACGAATCCGGCGCCCATCGAAGCAGGCAATGTTGGCCCCCAGTTGCGGCGACCAGGCCCAGGGCGGCCCCCGCGAACGATATCAGGAGGCTTTCGATGAGCGGTTGCCTCAAAAGACGGAGCCGGCTCGCTCCCAGCGCGGCACGGACGGCCGTTTCCCGGCTCCGCAGTTCGCCGCGAATCAAAAGGAGATTGGAAGTATTGAGACACGCAATCAGGAGGAGAATGCCGGTCGCGGCATCCAGCGCGAGCAACGGCGCCCGCACGGCCTGGGTTTGCCACGCTTTCAGACCGGTCACCTTCACGCCCCAACCTCGATTCGTGTCGGGATGTTCCCGTTCGAGTTCCCCGGCGATACGGTTCATCTCGTCCTGCGCCTGCGCGATCGTGAATCCGGGCTTGAGCCGGGCTACGACCTCGCGCAGCCGCAGGTCACGGGGAAAATTGGTCCGGCGAATATCCGTCGCGAGGAAGGTCTGGTCGGGCACGGGTGTGCCTTGCATGGGCACCGACGCATTCGGTGGCAGAATTCCCACGATCGCCACCGGATCACCATCCGATTTGATCGGCTGGCCGATCGCTGTGGATTTTCCCGCGAATCGGCGCTGCCAGATCGCATAAGGCAGCATGACGCCGGCATCCGGGTCGGTTTGCCTAAGCAGACGACCCGCTACCGGGCGGATGCCAAGCATGGGCAGCAAGTTGGGGGTCAGCCAGTCCACCTGCACGGATTCCGACTCGCCCGCGATAGTCACCGCCCCATCCCACTCTTGGAACGCCGCAATCTCCTGAAGTGTGGTGCTGCGGTCCTGCCAGTCAACGATGTTCAGATCCGAACTGCGCGAATCCGTCAAGCCGAGTTGCGGATTGACGGAGTCGATGCGTACCAACCGGTCGGCGTCAGGATACGGCAGCGGCTTCAGCAGGACGCTGTGGATAACGCTGAACATCGCCGTGTTTGCACCGATGCCGAGGGCGAGAGTGAGCACGGCCACGGCGGTAAAGCCGGGATTCTTTACCAAGCGCCGGCATGCCAAACGCACGTCGAGCGCCATCCCTTCCCCAAAACTCGCGCCCCGTGTTACCCGGCATTCTTCGCGCACGCTTTGCACGTTGCCAAACCGCTTGTGCGCCTCGCGCGCCGCCGCTTCCGGCGACATGCCGGCAGCCAGATTCTCCGCCTTGCGCTGCTCGATGTGGAAACGCAGTTCCTCGTCAATCTCCCGCTTGATCGCGCGTCTTTGGAAAAGCTTTTTAAGGAGGCTCATCGGTTCCTCATTCGTTTCTGAGCGCCACCATGGGATCCACGTTCGCGGCGTGGCGGGCGGGCAGCCAGCAGGCAGTCACAGCAGCCAAACCCAAAAGCAGCACGACAGCGACCAGTGTCAGCGGATCGGCAACGCCCACTCCATACAACAAACTGCGGAGGAGCGGCGTCAAGGCGAAGACACCTAAAACTCCGATCAAACCTCCAAGGGCGACGGGGCGCAGGCCCCGGATCAGAATCAGCCGGACCACTTCCCCTCGCTGTGCTCCCAGCGCAAGGCGAATGCCGATTTCGCGGGTATGTTCGTTCACCAGGCAAGATAGCACTCCGTAAATCCCCACCACAGCCAGCAATAACGCCAGCCCCGCGAACGCACCCATGAGCAGCAAACCGAACTTTCTCCGCG
>CAYTJG010000063.1:0-25002 GCA_964437865.1 uncultured Bifidobacteriaceae bacterium | reverse complement strand
CGCGGCAACGACCGGGTGATGACGCGCGGCACGTTCGCCAACGTCCGCATCAAGAACCTCATGCTCGCCGGCCAGGAAGGGGGCGACACCGTGCTCCAGCCGGAAGGCCGCAAGCTGTCCATTTACGACGCGTCGCTCGAATACCAGCAGCGCGGCACGCCGCTGGTGGTCATTGCCGGCCAGGAATATGGCACCGGTTCCTCGCGCGATTGGGCCGCAAAAGGCACCCGGCTCCTCGGCGTGAAAGCCGTGGTGGCGCAGAGCTTCGAACGCATCCATCGCAGCAACCTGGTGGGCATGGGCGTGCTGCCCCTCCAATTCAAGGACGGCACCACCGCCCTCAGCCTCAAACTCGACGGCTCGGAGACCTACGACATCGTGGGCTTGGATGACAGCCTGAAACCGCAACAGGATCTGACGCTCAAAATCACGCGCAAGGACGGCAGCGTGGAGAACGTGTCCGTACGCTGCCGCATCGACACGCCCATCGAGATCGACTATTACCAACACGGGGGCATTCTGCCCTTTGTCTTGCGCCAATTGATCGCCAAGGCTTAGCCGCAGGGCGCCGGCGAGCAGGGCCAACCGACGGTCACCGAACCAAGGAAGCGGACGCAGGATTTCCGCTGGCCTCCGGGGATGAACTTTGCTAATTGAGACTCCGGACTGGATGCATACCCCGGTAACCAACGCGATCTTGATCGTCACCGCCCTGGCCACCTTCTTTGCCTTTCGGCGGCCGGACTTGCAGCAGCGGTGGATTTTTGACCCGCAAGCCATCCTGGCCCGCAAGGAGTATTACCGAATGCTCACGTCCGGCTTCATCCATCTCAACTGGTGGCACTTTGCGATGAACGCGTTCAGCTTCTATAGTTTCGCTCGCATCATCGAAGTGCTTTATGGCCCCGGAACGCTGTTGCTGATTTACGGAGCCTCGATCATTGGCGGCTCAGTCTTGTCGTTATTCATCCACCGGCATCATGTCTACCAAGCCCTGGGGGCCTCGGGCGGAGTGTGCGGCCTCATTTTCGCCTCCATTTTTCTGCTGCCGGGAACCGGCGTCATGATGTTCCCGTTGCCGCTGTCCGTGCCGGGTTATTTGTATGCCCCCATCTTCCTGGTGGCCTCCTACATCGCCCAGCGCCACCAGATCGGCAACATTGGCCACGACGCCCATCTCGGCGGCGCCATCGTCGGCCTGCTCACCGCGGCCGCCCTGTACCCGCAGCTGATCCTGGCGGCGCCCCGGACGTTCGCCGCCGTTCTGATTCTGTCGGTAATCGTACTGGTGATCTTGATTCGTGACCCGCTGGGCGTGCTTGGCAATCCGCTCGACCTGTGGAACCTGCCGGCGGGTGACCCGCCGGAACCCGCCGCCGGCGAGCGGGCGCGCCGTTATCGCGAAAACGCCCGGCGCAACCAGAAGATGGCCGAACTGGATCGCCTCCTGGATCTAGTCGCGCAAAGAGGCATTGAACGCCTTTCGTCATCCGAACGCAGAAAGCTGGAAGAATTATCCAAGGAGCTTTACGGCCACAGCCGGTGAGGCTGAGGGCGCTGCGCGATGACGCGGCGTACGGCGAACGCGTCAGCGTCTTGGGAGTGCGGCGGCCCTCCGCCGCTTTGGAACACGTCCCCATTTGCCAGCCAGAGCGAACAGGGTTCGTTCGCTCGGGCTGTGTATTTGCGGGAGCCGCGAGACGCTCGCCAATAGTCGCGCCCATGGAAAATCCATTTACCCTCCGGTTGGCAAGCTTCGCCTTGGGCCACAGCGCCGGAGGGCCGGGCGCACTCCACGACGCTTCGCGGCCGTCGAATGCTCTGTGGATTGCGGCGACCAGTCGCCGCCGTCCAAGTCGGTCTGCTGTTGGCGGCACTAAAGGCGAACGCGCCAAATTCCGCGGCTGAAGCAACTCTCGGCGCGTCGAATCAAAGCACCACCAAAAACCGCAATGCCGCTAACGGGTCGTCCACCTTGATCGTCACCACCCCATCGGCAAAAGTCCATCCCCGTGCCGCCTTGGCGAGATCTTCCGGGCTCAGGCGTGGCAGTGGCTCGCTCAGGCTTGCGCCGGCTGCCTCCATCGTCACTGCCTTGGGCTCGCGCTCCAGCCAGGATTCCAGCACCAAATCCCGCCTGCCCGGCCGGTAATTGCCCACCGGTGCCCCCACCTCAACCACCCACGACTGGCCATCCAGCGTTTGACGAAACGTTCGCTTCAGGAAAGCTCCGTGCTGGTAGGCCACCGTCCGGCCATCGTCCTCGTAAAGTTGACCGTCGGAGGCAGCGGCAGGCGCAATCAGAACCTGCAACGGTTGTCCGGGCATTTCGCCCGTGTGTTGTACCACCGGCTGACGGAAAACAAACCCGCCGCCCCGCACGAACAATGGAATGGACGCCAGGGTCACCGGCACCGTAATGGTGGCATTGCCCGCGTACTTCTTGCCGGTCCAATAGTCGAACCATTCGCCGGCCGGCAAATAGACCTCGCGTTCATCCTCGCCCTCCCAGAGCACCGGGGCCACCAGCAAGTCGTCGCCGAAAAGAAACTCATCATCCGTTTTCGCGGTGCGTTCGTCAGTCGGGAAATCCAGGAACAGCGGCCGCATGGCCGGCACGCCGGTGGTGGCGGCCTGTTGCATGACGTTGTAAAGGTAGGGCAACAGCCGGTACCGCAATTCGATGGCGGACCGGTTCACCGCCTCGTAACGCCAGCCAAAGGACCAGGGTTCCTTGTCCGGAGTGTCGAGCTCCGTGTGCATGCGCATGAACGGACTGAACACTCCCACTTGCAACCAGCGCGTGCAAAGCTCCGCCGACGGCATCCGCACAAAACCGCCGATGTCGCTGCCCACAAACGGGAACCCGGAGAGGCCCAAGCCCATCAGCATGGTGACCGATTGCCGCAGCGAAGCCCAATCAGCCGCGGCATCACCCGTCCAGACCGCCGCGTAACGCTGGCCGCCGGCAAAAGTGGAGCGTGTGAGCACAAACGGCCGCTCCTGAGGCTGAAGCCGGCTCAAGCCTTCGAAGGTGGAGCGGCTCATTAGCTGGCCATACAAATTGTGCATCTGCCGGCTGGTGGCTGGCTCGCCCTCATTGTCGAACACCACGTCCATCGGCATGGTCCCGTAGGGCGCGTCAAAGACCGACGGTTCATCCATGTCGTTCCAAATGCCGGCCACGCCCGCGTCCAGCAGGCTCTGGTACAGGCTACCCCACCACTCGCGCGTGGCCGGCCGGCTGAAATCCGGAAACACGCTCGGCGCGGGATTCTTCTCGGCTTGCGACGGCCAGACCGGTCCCTCAAAGACCCGCCCATCCGGGCCTTTCACAAAGTGGCCGCCAGCCAAGCCCGATTCGTAGGGCGCATAGCCCTTCAAGGCCGGCGGATGCCCGTCCAGAATGGTCACCAGCCGGAAGCCCTGCGCGCGCAAATCCGTAATCAACTTTTTCGGATCGGGAAAGCGATCCGCATTCCAGGTGAACGGTTGGTAGCCATTCATGTAGTGGATATCCAGCCACAGCGCATCGGCCGGCACTTTTTTCATGCGAAACGTGTCGGCCAACAGGCGCACCCGCGCCTCGGGATAGTAGCTCCAGCGGCATTGCTGATAGCCGAGGGACCACAAGGGCGGCAGGGACATCCGGCCAGTCAATGCGGTATAACGCTCAATCACCTTCCGAGGTTCCGGACCGTTGATAAAATAATAATCCACGTCGCCGCCATCGGCGCCAAAAGTCAGCAGGCCCGGCTGCTCCCGGCCGATGTCGAAACAACTGCGCCAAGTGTTATCCAGGAAGATCCCGTGCGCCTGTCCGTGCCGCGTGACCAGGAAAAACGGCACCGCCACGTAGAGCGGATCGGTGGCCGAATCGTAAGCCGGCGTGTCGGAGTTCCACATGACATAGTGGTAGCCACCCAACTGCTGGCCCCGTTTATCGAGCCGCCCGCATTTTTCGCCCAAGCCGTAGACATGCTCATCCTCCCGCAATTGCTTGGCGATGCGGAATTCCGTTCCGGCAAAAGAGAGTCCGCGGGCCGGATCATCCGTGTCCAGCAACTCGCCGGCCCGATTCGCAAAAGTGATCCGCGCAGGCGAATGCTGCACGGTCACCTTGAGCGACGCCGTGGTCAGCACGGTGGCCGCCGGCCCGACATCCGCCTGAACCGCGAACGCGCCGAGCTCGCGATTCACGACAGCGTAGGAATGGTCGCGGCCGAAAGCCTGCGCCCGCGTGAAACGCACGCGCACGACGTCGTCCGCCAGCGGCGTGACGGCCAGTGTCCCCTGCTCACTTTGCAAGAGCAGGGTGTGGCCGTCCCATGCGGGTGCGGACATGGCCCCGAGGGTGGCCCAACCGCCGGGCGCATTGGTCTGCGCCAGGGTAAAATGTGTCGATGACATGATGACTCCAGCAATCACGATAGCCAGCGACGGGCACAGCCAGCCTGACCGGGCATGGCCGCCTTCCTTCGCGGGCAACGCCGGAAGCGGGGAAGAGTTTAATGAGATTGGGATCACAATGGGATTTTTTTATTATTCATGCAACGGGCCCGGCAGCGGACGTCTCAAGGCTCAGGCCGGGTATATGGCCCATGATGGGCCATTTGCCTACCGGCTTCAAGTCGGCCGGTGGCACACGCCGGCCGCGGGAAAATCGAGTGAAGCGCGCTGCGGCGGCCGTTCGTTCTGGAAAATCCTCGACTGGCAATGGTAGCTGCAAAATCACGTCTCAGCGGCCGGGGACGGCCGCGGACCGGGGCGGGCGGACGGTTTTCCGGCTGCCGGCGTCGGTTGGTGGCGAAAAATTCCGCCGCTGGATAAAAAGCTGCAAGGAAAAGGCCGTGGAAGGCTGTCTAAAAAAATCCAACGCACAAAAAACCCTTGTAAATTCAGGAGAAAAACATTTTTCGCATCGGCGAATCTTGAGTTGGCACCGCCGTTGCTAAAGCCACCTGCGAGTGCCAAACACAACCCCGTGAGGTTGGACTCGTCTTGCCCGCCCCAAGCGGGCGGAAGCAGTTGCGCGCGCCGCGCTTGCTTGGCCGCAGTGCTGTTCAAACACCAACAAACCATGAAAAAAATTGAAGCGATCATAAAACCGTTCAAACTTGAAGAGGTCAAGGACGCCTTAAGCGAGATCGGCATCGAAGGCATGACCGTCAGCGAGGTCAAGGGCTTCGGCCGGCAAAAGGGCCACACAGAAATCTATCGCGGCAGCGAATATACCGTGGATTTCCTCCCCAAAATCAAACTGGAAATCGTAGTGGCCGACGGCCAGAAGGATGCGGCGGTCAGCGCCATCATCAAGGCGGCCAAGACCGGCAAGATTGGCGACGGCAAGGTCTTCGTTTCCACGATTGACGACGCCATTCGCATCCGCACCGAGGAAAAAGGAGACTCGGCGGTTTAACTCAACAACCCAACCTTACTTTAACCAGCAAAATGAATAAATACCTGTTAACCCTAGGTTTAGTGGCGGCAACGGCTCTCTCAGTGATGACGTTGCGCGCCGACGACACCAACACGGCCGCCACGAACGCGCCCGCTGCCGCGCCCGCGGCCACCAATGCCGCCGCCGCCACCGCCCCAACCCCCGCGTTGACCAATGGTCCTTCCGTAGAGCAACGACTCGAATCCGTGGAAGCCTACTTCCAAAATGCCGACCCAACCGCGCCTTACAAGGACACCAACGGCAATTGGACAGTGAACTTCGCCTTGGCGTCCTCCATTATCAATACCAACCTGTTCAACAGCACTGCGCCCGGCACTTATGTATCCTATCCTGGCGCCGGTCATAATGCGTGGTTGCTCACGAGCACCGCGTTGGTGCTGTTCATGACGCTGCCCGGCCTGGCCCTGTTCTACGGCGGCATGGTACGCAAAAAGAACGTGCTCTCCGTGCTCGCCCAGTGCTTCCTGATCACCGGCTTGGTGACCATCCTCTGGGTCTTCATCGGCTATGGCATGATCTTCGGCGGCTCCGGTGCGGCCGCAAAGGAGGACGTCATAGCTGGCTGGGTGGGCAGTCCCATGATTTGCTGGCTCATGAACAACGTCACCTCCGCGCCCAATCCCAACTATTCCTACTGGGTATCGGAAAACGTGTACGCCATGTTCCAGTTGATGTTTGCCGTCATCACCCCGGCGCTCATCCTGGGCGCCATCGCCGAACGCATGAAATTCAAGGCCATCCTGGTGTTCATGACCCTCTGGATGCTGATCGTGTACTTCACGCAAGGCCACGCGGTCTGGGGCATCAACGGTTACATGAATGGCGTCTGGAACGCGGGCGCCAAGATCCACGCCATGGACTTCGCCGGCGGTACGGTGGTACATATGACCTCCGGTTATTCCGCCCTCACCTTGTGCTTGATCCTCGGCAAGCGTAAAGGCTGGGGCAAGGAGAACTTCGCCCCGCACAGCCTCGTGCTGACCTTCATCGGTACCGGCATGCTCTGGGTGGGTTGGTATGGTTTCAACTCCGGCAGCGCCGTTGCCGCTGATCAGGTTGCCGCCAACGCCTTCACCACCACCACGATCGCCACTGCGATTGCGTCCTTCGTCTGGCCGATGTGGGAGTGGATCGTCCGCGGTAAGCCCAGCGTGCTCGGTTTCTGCTCCGGTGCGGTCGCCGGCCTGGTTGTAATCACGCCCGCTTGCGGTTATGTCACGCCTCAGGGCTCAGTCTGGATTGGTTTGGCCGCCGGCACCATTTGCTGGTTCATGTGCTACAAGGTCAAGTCCTGGTTCGGTTATGACGACGCGCTGGACACGTTCGGCGTCCACGCGATCGGTGGCACCACCGGTGCCATCATGACGGGCATGCTGGCCCGCAACGCGGTGAATCCGAACTTCGCCGCGAACATGAGCAAGTACGTCACGGATAAAGTGTTCCAACCGCTGGTGTGGGAACAATGCAAGGCGGTGGTCATCACCATCGTGCTGAGTGTGGTGGGCACCATCATTATCGCCTACATCACCAAATTGCTCGTCGGCCTGCGTCCGACCGAGGAAGTGGAAGTCGTCGGCTTGGACGAATCCGAACACGGCGAAGTGGGTTACCACGATTTGGCTTAGTTCGTGTTTGAAACGCACGCGGCGGGCAACGCAAGTTGCCCGCCGTCTTTTTTTGGGGGGAGGCAGGCTTTCAAAATACCGGCTGCGGTTTTTCGTTTCGATGTGCCTTGCCGGATGGCGTCACGTTGAAAATCAAGTCTCAGCGGCCCAGGACGACCGCGGACCGGTCCGGTTCTCAAAACACGGCCTTTCCGGTCTACACCACCCGCACGACCAGCGCGGTGACATTATCCCGCCCGTCGCCTTTCACCGCCGACTCCACCAGCACGCGGGCTGGATCGATCCCCGGCTTTTCGATCCTGAGAATATCCACGATCTGGTGCTCGTACAGCCCCTCGTTCATGCCATCCGAACACAGCAGGAAAACATCGCCCGCATGGCAATCGACAGCGCCCAACTGGGGATCCACATAACGGTTTTCGCCGCCCAGCGCCTTTTGCAGGACGTTGCGCCGCGGGTGCGTGCGCGCCTCGTAATCGGTCAATTGGCCGTTGCGCAGGAGCCAGCCCACGTGCGTATCGTCGGCCGTAAGCTGTTTCAACGTCTCCGCCCCCGCCGCCAACTGGTAGAGGCGCGTGTCGCCAACGTGGCCAAAATACAGGCGATCCGGCGTAAACCAGGCCAGGCTCATGGTGGTTTGCATCCCGTGGCATTCCTCATAAGAGCAGCCCAGATAGACCAGCGCCCGGTGCACTTGCGAGTAAAGCTCCGCCAGCACATCCTCAAAATCCGCATTCAACCCCGTGGCGGCGCTCTGGAAGGCGCGCGGGAGCAGAGTGGTGATTTTCTCCACCGCAATCTGGCTGGCATATTCGCCCGCCTTGGCGCCCCCCATCCCGTCACAGACGGCAAAGGTGAAATCGTGCTCCGCCAGTGAGGCCTGGCCGAATTTGCCCAGGCGCTCCACTTCCCGCGCGTCGAACCGCAGTCCCAGGAAGGCATCCTCATTGTTCTTACGCACCCGGCCGACATCGGTGCAGCCAAACCATTGCAGTTGCAGGGCGGTGTTGATGTTTTTGCGGGGACGCTTTTGGGCTGGGATCACGGCTTTGGAGTTTCGGGCAGGATGGTGGCAAATTCAAAATCAATCAAACAAAAGCGTCCGTCGGCGAACCGGTAGGTGATGTTGCGCGGGTCGGCGTCATCGTGGCGCACGCCAAACCGACCCAATTCCGCAAACAACTGGCGGGCGCGCTCGGGGTCGATGTGCTCCACGCGGGCACCACAGTTGGTGGTGACAATACGCTGATTCGCCTCGTCTGCCTCCAACAGACGCGGCACGAAGTTGCAGCCGCGAGCCTCGAGATGCCGCAGCACCCGCACCTCATTGGCAAACCGCCGGGCGGCGTCCGCCCCATGATAAGCCTTGTACACACGGCCATCAAAACTGAGATGAACCGTGGCACGCAGCGTGTCTTTGACTTTGAGCATGATCCGGGATCGACCGTCACTGTTGCTTTCTTACCACTATTGCCGATTTTCTCCGCAACGCAAGTCCGCCGCAATTTAGCCACGCGGGGCAAAATTCCACAGCTGTTTTTGACCAATCCGGCCCGCCGGCACTTTGTGAATAACCTGTCTCGCAATAAAACCCTTGATAGAAGTGGCGAAAGCGCATTTTGACCATGCCAAAAAGCAAAGTGCTTGCGATCTGGCATCAGCCCTGCTAAAACACTTTCACACATGGTTTCGCCGGCGCACGAACGCACCCGGACGAACCGGTCTATCAAACAACAACCGATCACGCATTCAAATGCCTAAATATAAATTAGAATATCTGTGGCTGGACGGCTATGAGCCCGTTGCCAATATCCGTGGCAAAACGACCCTCAAGGAGTTCGCCAAATTCCCCAAGCTGGAAGATCTTCCATGGTGGAACTTCGACGGCAGTTCGACCCGCCAGGCTGAAGGCAAGACTTCCGATTGCATGCTCAAGCCGGTCGCGGTTTATCCGGATGCCACCAAGAAAAACGGTGCGTTGGTCATGTGCGAAGTTTATCTGCCCGACAAGAAGACCCCGCATCCGAGCAACAGCCGTGCCACCATCCCGGATGATCCCGGCGCCTGGTTCGGTTTTGAACAGGAATATTTCCTCTACAAGGACGGCCGTCCGCTAGGGTTCCCCGAAACCGGCTTCCCCTATCCCCAAGGCGAGTATTATACCGCGGTCGGCTACAAGAACGTCGGCTGCATCGCCCGTGAGATTGTGGATACCCACCTTGACCTCTGCCTCGAGGCAGGCATCAACCACGAAGGCATCAACTCCGAAGTGGCTAAAGGCCAGTGGGAATTCCAGATTTTCGGCAAAGGTTCCCGCAATGCCGCCGACCAGATGTGGGTGGCGCGCTACATCCTGATGCGCCTGTGCGAAAAGTACGGCGTGGATGTCAACTGGTATTGCAAGCCGCTGGGCAAAGACGTGGATTGGAATGGCTCCGGCATGCACACCAATTTCTCCACCGACCAACTGCGTGACGTCGGCGGCCAGGAATACTTTGAGGCCCTCATGGCGGCGTTCGACAAGTACAAGAACGAGCACATCGCCGTCTACGGCCCGGATAATCATCTGCGCCTGACCGGCCTGCATGAGACCCAGTCCATCGACAAATTCAATTACGGCGTGGGCAACCGCGGCGCTTCCGTCCGCCTGCCGCAGACGTTCATTCCCAGCGGGTACCGCGGCTATCTCGAAGATCGCCGCCCGAACTCCCAGGCGGATCCTTACAAGGTGGCGGGTCGCATCCTGCAGACCATCGCCACGGTGCCTCTGCCCAAGAAGGGCAAGAAGTAAGCGTTAATCTCCATCCGAACAGGAGAACCAGGAACCGGACGGCGCAGACCTGTGAGTCTGCGCCGTCTTTCTTTTGCCCCCAGCCATCCGCCCTGGCGGGCGCCTCGTCGTGGCACCAAAATTCTTGTCGATTAAATCCACTGGCGCGACTTGCCTCTTGGTCCATAATATCTGGATGAAAAGAGATCGGCATTTTGCCAGTGATAACTACTCCGGAATCTGTCCTGAAGCCTGGGCCGCCATGGCGGAGGCGAACACGGGGCACGAAGTTAGCTACGGCGACGACCATTGGACCCAGCTCGCCACGGATCGGATTCGGGAAATTTTCGAGCGGGATTGCGAAGTTTTCTTTGTCTTTAACGGCACTTCGGCCAATTCCCTCTCGCTGGCGTCACTTTGCCAGTCATACAACAGCGTGCTCTGCCACGAGCTGGCGCATGTGGAGACATCCGAATGCGGCGCGCCCGAGTTTTTTGCCAACGGCAGCAAGATCCTGTTGCTCAAGGGAGCCAACGGCAAGGTCGACCCTGCGGAAGTGGCACCAGCCGTCCTGAAGCGGACCGATATTCACTATCCCAAGCCCCGCGTGCTGACCCTCACCCAGGCCACGGAAGTGGGCACGGTCTATTCCGTGGCGGAAGTGCAGATGCTGGCCGAAACGGCCCGCAAATTCAAGCTGCACCTGCACATGGACGGCGCACGTTTTGCCAACGCCGTGGCGGCCCTGGGCGTAGCCCCGGCGGACCTCACTTGGCGTGCCGGCGTGGACGTGCTGTGCTTCGGCGGTTCCAAGAACGGCATCGCACTCGGGGAAGCGGTCGTGTTTTTTGACCGCGACCTGGCGCGGGATTTTGATTACCGCTGCAAGCAGGGCGGCCAACTGGCCTCCAAAATGCGCTTCCTGTCCGCGCCTTGGCTGGGCATGTTGAAAAACGGGGCGTGGCTCCGGCATGCCGGCCACTCCAACGAGATGGCCAAACGGTTGGAGGCGGGACTCCGCCAGGTTCCCAGCGTGCAAATCACCCATCAGGTGCAATCCAACTCCGTCTTTGCCAAGCTGCCGCGTGGCGTCGAGGAGAAGCTGCACGCACGGGGCTGGCATTTCTACACCGGGGTCATCACCCCCGACGAGTCGCGTCTCATGTGCAGTTGGGATACCTCCACCGCCGACGTGGATGATTTCATCAAAGACGTCAAGGAATTGGCTGCTTAAAGGCTCCGTGGACAACCGGGCGGGGCGCGGCGAGAGCGTGGAACACCTCACTTCCGCCCCCAGCCCCGTTTGGCTCCGGCTCGCCGGTGGGCCAGTTGGTGGTTGGGGAACTACTTGCTCAGGTCGTCGGCCGAGAGACCGAACCCTTCCACGAGCTTCAAGAGCAAGGTGGCTCGCCCCAGGGCATTATTCTGCGTTTCGCCCAAAAAGCTCTTCAACTTGAACTGGGCGGCGCCAATCACGTCGCCGTTGCGGTCGTGTAACGGCAGGACGATGATCACGGCGCCATGGTCCCGGCCAAAGTACGCGCCGCCGTTCCGAATGGCGCTCAGCTCCGCCTCGGTGCCCGGCTCGCCCCGGGCCGCGGGGTCCTTGCCGGCCACGACTACAGCCGCTTGGTTGGTGGTCATGGCGCAGAGTTGCAGGTCCAGGATTCGCGATTGCTGGCGCAACACGCTATTCAACACCACTTGGGCCGCCGGCACAATCGGCGTGTAATCGATCACAGCATTGACAAAGTACGTCACCGCATCCGACTTCGTCCAAAAGCCGACTTTGCCCTCCGCAAAGGTGTTGTCACCCAGGACCGGCATGGCTAGCCGGCCGTCCAGCCAGATGGTGATCTGGTTACCATCACACCCGACCGCCAGTTGGTGCCAAGTGCCGGCGGTTACCTCGCAGGTCACCCCCACCGGTTCGGACCGAACACCGTCCACCACCTTGTAAAAGCGGATGTTCTTGCCCAAACCACTAACGCGGACGACATAGAAGTTGGACGTATTTTGAAAGCGGAACACCAAACCGGCCATCTGCTCGGCCACGCCGCTGACCAGCTTGAACTGGGTGCTCAGACGGAAGTTGCGAAATTTCTCCCCGTCATAGACAAACATGGGAAATCGTTCGTCGGTGGGGTCCTGGCTGGTCTGGGCCAGCACGCTGCCACCACCCGCCATGGTTTTGGTGGGATCAGTTAACGAGGCAAAAGCGGAGGGGGCTTCCCCGGCCAGCAGTTTCCAGGCAACCGGCCCACCGTTGCCGAACAGCTCCGCATGGAAGTTGGTCAGTGAACCGTCGGCACCCAAGTCGCCAAAGCCAAACTTCAGCTCCGCGCCCGCCGCCAGCCAGTTCAGGAACAACAGGCAAAGAAAAACCAGGTAACGCATCTTCCCTAGCCTAGCAAACCCGGGCGCAGGCGCAAAACAGATTTGAAGACCGGGCACCGAAACATTATTGAAAGGCGCGCGCCGTCGCCACCCGCTCGAAATAAGCCAAACCTGCAAACTGTGGCTTGCTCCCGTGGAACTTCGGCGCTAGAGTTTTTCCAACTAAAACAACTTATGTCACAAACGGGCCGCCAATCTCTCAATGTCAGCAAGGTTCTTTGCGTAATCATGGGCGGCGGGCAAGGCACGCGCCTGTTCCCGCTGACAAAAGAGCGTGCCAAGCCGGCGGTGCCGCTGGCCGGCAAGTACCGGATCGTCGACATTCCTATTTCCAATTGCATCAACTCCGGTTTCCGTCGCATCTACATCCTCACCCAGTTTAATTCCACTTCCCTGCACAGCCACATTTCCCGCACCTACAAGTTTGACCATTTTTCGGCCGGGTTCGTGGAAATTCTCGCCGCCCAGCAGACCTTCAACAACACCTCCTGGTACGAAGGCACGGCGGATGCCGTCCGCAAGAACCTGGTGCACTTCATGAACCACGATTTCGACTACCTGCTCATCCTGAGCGGCGACCAGTTGTACCGGATGGATTTCAAGGCGATGGTCGAGCAGCATCGGGAGACGGGGGCGGACATCACCATTTCCACGATCCCCGTAAGCCGGGAGGAAGCCAAGGCCTGCGGCATTCTGCAGATGGGCGACGACCGGCGCATCACGCGTTTCGTGGAGAAGCCCAAGGAGACTCCCCTGCTCGATTCCTTGCACGTCACGCCCACCATGGCCGGCCAGTTAGGGATCAAGGATGGCGGGGATTCGTTCTTGGCCTCGATGGGCATCTACGTCTTCAACCGCAGCGTCATCCGCGATCTACTGGATAATCCGTTGTCCGATTTCGGCAAGCATATCATTCCCCACGCCATCAACACGCATCGGGTGTTTGCCAACGTGTTCCAGGGCTACTGGGAGGACATCGGCACCATCCGCTCGTTTTTTGAGGCCAACCTGGACCTGGTCACAGAACTGCCTCGTTTCAATTTCTTTGACATGAGCGCACCGATCTTTTCGCGGCCGCGTTACCTGCCCGGCTCCAAGATCAACGGCGCGGAGATCGACCACGCGCTCATTTCCGACGGCTGCATCATCAATCGCGCCCGCATCAACAACACCGTCGTGGGCCTCCGCACGCTCATTGGCGAGGGCACCGTGCTCACCCGGACGGTGATCCTGGGCAGCGACTATTACGAATCGATGGAGTCGGTAGGTCGCCATGAGACCAATGGCCAGCCTCGCGTGGGCATCGGCGCGCATTGTAAGATCGAAAACGCCATCATCGACAAGAACGCGCGCATCGGCAACAACGTCGTCATCTCCCCGATCGGCAAACCGGAGAACGTGGACCAGGAGCGCTACTACATCCGCGACGGCATAGTGATCATCCCCAAAGACGCCGTCATCCCGCATGGAACGGTGATCTGAGCGCGGGCCAAACCGCCAACCCGACCGCATTCCGCACCCACAAATACACTGGGATCTCTGCTGGCGGGCAATTGGTAATCCGTCGCCAATAGCCCTCGGTCATCTTGGCAAAGCTGGCTCGTTTTTTACCTAACGTCGTCACACCCGTTCCCATAATTTATAGGCACGAGTCAGATCCACTTCGGCACCGATGACTGGCGCGCGGTCATGGCGCAGGATTTCACGTTTGCTAATGTGGCGCGCGTGGCCCAAGCCACGGCAGATTACTGGAGATCGGAAATCCGGAATCCGCGCTCCGATATCTTTGGTCGCACTCCAAAAGTCGGGGTGAGCTATGACCGCCGTTTCTTGTCCAACCGTTTCGGGTGCCTGACCGCCGAGGTTTTTGCGGCCAACGAATTCTAAGTGGTGCTCACGCCGGAACCCACCCCCACGCCCTGCGTTTCCTTTACGGTCAGACAGCTCGGCGCCGTGGGCGGCGTGATGATCACCCCCAGCCACCCCCCATATTCAACGGCTTCAAGCTCAAGTCCCACTTCGGCGGCTCCAGCGGACCGGCCGAATGCCAGGCGGTGGAACAACTTCTGCGTCAAGACCCGCCGCCGCCCTGGTGGACAAGCTGTGCGCCGCCTGGAACTTGCCGCTGACCGAAGTGGCGATCGGCTTTCGTTTCATTGCGCCCGAATTGATGAAACCCGGCGCCCTGTTTGGGGCGGAAGAAAGCGGCTCAGTCGGCTTCGCCAACCACCTCCCGGAACGCGGCGGTCTGGCCGCCGGCCTGATGCTGCTGGAAATGCTGGCCATGGAGCGAACCTCCGTAAACCGGAGCTACGCCCGGCTGGAGCGGGAATATTTTCCTCAGCAACCGGCAGATACAATAATCACATGGCCTTTTTGGCTCTATCCGTATACACTTTGGAGCAATAGCAGGGACTGATGACCATTCGAAAGCACGCCAGGCAATTGGTGCACAGCAACGCCGCATGGTTGCTGCCGGCCTTGCTGGCCTGCGCCGGGACGGCCGCTGCCACCGCCCAAGACTATCTGTTCAACACCAATAACGGTTCGGTCACCATCTCTCGGTATGTAGGCGCCGGCGGCTCTGTAACCGTGCCCGCCGCCGTCGACGGGCTGCCAGTCACCAGCATCGGGGACGCCGCGTTTGGCTTCAGCTACGGAGTCACCAGCATCACGATTCCGGACAGCGTCACCAACATCGGCGAACTCGCCTTCCTTTCCTGCACGGGCCTCACTAACGTCGTACTTTCCGCGAGCGTTCTCGACCTCGGGGAACTGGCCTGCAAAAATTGTGTGCGCCTGACCACCTTTGCGGTGGACTCAAACAACCCCGCCTTCAGCACCGCCGGCGGCGTGCTGTTTGACAAGAAACAGACGACGCTCGTGCAGTACCCGCCCGGCCGGGCCGGCGGCAGCTATGCCATTCCCGCCAGCGTCCAGTCCATCGCCAGCGGCGCCTTTTACGGCTGCACCAGCGTGACCAATCTTTCGCTCCCGGCCGGCCTCAATAATATCGGGGACACCGCCTTCTACGGCTGCGTGAACCTGACCGACACGCCCATGCCTGACGGCGTAACAAATGTGGGGGCGCAGGCCTTCTGGAACTGCGCCCGTCTCACCCAACTGACCATTCCGGATAGCGTCAACAGCCTGGGCCTCCAGGCCTATTACGGCTGCGCCGGCCTGACCAATGTCACGATCGGCAACGGTCTGACCGCCATCGCGGACAACACCTTTACCAAATGCTCCAGCTTGCTCGCGGTGTCCATCGGCAACCAAGTGACCTCCATCGGCGATTATGCGTTTGAATATTGCCCCTGGCTCAACCGCCTCACGCTTGGCAGCAGCCTCACCAACATAGGCCAATCCGCCTTTGCCTACTGTTTCGATCTCCCGTCGGTCACCCTGCCCGCAAGTGTGGAACAGATTGACAGCCAAGCCTTTTTCTATTGCTCCCGCCTGTCCACCATCAGTCTCCCGGCCAGCGTCACGGAAATCGGGGACCGGGTGTTCGAGTTTTGCGGGAACCTTACATCCATCACGGTGGATCCGGCCAATTCCGCTTATGCGGGCGTTAACGGCGTACTGTTTGATCTCCAGCGCTCGCGGCTGGTGCAGTATCCGGTGAACAATCCCCGCGGCAGTTATGCCATTCCGGATGGCACCGTGAGTGTGGCCGACACGGCCTTTGTCTCGGCCTACTATTTGACGAGTGTCACCCTGCCAGCCTCACTCACCAACCTGGAGACATTGGCGTTTTACGATTGCCCGGAGGTCACCGGGTTCTTTTTCAAGGGCGACGCCCCGGCGCAGGGAAACAATGTATTCACCCTTGATGACGCGGCCACCGTTTACTACCTGCCGGCGACCGCCGACTGGGGAGCCACATATGGCGGCCTGCCGACCACACTCTGGAATCCGACCGTCCAAACCGTCGCCGCCGATCCCGCCACGGTTCAGGCGTTTGGCTTCACCATCGCCGGCAGCACCAATACCCCGCTCGTAATAGAGGCTTCTACCAATCTGGCCGGTGGCGTCTGGACCGTGATCGGCAACGTCGTGCTCACCAATGGCACCTGCTATTTCCTCGATCCCCAGTCCACGAATTATCCCGGCCGCTACTACCGGCTTCGTACGCCCTGATCGCCGTTCCGCCCGCCTTGCAAGCTCCCCGGCTACTGCCGTCATTAGCCATTTGACACCCATTGAATCAGTGCGATTTTGGAAACCTATGAATTTGCAACTCACGGACAAACTGGCGCTGGTTTCCGGTTCCACCAAGGGCATTGGGCTGGCCATCGCCACCGGCCTGGCCCGCGAAGGCGCCCGAACCATCGTCAACGGACGTGCCGAATCATCCGTGGCCACCGCCCTGGCCCGGATCCGCGACGCGGTCCCGGCGGCAAAACTGGAAGGCTTTGCGGGCGACCTGACGGACGCGGCCGCCGTGGAACGCTTGGCCAAACAATTCCCGCGCGTGGATATTTTGGTCAACAACCTCGGCATCTTCGAACCCCGGCCCTTTGAGCAGATCACCGACGCAGACTGGCGCCGCTTCTTTGAAGTCAACGTGCTGAGCGGCGTCCGGCTCAGTCGCACGTATTTGCCGCCCATGAAGTCGCGAAACTGGGGACGCATCGTGTTCATCAGCAGCGAAAGCGGCATCCAGATCCCGGCGGAAATGATTCATTACGGGACCACCAAGACGGCGCAATTGGCGGTCTCGCGCGGCCTGGCCGAAACCTGCGCCGGTACCGGCGTCACTGTCAATGCGGTACTGCCCGGCCCCACACATTCGGACGGGGTGGATGAATTCGTGAATCAATTGAGCGGTGGCCAGCCCTTTCAGGAGTTCGAGCGGGAGTTTTTCACCAAGGTACGGCCGACTTCGCTCCTGCAACGGTTTGCCACCACCGAAGAAGTGGCCAACTTGGTGGTATACGTTTGCAGCCCCCTTTCCGCCGCCACCAACGGCGCGGCGCTGCGCGTGGATGGCGGCGTGGTGCGCGCCTGTTTCTGAAACGCCAGACGATTTATCTTGGTGCGGCGGGCGCGATTTGCGCTTAAATTCCACCCGTGATCCGCAACATCATTTTCGACTGGTCCGGCACCTTGGTGGATGACTTGCCCGCGGTGTTGAAGGCTTCCAACTTTGTGCTGACGCAGGCCGGAAAGCCAACGATGTCCCTCGAGGAATTCCGGGAGGAGTTTCAACTGCCCTTTAGCAAGTTTTACGACCGCCATACGCCGGAGGTTCCCATGGCCCAGCTCGAGACGTGGTTCCACTCCGAGTTTCGCCAGTCCCAGGATTCCGTCACCGAAGTGCCGCACGCCCGCGCGTTTCTCGAATTCTGCCGGGCCCACGGGTTCCGCACCTTCCTCCTTAGCACCATCCATACCGACCATTTCAAATCTCAATGCCGGCAGAACGGTTTCGATGCCTTCCTCGAAAAGCCCTACACCGGCGTGTGGGACAAGCGGGAGAAAATCCACGAAATCCTCCAGGAAAACCACTTGCAGCCTGACGAAACGCTCTTCATTGGCGACATGGAACACGACATTGCCACCGCCCGGCACGGCGGCGTGCATTCCTGTGCCGTGCTGACCGGTTACAATACCCTTACCCAACTGCGAGCCGCCAGACCAGAGGTGATCGTGGAGCATCTTTCGGAATTGCAGAAAATCCTGGAACGGAATCATTTCAGTCTCACTCCGCCCTCCTCGCCAATTGGCTCCACCGAGATCGCGATGCCGCTGGCTACGGTGGGGGCGCTGATTTTCAACGCTGGCAATGAAGCGCTGCTGATCCGCACGCACAAATGGTCGAATAAATGGGGCATCCCCGGCGGCAAGATCAAGTTTGGCGAAACCTCCAAGGCTGCCTTGCGGCGTGAAATCCTGGAGGAAACGGCCCTGAAAGTCGCGCAGATCCGGTTTGTGCTCGCGCAGGATTGCATTCACTCAAAGGAATTCTACAAGGACGCCCATTTCGTGCTGCTCAACTACACGGCCCGGACGGCCGTCAAGAATCCGCACGTGGTACTCAATGACGAGGGCCGGGAATACCGCTGGTTGCCCCTGCCCTCCGCCAAAAAGCTGCCGTTGAACCGGCCCACCAAAATCCTGATCGAGGCCGTCATAGCACAGACAAGCGGCCAGAACATAAGCCAACCCGGCGTCCGCCCCCGCCGCGGCGCCCCTCGTTCTTGAAACAGCGCATGCCCAAAATTTCCATTGTGGAGTTGGAGGTCTACTATCGGGTCGGCGTGCCCGCCGCCGAACGGACCGCACCGCAGCGGCTGCTGCTCACGGTGGAGCTGGAATTTGACTTCGCCGCCGCCGCACGCAGCAATGAACTTGCCGACACCATCGATTATTTCGCCGTTTGCCAGCGGCTCCTGCACTTCGGCGAGGGCCGGAGTTGGCAGTTGATCGAAAAACTCGCCACCGATATCGCCGATACGATTTTGAGCGAGTTCAAGCCAGCCGCCGTAACCGTTGAGGTGAAAAAATTCATCATCCCCCAGACCCGGTACGTCTCGGTGAGCCTCACGAAGAGCCTCGCCTGAACGCCGACCGTTCGTCTACTTGACGGTGTTGATCAGCGGCGCCAAACCCTGGATGCGCACCTCCAGCTTGTCGCCGCTCTGGATGGGGCCGACGCCGCTGGGCGTCCCCGTGAGAATCACATCACCAGGCAGGAGCGTCAGGTTGGTGGATACGAAACTCACAATTTCCGCCGGCTTGAAAATGAGCTGGCTGGTGCTGGAGTTCTGGCGAAGCTGGCCGTTTTGGAACTGCTGGATGGTCAGATCCGCGGGATCCAACATGGTTTCCACGTACGGTCCGAGCGGCGTGAACGTATCGAACGATTTGCAACGCGCCCATTGCCCGTCAGCTTTTTGAATGGTTCGGTCGCTGATGTCCTGCGCGGCCGTGTAACCGAAGATGTACCGCGGCGCCTGTGTGGGCGACACGCTCCGCACCTTGCGGGCGATCACAATGACCAGTTCCGCCTCGAAGTCCGTCCGGTGCTGCGGAAAGGGAATTTCAATTTTGCCGCCATCGGGCAGCAGCGACGTGGGCGCCTTGAACCAAATCAGCGGTTCCTTGGGCAGTTCACGGTGCATTTCGCGGGCGTGATCGAGATAATTCACGCCCACAGCAATGATCTTGCTCGGCACCACTGGCACCAACGTCCGGATTCCTTTGCGCGGCAGTGGCCGCTTGTCAAAGGAAGGGGAACCAAATACGTCCCCCTGCAGACGGAATAATTCACCGTCCACAACTTTCGCGTAAAAAATGTCAGTGCCTTTTTGAAATCGTCCAATGGCTGCCATAGCGTTTGCAATCGTGATTCAAGTGTCTGTGCACCAGCCCGGCCAACCGATCTTTAACCACCACTCCCGAACCGCCGCCACACCATCTGACTGCGGAAGCCAGTCTGGCCTCGATCCCGCTTTCCACTGTTCCCCAACCCGAAGTGTGCCGGGAAGACGTTCGCGGGTAAATTGCAAAGATGCGATTTCTCCCCAAGGAAGCACGTTTGACGCCGAGCATGGAATTAAGGATTCCGATGCGGACGGCGGCGACTACCGACTCGGCCACGCCCCATCGAGCAGCGATTTGGCCACCAATCTGCCCGGATCAATGACCACATGCTTCACCAACCGGCGCTTCCAGGTGTAGGTCACATGCACCAGATGGTCACTGGTTTGAATGATGGCGGGATAGCTGAACTCCGCCCCCGGCTCGTCTTCCAGCACCAGCACCGCGCTCCAATGCCGACCGTCGCGGCTGACCGCCAGATTCAGCGGACTGCGGCCTCGGACCGCGTGATTGTACACGAGCAGATGCCGTCCATCGATCAGCGTCACGGCATCAATACCGGAATTCGGATTGGGTAAATCCAGCAAGGTCAGCCCTGCCCAAGTCCGCCCGCCATCGTTGGAACCGGTGGCAAACACCTTTCCGCGTGATGTTCGGCCCACGGCCAACAGGTGATCGTCACCCAGTTGGAGCAGGCTCGGCTGGATCGCCGGCGGGCTGTCCGGTGGCTGTGGCACGGTGATCCGTTCCCATGTCTGCCCCAGATCGCCTGTCCGCTCAAAATGAATCTGCCACGCCGGCGGACGTTTCAACCCTTCGGTGCTGCTGCCGCAAACAATGGTGTCGTCAGCCAGTTGCACCGGCTTGTTTTTGCTCGGCCCCAGGATGCCGTCCGGCAAGCGGCGCGGGGCGCTCCAGGTGCGGCCGCCGTCGGCGCTGGTGCGCAACAGGCCCCACCACGCGGCGGGGCGCGGCCCAACCTTGTAAAACAACCACAACGGCCCGTGGCTCGGCTGAAACAGGACCGGGTTATAACAAGGCAGGCTCAGGCCGTTGGTTTGAGTTCCTGTCGCCACCTCCACCGGTGCGGTCCAATGGCCAGCCACCCGGCGCGCCGACCAAATGCCCACATCCGGCCGGCCTTCCGCTGTGCCGCCAAACCATGCCGCCACCAGCGACTTGTCCGCAGTTTCCACGATGGTCGAGGCGTGGCAGCTTGGAACCGGATTCGTGGCGAAGATAAACTCCGAGCTCACCAGCCCGGATGGGTCGGACTCCGCCGCCGAAACACGCGGCAGCACCGCGACCGCCAGCGACACCGCCGCCAGTCGCAGAAAAGGATTGGAGACTCTCACCATGTCAAAAACGCCGTTTGACTGGAACCCGCTCGCGCGAGCGGGCGCACTTGAACCCGCCACCCCAGCCGCCCCGTCATGCCTTCAACTTCTTCTCCAGAACCTCGCCCACCAGCGCCGGATTCGCCTTCCCCTTGCTGAGTTTCATCACCTGGCCTTTAAGGGCATTCAGGGCAGCCACCTTGCCGGCCCGATAGTCAGCCACGGACTTGGCATTGGCGGCGATGGCGTCATCACAGAATTTCTCGATGGCACCGGTGTCGCTCACCTGGGCCAGGCCTTTTTCCTGCACGACCGCCGCCGGCAATTTGCCGGTGTCGAACATCTCGGAGAAAACCTGCTGGGCAGCCGAAGTGCTAATCGTCTTGGCCTCCACCAGCTGGACCAACTCCAGCAGGGCGGCCGGCTGGTATTTTAAATGATCCAGGGTCGTCAGGGTCTGCTCCGCCGGTTCCAAACCGAGTGCGGCCTGCTCCTGACGCTCCCGCTCATTGGCTTCCGCCAGCTTCGCCCGCAAATTGTTGATCACCCAGTTGGCCACGGCCTTCGGGTGCTTGGATTGACGCGCTACCGGCTCGAAATAATTCCCCAGCGCCACGTCATTTTTAAACACCTCCGCGTCCCCGGCCGGCAGTTGGTATTCCCGGATGAACCGTTGTTTGCGTGCCAGCGGCAACTCCACCACCCGCTGCTGCACGTCGGTCAGCCACGCATCGTCCGGTGCCAGCGGCATCAAGTCAGGATCAGGGAAATAGCGATAATCGTGCGCGTCCTCCTTGGTCCGCATCTCCTCCGTGATCCCGGCGGGATCGTCCCAGCGGCGGGTGGATTGAATGAGCCGGCCGCCGTTTTTGACGATTCCAATCTGGCGGGGAATCTCGTATTCCAGCGCGCGACGCACGCCGGAAAAGCTGTTCATGTTCTTGATCTCGATCTTGGCGCCCAGCGTCGAGCTGCCCACCGGCCGCACGGACACGTTCACGTCGCAGCGGACCATGCCTTTTTCCATGTCGCAATCACTCACGCCGCCGTAGATCAGGATGTCCTTGAGCGCGTTCAAATACTCGTAGGCCATGTCGGAACTGGTCAGGTCGGGTTCCGAAACAATCTCGAGCAGCGGCACGCCCGCGCGGTTGAAATCCACGCCGCTATGCCGTTCGAAATGCGTGCTCTTGCCCACGTCCTCCTCGAGATGCGCCCGCGTGATGCGCACCCGTGACAGGCCGCCTTGGAACTCGAACTCCACCCAGCCGTTGGCGGTGGAGGGTTTGTCGTATTGGGTGAGCTGGTAATTCTTGGGCATGTCCGGATAGAAATAGCTTTTCCGGTCAAACTTGGCGAAGCGGGGGATGCTGCAATTCAGCAGCAGGCCGGCCAGGACGGTCAGGCGCAACGCCTCCTCATTGGGCACCGGCAGCACGCCCGGCAGGCCGAGACAGACCGGGCACACATTCGTGTTGGGCTCGGCGCCAAAGGCGTTGGCGCAGCCGCACCACATCTTTGATTTCGTTTTGAGCTGGACGTGCGTTTCCAGCCCGATGACGGCTTCGTATTCCATGCGGCCGAAATTTAACCACGAATGGTCGCGAATGGACACGAATTTTTCACGCTCCGGCCAGCCGGACCGGTGCGCTGACGGGGAAGCTGGCGGTATAGGCCGAGGGCAATTTCTTGATATTGTCCACCCATATCACCGACCGATGGCCTTGTTTTTTCGCGACCGTGACGTCCCCCCCCGCCGCCCGATTGGCCGGAAGGCCGCCGCGAACACCGTGAGAAATTTCCGATAACCCGACTGGAATTTAGGATCGTCGAGCGTCCGGCCGGTGGCCAGGCGGACCAGTTGCGGAAAGGCCGCCGGGAACAAGCTCAGCGACTGCATGGCCAGCCCCAGGTAACACGCCTCAAAATCGGCGGTCAACTGCCCCGCGCGCTGCTGCCGGCGGATGCACTGGAGCCAACTGGCGGACACCCCCCGGCGCTCCCGTTCATCATTCAACCGGGCGGGCCACCGCAGGGCCTCCCATTCGAGCAGGCGCACCCAGGCCGAATCCTCGCAGGCGCTCTTGAACCAAAACGGCAACCGCTCCGCCGGATCGTTGGAAAGGGATACCGCCCAGGAACGGCGTTCCGCCATCTTGTGGTGTAACACCGCGCCAAAGAGGGCTTCTTTGTTGCCAAAATAGTGGTACAGCATGCGCTTGTTGCCCTGGGCTCGCTGCGCGATCGCATCTATTCGCGCCCCGGCAAAACCATGCTCCGCGAACTCAACCGTGGCCGCCGCCAGGATGCGGGCGCGTGTGCGGTCGGGATCACGGGTCTGGCTCACGCACCTGCCATTCTGTTTCATGATAATTAATAAGTAACTAATTAGTTATATTAAGGCAATCTAAAAATGCAACCAGCGGTCTTTTTTGCTCTGCCGGCAGCGTTTCGCCCGCCTCCCAATCCCTGCGCCGCGCCCAAAATCAAGCAACCCGGCTAATCGAGGATCACCCAGCAAACGCGGAGCAACTGGTGCCGTTGAAAATCGAAGGCTAAACGACGCAGCCATGAGGAGAAAAACACACTGTTGCCGCACCGGGATTTCCCGGCCTTTCCTATTATTTGTCGGGTGGGGACGGCGGCGGCGACGGCCGGCCAGCCGTGCGGTCGGGCCGCTTCAGCTCTTCGATTTCCTGCATCATTTTCTCCGCCGCCTCGTTGGAGAGACTGTGGGATACAGAAAGACCGAACTGGCGCTCAAGAAACTGATCCAGCCGCACCCATTGTCCCTGATATTTGACCTGCCCCGTCCAAGCGCAGACCGTCACAAACTGCTGCAAGCGATCCACCCGCACCAGGATCATGACCACGAACACGAGGGCCACGGCCACGGCCACAATGAGCACCAGTGACATGATCTGGCCGGAGACCATTTCTTCCTCGGCCGCTTGCTGGTGTTTGCTGAGGGCGCGCTCCTGTTCTTCCCGTGCCTGAAACAACAGCCGCCGCATGGTTTCAATCTTTTCCTTGCCCCGCGCCGTCAGGGTGAGAACCGAGGCATTGGTCTGAAACTGGCCGGAGGAAAACGCGGTGGCCGGGTCAAACCTCAGGTCCGCGGCAATCATTTGTCCGAGCGCGGCAACGTTGGCCTGCTGGATCGGATCGCCATGGGTTAGCTTGGTCAGGTCGACCAGATCATTGGTGATGTCGCCCATGGCCATTTGGTAGGGGTCCAGATACTCCGGCTTGCCGGTGAGGAGGAATCCGCGCTGGTTCGCCTCGGCATCCACAATATGGGCTTCCATCTGTTCAAATTTGTCCAGGACCTTGTAATTCTGGAGCACCCAGTTGAAGGAATTGTTGAACTGGCCACCCGCTTGATGCACCAGCCAGGTCATCGCAATCAACGCCAACATGGGCATGGACAGGCCTACCCAGAACAACGTGCGCTTGGTTTTTTGCGTCGGGATCATGCTTGAATTACGATATTACCAACCACTTGGAGACAGCGTTTTGTATGCCACCTCGCCTGCCAGCCAAGCCGCTGCGGCAAAGGCTACGTTTGGGTGGCAAGGGCCGGTTTGGCTTGGTGCCATGGGGTGCTTTGTTCGTAAGCATGCGCCAACCGCAGCATCGCGGCCTCGCCAAACGGCTGCCCCAGCAATTGCAGCCCCACCGGCAACTTCGGCGCGGCCGTGAAACCGCAGGGCACACTGACACCGCAAATTCCGCCCAGGTTGCACGAAATCGTGAAGATGTCCGACAAATACATCTGCAGCGGGTCGTCCGATTTCTCCCCCAGCTTGAACGCCGCCGTCGGCGACGTGGGAGTGACAATGGCGTCCACGGTTTCAAACGCCTTCAGAAAATCGTTGCGGATGAGCGTGCGGACCTTCTGGGCGCGCAGATAATACGCGTCGTAGTAGCCGCTGCTCAGGACATACGTGCCCAGAATGATGCGCCGCTTGACCTCCGGACCAAAGCCCGCCCCCCGCGTGCGCTCGTAAAGTTCGCCCGGGTTTTCCCCGTCCACCCGCGCCCCGTACCGAACACCATCGAAGCGCGCCAAGTTGGCCGAGG
>CAYTJG010000062.1:12255-25256 GCA_964437865.1 uncultured Bifidobacteriaceae bacterium | reverse complement strand
TGACGCCTAAACTGCTCCGAAGAAAAGAATTCACGATTGGCGAGACGAACCAGCGGTTGAGCTTGTGTTTCCTCAATCCTGGGTCAGCCCCGGGTGCGGAGTCGCGCCTCAGTATTGACGCGTTACCCCGTTTTTTGGTGCCAGAGCTACATATCGAATGGCCGACTGCCGGTGGCGCTGCGCCGCTACGGACTTCCTACGCATTGACCCAGCGGTGTTGTTATTGGGAGTTTTATACCGCTGAGTTTGATTTGCCGAAGGGCGTAGAAGTTGGCACGGCTAAAGTGTCCGTTGATTTTATCTCAGGCGTGTTACCCATCGGGCTAACGACAACGGAGATGGAAGTGCCAGTAGTGGCACCAAATGAGTCGCATTCTGCTCACTGATATGTGCGAAGGATGGGTATGACCACGTCCAACCAATTTCTGGAGCCAACCGCCGTTAACGCGATGAGTTCCGCTACGCGGTCAACGCTCCAAGTTGGCGTTTACTCACTGCATGGCCGTTAGGCCACTTCGCACCATGAGCAGTTTTATGACATACATTTGGATTGCGGCGGCTGTCTTTGCTTTTGGAGCAGTTGTCGAGCGAGTGCGGCTGCGGAAGTTTTGGAGTCGGGCTTGCACTGGCCGTCTGTGGAAGCGGAGATTTCCTCACGCATCGAAGATGGAGATTCGGGAATTTTTGGATTTGTTCATTGATGCATTTGCTTTCAGGCAGTCACGTCGTCTTTGTTTTTCGCCTGATGATCGAGTGATGGATGTTTATCGTGCCTTGTATCCGTATCCGAAGCTCATGGCCGATTCGATGGAGTTGGAGACATTTAGCCTGAAGGCAAGCGAGCGCTACGGTGTTGATCTGGTGCCTACGTGGAGAGTGGACATCACACTCGGAGAGATTTATGAGCAGACTCACAAAATGGCCTAACGGCTCGCCTAGCCACCGCCAGCCAATCGAATTGGCCAACGCTGGGCTAGCTGATTGCCATCCATTCAGGATGGCCGGAGCGGGCTGGAGGATTGCGGACGAGGCGGTTGCCTTGGTACCCGCGGCGGCGCTCACACGGTTCGCTCTGCCCCGGGCTGTCTTGTGTGGCGCTTTCAGCGCGAGGGCCGCTGGACCGGAATGTTGCGGGTTGTTGCACCCCGGTTGTTCCAAATGTTGCACTTTAAAACGTTGACCATCAACAGTGTAGCGGGTGTTGCGGGTTTTTAGAGCATATCATCATTGCACACTCAAATTCCCCAATGGGGGAAATGGCTCAGCCGTCCCGGTGGGGCGCATGGCGGATGTGGGCTCAAACCCGCATTTGAAAATGCGGGCTAGTATCGGTCGCCGCTCCGCGGCTTCAGGATGGGCCGAGGGCGAGGGCGAGCTAACGGATTATGGTACGGGCCGTTGGCCCTTATAATTTCAATACAATCGTGAACCTGGGCCGCCGGCCGAATGGCGCTTAGATAGTGCAAGAGGTTGGTTTGCAATGTATTGAGAATCCCTCTAGGCCGCGCCTACGGCGCTTGAAATCACTTTCGTTTCATTTCTACCAATAGACCGCGCCTACGGCGCTGGGATGGCGATTTCGCAGGTCGTTATACGCGAGAGTTTTATGCCTTATCTAAGCGCCATTCGGCCGCCGGCCCAGGCTGGTATGAGATGCGGCGTTGGCGCCGGGCAGGAGGATTGCCGATTAAAAGCGTCTGCCACCCGCATTTTAGATGTCGCCGCGACATGTAAAATGGCGGGAGAGGTCGCGGCGACATCCCACTTGGTGCGGGGATCGGTTATATTGGCGGGGATGCGGACTACACCGACGGCGGGTGGGGCGGGTGGAGCGGCGAGCGGCCTCGCGGGGTTGGGCAGGCAGCGAGGGGGCGAGGGGGAAGCGGTGGCGGGGGGCGAAGGCCGTCATGCCTGGGAGGGGCGCTCCCCGGACTGGCCTGGGGGAAGCAATCAAAAAAGGCCGTAAAACACACAAATAAACAATAAAAAACAATAAAACACACTCCACAAAAAAACGGAAGGCGGGAAAGCGGAAACACAGGACTAGACACGAAGGACACGAATTTTTAACCACAGATGGACACAGATGGACACAGATCAGAAAACCGAAACAGACTTCAGTCTCAAGAAGGGGAAGGGGAGACACGATGGACACGAATTTGCACGAACCAGAACGTTCAACATTTGACGTGCAACCTGTGGGCCACAGTGCCGGAGGGCCAGACGCACTCCATGACGCTGGCGCGTTGGACGGCTGCCCCTTCGATCGCGCGGCGCTGAGGCATGCAAGCGTGGCGGCGGCCGTTCGTTGCGGGGCGTATGGGAGGGTGACGACTGGCTCGGAATCACATCGTAGCGCCCGAGGACGGGCGTGCGCCGGGCGGCAGCAAAAAAATCAAATTGGTGGCCGGCGTGGACGGTGCTAAAATAATGGCTCGAATGGGAAAAGAGAAAGACAGAAATGTGCCCCAGCGGCGACGGTTGCCCCGGTCGTTTAAAGACCTGACGCCGGCGAAGCATTTCAATCCACGCACCTTTTTTCGCGAACTGGTCCTGAAGGCTTGGTTCACGCGGCGTCGCGGCCGGACGGTGCATCCCGTTTTTCCCAAATTGAAGACCGGCGAAGTGGCCATTACCTGGATTGGTCATGCCTCCTTTTTGATCCAGTTCACCGATTTGAATGTGCTGATCGATCCGAATTTTGCCAACTGGCTGTTCCTGTTGAAGCGGATCAAGCGCGCCGGCCTGCGGATTGCCGACCTGCCGCCGATCGACTTGGTGTTGCTCACGCACGCCCATTTTGATCATTTCCACAAGCCCACGCTCCGGCGGTTGCCGGCTCCCAAGATCGGCATAATGCCTCGCGGGGTGGGGGATTTGGCGCGGGGCCTGGGGTTTTCGCGCGTGATCGAACTGGAATGGTGGGAGAGCTTCACGCAGAACGACTGGCGCGTGATTTTCACGCCGAGCAAACATTGGGGCGCCCGCACGCTGCACGACCTCCACCGCGGCTACGGCGGCTTCATCCTCGAACACCAGGGCCGGAGCATTTACCACGCGGGCGACAGCGCCTATTTTCACGGTTTCAAGGAAATCGGGCGCAAGTTCGCCCCCGAGATCGCCCTGCTGCCCATCGGCGCGTATCATCCGGCCAGCTTTCGCCGCGTCCACATGGGGCCGGACGATGCGGTGCGGGCGTTCAAGGATTTGCGGGCCAAGTATTTTGTGCCGATGCATTACGGTTCGTTCAAGTTGTCGTTTGAAGAGCTGGACGAGCCGCTGCGCTGGTTGAAGCAGATCGCGCAGACGGAAAAGCTGACCGCACAGATAAAAATTCTCGACGAAGGCGTGCCAAAGGTGTTCTGATAGAGCGAGCTGATTTGCGCCCCATGGACCAACCGCCCGCTTCGTTTAATCCCGCCTGGTTTGATTCCCTGCGGCGTTACGTGCCGCTGGCGGTCTGGGTGATCGTATTGGCCACCCTGCTGGTCATCCCGCTGAAGATCATGACCTACGGGTTCCTGCCGGCGGACGATGCGTTGCGGGCGGCGGGCAAGGCGGTCAGCGGCAAGAGCTGGCAGGACGTGCTGGTGCTGGACAAGGTCTATCAAATCGATCACGAATACGGTTGGAGCCTGTTGCTGGCCAAGGTGCAAAGTGTTGGCCATGTGGAGGCGGACGGGATCGTCTTTTTCTCAATCGTCTCGCTGTTTGTGCTGGCCGGGTTGGCCGCCGTTTTATGGCTGCAATATCCGGAGGCATGGCTGGCCGCCCTGGCGTTGTCCATGATGACCGTGCTCATGCCGTATCGATTGCTGCAGGGCCGGCCCTACATCATTACGATTGCCGCGCTGTTCACGCTGCTGTGGCTCTGGCGGCGGTTCGGCGCGGCCCGGCCCAAGGCCTGGATGGCCGTGGTGCTGACGGCTTGGTTCACCGCGAGCGTCTTTTTTCACGGCACCTGGTATTTGTGGGTGTTGCCCATCACGGCGTTTTTTCTGGCGCGCCAGTTTCGCTGGGGCTGCCTGGTGGCCGGCTGCTGGATCGCGGGCGTGCTGTTGGGCAGCCTGCTTACCGGCCATCCCCTCCAGTACCCGTTACAGGCCATCCAGGTGGTGCTGTTGGCCACCGGCAAACACTTTACCCAGCGCACGCTGGTGAGCGAGTTGCAGCCGGAAAGCGGCGATGTGTATGCCTTGTACTTTCTGGGCGGCCTGTTGATATTGCGCCAACTGGCGGCGTTGAAGTCGCCGCCGCTGCTGCGGGACCCGGCTTTCTGGCTGGTCTGCCTGACCTGGACCCTGGGTTTCCGGGTGGCCCGCTTTTGGGTGGACTGGGGCTGGCCCGCCCTCGCGGTACTGGTGGCGGCCGATCTGCAATCGCTGCTGGCATCGCGCCTGGCCGTGGATTCCCTGCGTCGCGCGGGGCTGGCCGTGGGCATTTCCGTGATCGCATTTCTGAGCCTCACCAGCGATGCCAGCAGCCGCTGGACGGGCAACCTTTCGCAGCAATACCTCGAGGCCGGCAACCCCGACCTCAAAGGCTGGCTGCCGGAACCGGGCGGCATTCTATATTCCACGGATATGACGATTTTCTATCAGACCTTCTACAAGAATCCGCACGGCGACTGGCGGTATATTCTGGGGTTTGAACCCACCTTGATGCCCAAGGAAGACTTCGAAGTGTATCACAAGGTCCTGTGGAACTACGGCGATAGCCAAGCCTATGCGCCCTGGATTCGGAAAATGACGCCGGCCGATCGCTTGGTGATCCGCGGCGGGCGGGGCAGTCCGCCTGCTTTGCCGCAGTTAGAATGGAACTACGGTGTCAGCGGCATTTGGATCGGGCGGCTGCCGGCTCAGCGGCCGGAAGGCGCGCCCGTGACCATACCGGCGGCGGTCCCCGCAGGCTTGCCGACCAATACCATCCACTCATAAAATGGATCAAACCCGCCAACTCGATTCGGCGCGCGTCACCGCCCTATGACGGATCGCGAGCAAACTTCGGAGCTGCCCTGGTTGGGCCGCTGGCGCCGGTTGGTGCCTCTGGCCGTCTGGGTCGTGGTGGCCCTGACGATGTTGCTGATTCCGTTGCGAATCATCGGGTACGGCTATCTGCCGGGGGGGGATGCCTTGCGGCACGCGGCCAAAGCCGTGAGTGGTCGGCCGTGGTCGGAGATTTTGGTGCTGAACAGCGTTTACCAAATCGATCACGAATTTGGCTGGAACCTGTTACTGGCGAAGATTCATACCTTGGCCGGCGCAGACACCGAGACCTTGGTGCTGTTGTCTGTGGTGGGGCTGTTTCTCCTTACGGGGCTGGCGGCGCTGCCGTGGCTGCGACGTCCGGAAGCCTGGCTGGCGGTGCTGGCCTTGAGCATGGTGTGGGAGCAGATTCCCTTCCGTTTCCTGCTGGGCCGGCCTTATCTGATCACGGTGGCCGCGCTGTTGTCGCTGCTGTTGTTCTGGCGCCGCTTTGGCTCGGCGCCGCCGCGCGCGTGGATGGTCGCGGTGATGACCGGCCTGATTGCCGCCAGCGTCTATTTTCACGGACCCTGGTATTTATGGGTGCTGCCGGTCGTGGCGTTTTTCTGTGCCGGACAGATTCGTTGGGGGTTGGTGGTGGCCGGCTGCGCGGCGGGGGGCGTGGTGTTGGGCTGCGCGCTTACCGGCCATCCGTTGGCGTATCCGATCCAGGCGGTCCGGCTGGCGTTGCTCTGCGTGGGCGCCCACGACACCGAGCGTTCCATGGCTTCAGAACTCCAACCCTTGAGCGGCGATACAGCGGCGCTGTTTCTCCTTGGCGGCGTGTTGCTGCTCCGCCGCCTGGCCGGTCTCAGGGCCACGCCCTTGCTGCGCGACCCGGTTTTCTGGCTGGTTTGCCTGTCGTGGACATTGGGCTTCCGGGTCGGCCGTTTTTGGACGGACTGGGGTTGGCCGGCGCTGATGGTTTTGCTGGCCGGGGATCTGGAACTACTCCTGCAAGCGCGGCTGGCGGCGGACGCCTTCCGGCGGCTGGCACTGGCAGGCGGCATGGCGGCGGTCACTTTTTTTTGCATCACCACGGACATCAACAGTCACTGGACCGCCACTCTGACGGATCAATTTCTTTCCGAAGCCGATGATCCGGGCATCCGGGGTTGGATGCCGGAAAAGGGCGGGATCTTTTATACGGCGGACATGCCGTTGTTTTATCGGACTTTTTATCGGAATCCGCAGGGCGACTGGCGGTACATGCTGGGGTTTGAGCCCACGTGGATGCCGCGGGAAGATTTTGAAATATACCAAAGCGTGTTGTGGAACTTTGGCGCGCCCAAAGCCTACGAACCCTGGGTGAAGCAACTGCGGCTGCCGGACCGGCTTGCTATCCGGGGCGATCCCGGCAGTCCGCCCACGATCCCGGAATTGGAATGGAAGTACAGTCTCAGCGGCGTTTGGCTTGGGCGTCTGTCGGGGCACCATGCCGAAAGCACCCCGGCCACAGTGCCGGCCGCAGCGAGTCCGGCTGGCAAGCCTTCTTGATGCCGGCAGCCCATTGCACCCCATGGATAACACCGCCCATTTTAGTCCCGCCTGGTTCCAGCCGCTCCGCCGTTACGTGCCGCTGGCGGTCTGGGTGATTGTGCTGCTGACGTTGCTGGTGATTCCGCTGAAAATCATCGGTTATGGTTACGTGGCGCCGGATGATGCCCTGCGGCATGCGGCCAAAGCGGTCAGCGGCAAGACGTGGTCGGAGATCATGGTCTTGAACAGCACGTATCAGATCGACCACGAATACGGATGGAATCTGCTATTGGAAAAAATCCATGGCACCACCGGGGCCGACGCGGAGGCGTTGATGGTTTTTTCCGTGGTGGTGCTGTTTATCTTTGCGGGCCTGGCGGCGGTCATCTGGCTGGAGTTTCCGGAAGTCTGGCTGGCGGTGCTGACGCTGGCGATGCTCATGGTAATGCTGCCGACGCGTTTCCTGCTGGGGCGGCCCTATTTGATCACGATGGCGACCCTATTCACGGTATTGTTGCTGTGGCGCCGGTTTGGCGGCGGCGCGCCCAAGGCATGGATGGCGGCGGTGGCCACCGTGGCGGTGACCGCGAGCGTCTATTTCCACGGCACGTGGTATTTGTGGGCGCTGCCGGTGCTGGCGTTTTTTCTGGCGGCGCAGTTCCGCTGGGCCTTCATGCTGGCTGGATGTGCGGCGGCGGGCGTGGTGATCGGCAGTGCGCTGACCGGGCATCCGCTGGCGTATCCGGTGCAGGCGGTCAGGCTGACGCTCCTGTGCGTGGGGGCGCATGACACCGTGCGCACCATGGCGGGGGAGCTGCAGCCCAAATGCGATCTCACCGTGTTAATCACCCTCACGGGGCTGCTGCTGTTGCGCCGGCTGGCTGGCCTGAAGGCCGTTCCCTTTTTGCGCGATCCGGTTTTCTGGCTGGTTTGCCTGGCGTGGACCCTGAGTCTCAAAGTGGGCCGCTTTGGCGGTGATTGGGGCTGGCCGGCACTGATGGTCTTGGTGGCCGGCGACCTGCAATTACTGCTGGCGGCGCGCGTGGGCCGGGACACTTTTGAGCGGCTGGCGCTGGCGGGCGGTCTGGCCCTGATTGCTTTCCTTTGCCTGACCAGTGATGCCGATAGCCGCTGGACTGGCACACTTACCCGGCAATATTTGGAGGCTGATAATCCGGATCTCAAAGGCTGGATGCCCGAAAAGGGCGGCCTCCTGTATTCGACAGATCTGACCGTATTCTACGAGACCTTCTACAAGAATCCGCGGGGCGACTGGCGATACCTGCCGGGCTTTGAACCGGCGTGGATGCCACAGGAGGATTTCAAGGTGTACCATAACGTGCTGTGGAACTTCGGCGCCGTTTCGGCCTATGACCCTTGGGTGAAGAAAATGCGGCCGCAAGATCGCCTGGTCATTCGCAGCGGCGGTCCGCCAGCCATCCCGCAGTTGGAGTGGAAATACGGCGCGGGCGGACTCTGGCTGGGCCGGGTGCCGCGCCCGCAGGCGGATGAGCCGCCCGCGGTTTCCACCCCATCCACGAACGCGCCCCACGGCCAGTGACCGGCGCGATGCCGGCTTATTTATCGTTGGCTACGGCGGCGTCATCGAATTCGCGGGCCAATACAAAATCCTTCTCGGTGAGGCCGCCGGCATCGTGCGTGGTGAGGGCGAGGGTGACCTTGTTCCAGCGCACGTCGATATCGGGGTGATGCTGCACCTGCTCCGCCATGGCGGCCACGGCGTTGACAAATTTCATGGCCGCCGGGAAGTCGGCGAACTCATAGGTGCGGGAAATGATTTCGCCATGGCGTTGCCAGCGGGGCAGCGAGGCGAGGGCCGGCTGAAGGTGGGCGTCGTCCAGTTTGACGAGACTGGCGCTGAACAGTTTCAGGGATTGCGCACCTACCGAGGCCGCCTCGCGTATGAGGCTCAGGCTGGTCAGCAGGGACCAGAACCAGGACACGGCAAACAGAATGGCGCCGATGGTGAAGAGGTAGCCGACCGGCTGGACGGGTACGTCGTTGTCGATCTGGCCGTAAAGCTGGTGTATTTGGGCGACAAACCAGACCAGGATGAAGGCGCACCCTGCCAGGGCCAGCAGGAGTTGGCCGGCGCCGGCCATCCACCGCCCGGCCAGGAGCGAACCCAGGCCGGGCGTGCCAAACTGGTTGAGCAAGGCTGCGTTCCGGGCCTTGATCCGGCTAGTTTTTTTTGGTCCCGAAGATGGTTTCATACGCGAACATCATCGCCGCCACGGCAATCGGGATGGTGAAAACCAGCCCGATACAACAGCCCAGCAGTCCGAGTGCCGCGACCAATCCAGCCACGACGGTCAGCCCGAACAACTGCCACCAGTGGCGCAGCACCAGGTGCCAGCTTGTTTTCATCGCCTCGCCAAAGCTCATGCCCTTGTCGATGATCAATGGCAGCGTGAACTGAAAGGAGACGGTGAAGAAGGTCGCCGGTATCATGCAGATGAGCAGAACCGGCAGGCTGTGGAGGGTGCCGGACATCAATTGCGGCATGATCTCGTGTATGCCGGCGGGGTCCGTCTGCATCTGTTGCATCTTGAGCAACAGTGGATTCACTCGCGATTGCCAAACGAAATTGAACGGCAACATGCAGGCGAAGGTGATTAGCGACGTCATTACCGTGCCGAGAAAAAGCTGGAGGAAGGCGCGTTGAAAGCCCGCAAACACTTCGCCCAGCCCCGTGCCCTGGCCACGGATCGTTTTCAAATAAACCAGGAAAAGCCCCCCAATCATTGGGCCGTTGACCAGTGCCAAGACGAGCGAGTACACGCCGCTATAGCCAAGTTGTACCGCCAGCGGAGCGCTCAGAATAAACCGGCTGGCGGGCAGGTTAAAGATCGCTCCGCAAGCCATCTGGATGATCAGGGCAACGAGCGTAGCGCCAAACAGCACGCCAAAATTCTCTTTGTAGACGTTGAATCCGCGCGAGATGCAGTCGCCAATGTCGATCTCGTAATCGCGGGCGAGGAAGTCTTTGGCGGTTTGAGGTGGTAACGGGCCCGTGGCCGCCGGCGCTAGGAAGGTGGCAAACTCCGGGAACAGGGCCAGGCGCCGAAATTCCGCGTCGCTTTCCGCTTTGATCTGGGATTCACTGTTGAGCCGGCCCTCGGCGAGCCATTGCTGCACGTCGGTATCGGTTACCGGTCCGTATTCCTTGTGGTCGCCGCCAATAACAAAATAGTTGGCCATAGTTTGTAGATCGTTTATTTGGTTTCAGGGTTCCCATCGTAATGAACTGAGCTTGCCTTCGGCTACGGTCTCCACGTGGCCGTCCGCAAAGGCCACCTCCGCGGTATGTCCGCGATGTCGCGCGACCGCCAGTTCCATACCGCCATTGGCGTTCCAGCCCGCGTCCGACTCAAACAGCAGCACGGTTAGCGGATTTACTTTGCTGACGTCCAAGCCGTCGAGTTTCACATTGTAGGCGTAGTCACAACGGCTGGCCGAAAGCGCCGTCGAAAGCGTCACCGGACATTTGAATGCCTTGTCGGAATCAAGGGCGGAATGGAGGGCATCGCACCAGGTGGCGGCGGGCGGGAAGTGGTCGGCGTGGCTTCCGGAATAGACGTGCACGGCCAAGGCCAGTTGCTTCTCGTTGTTCATGCAATTGATTTGCTGCGCTTTTTGCTGGGCCGCCGCCAGGGCTGGCAGCAGCAGCGCCGCGCCGAGTGGCAACAGGACCAGCAGAATGGCTGAGACAATGACGGCCGCCAGGGCGGTGCCCTTGCCGGTCAGCGAGCCGCGGCTGTTGTTCACGCGCACCATGGCGATGATCCCAAGGATCAGCCCCAGCAGGGCCGTGGCGCCGCAGGTCACCACGCCCAAAATGCCCAGCACCAGTGCAGCCACCGCCATGATACTGGTTCGGGCAGGCGTGGGCTTCGCGGGGAGGGGTGGCGTGGGCGTCTGGCGCGTGAGCGACAGGGCCACGGCCAATTCCGGCACGTCCGCCAACACCAGCCAGTCGGCGGACTCTTCGCGCCGAACCCGGGTACGCGCGTCGGCCCGGCCGTCAGCCACCCATTTTTGGAGTTCTTCAACGGAGGCCGGGCCGTATTCCCGGTTGTCGGCGCCCATGACGAAGAAATTGGCCATAATGTTCTCTTGTTCGCCTGACTACTAGAGGATCAGGCCCTCAAACGCAAGCCCGTTCCCCCAAATCCGGCCGGTGGCCGGGTGGCCGGGCGCAGCGCGAATTGGCTTAATTTTTGCCGGCGACGGTCCTAGACTGGACCGATGAAAGCTGTGCCATTGCCATCCCGACTGTTTACTTCAAACCGCGAGCGGCTCGTGAAGAAGCTCTTGCCGCGTTCGGTTGCCGTGTTCAACGCCAACGACATCATGCCCACCAACGCCGATGGCGCCATGGGCCACCTCCAAAACTCCGACCTATTTTACCTGACCGGTGTGCACCAGGAGGAAACCATCCTGCTCCTGGCGCCGGAAGCCTATGACCCCAACCAGCGCGAGATCCTCTTTGTACGGCAATCGAGCGAGCACCTGGCCACTTGGGAGGGCCACAAACTGACCCGGGAACAGGCCACGGCCCTCTCCGGCATCCAGAACGTGAAGTGGCTCACGGAATTTTCCGGCATCTTCCGCCAGGTGATGTGCGAGATGCAAAACGTCTATCTCAACGCCAACGAACATCAGCGCGCCGACGCCGTCGTGGAAACCCGCGATGCGCGGTTTGTGCGCGACTGCCAGGTGCGGTTCCCGCTGCACCATTATCAACGTCTGGCCCCGCTGATGTACGAACTGCGGGCCGTCAAGTCCGAGGATGAAATCGACGCCATTCAGGCCGCGTGCGATCTCACGGCCAAGGGGTTCACGCGGGTCTGCAAATTTCTGCAGCCCGGGGTCAACGAGACCGAGGTGGAGGCCGAGTTTGCGCATGAGTTCATCCGGCACAAGGGCCAATTCGCGTATCCGCCCATCATTGCCGGCGGCGCCAATAACAACATTTTGCATTACAACCAGAACGACCAGCCCTGCCGGAAGGGCGAGTTGCTGCTGCTCGACGTGGCTGCCGGTCTGGGCAATTACATGAGCGATCTCACGCGGACAATTCCGGTCAGCGGCAAGTTCACCCGCCGGCAGCGGCAGGTTTACGACGCCGTGCTGCGTATTTTTCGGGCCCAGGTGGCCGCCTGCGTGCCGGGCAAAACCACCCGGGACCTCCGCCAGGAATGCGAGGAACGCACCGCCAAGGAATGCGTGGACCTCGGCGTGCTGAAAATGTCCGAAATCCGGAAACAACGGCCCGATGAACCGGCCGTCAAAAAATATTTCATGCACGGGGTCTCCCATCCCATCGGACTCGACGTGCACGACGTCACCTACAACTATTACCGGCTGGCACCGGGCTGGGTGGTCACGGTGGAACCGGGTATTTACCTGAAGGACGAGGGTTTCGGCGTGCGTTTGGAAAACACCGTCGTGGTGACGGCCGACGGTCCGCGCGATCTGATGGCGGACATTCCCATCGAAGCCGACGACATCGAGCGGCTCATGCGCCGACGCTGAAATTGCGGCCGGGCTGGTCCCGGGCCGGCGGCGGGGCGTCAGCCTGATTTTTCAGCCAACGCCGCCGGTGTGGGCGCGGGGCTTGTTGCTTAGAACACCTCGACCGCCAAACCGGTCTTTTCCCGAATTTGGCGGGCGATCAATGAGAGACTGCCCAGCGGTAGGTGGCGGCAATTGGCCATCTGGGCCGGGCGATGCGCCGAATAAACCTGCACCAAGCTGATTTGGGCGCCGCCGGCCAGCAATTCCTGCAGCCGGTGCACGTAACCGTCGATTTCCTCCGGCGGTGGCTCCGCGCCGTCCAGCAGGGAGAATAGACTTTGAATCACCACCGGTCGATCCCGGCCGACTTGCAGGATATTAGCCATGACGTTTTTTAGCGTTGCGCGGGCGGGGCGGTTGATGCGTTCCATGTATTTTTGGGTGCCGGCCTCCAGCTTGAGCCACAACTCGTCTTCCAACGTCAATTGCCGCCAACCCCGTTCTACCGCCGGCAGAAACAGACCGGTGGTATTGGACATGAGAACGATCTTGAAGAACTTGGGCCGCTGGGAACGCACCCGCAAAACCGTTTCCACGGCCTGGTCGAAATTGGGGCAGAGGGTTGGCTCGCCATCGCCGCTCAGGGCCACCTCCTTGAGTTGCAACAACTCCGGGGGGATCTTGCGAAACCGCGGCCATTCGCGCAGCCGGTCGTCGCTGGCCAGGTCGAGCATCCGGGTTAGTTCGGCCGAGAGCACATTGACATCCACCGGCCGCTCCTCCAGCGGTTTGCCGCGTTGCACTTCGCAATACACGCAATCGAAATTGCAATACCGCTCCGGGTTCAAGTTGACGCCGATGGCCAGTCCGCGCGCGCGCTGGGAGATGGCGGCGTAGATGAAGTGGTTGCCGAGGAAATCGTGCGGCCACCCAAAAGCCGTGTCCTGGGACAGGCCA
>CAYTJG010000062.1:4550-12155 GCA_964437865.1 uncultured Bifidobacteriaceae bacterium | reverse complement strand
GGATCGTAGCGTTTGATGGCGGGGGCCAGCCGGGCGGTCTTGGGGCCGAGATTGCACTGATAAACGCGGCCTTGCTGATTCACGATGAAGGTCATCACCCCGGTATTGGCCCATTGCGCCGGCCAAGCCACCAAGGCAAACCCGGCAATCATCCGGCCATTGATGAGGTAATCATACTTGCCTCCGGGCGCATGCCGGCCCTGGGCGGTCAGGATCTTGAAATAGTAGCCGTGATAGGGGGCTTGCTGATCGCTCAGCATTCGGGCCGGGTGACGGTAGCCTTCTCCCCTGGCGTCGGCCACGAGCGGACCCAACGGACTCAATGGTTCGCCGGGTTGCGCGGGCCAATAGAGACCGTCGCGTTTGCCGGGGGTGCTGTGGAGATACTGGGCGTAGGCCGGCACGCCATCGCCCAATTCGTCCGCGCTGGCGTATTCCCGCTGCGCTTCCACGTAGGCGCGACATACATCGATGGCGCCCAGTTCATTCTGTCCAATCCGGCGATGGAGGATTTCCTGCCGCCCCGCCGCGGTGTCGAAAAACCATTGTCCGCCCCGGCTGGCGAGTGGAATGGGAAAAGGCCAGGCGTCCGGGCCGATTTGGAGTGCGAGGCTGCCATCGGTGTTGGTCACCACCTCGACTTTGGCCTCGAGACGCTGCGCGAACTGGTTGAAGTCCCCGGTGGCCTGGACGGCGTCGGCCGACACCAGTTGGTGTCCTTCCGGTCCAAAGATGGCGTGCAAGGCGTTGGTGTCGTGGCTGGCGGTGGCGGCGCGCAGGGCGTTGATGGCAGCGTCGGGTGAAGCGAAGTTTTCCTCCCCGGCGGCCGGGGCGTTTTGGCTGCCGGCCAGCAGGGTGGACACCAGCAACAGGCCGGCGATGCGGCCGCAACTTTGATGACGCGAAGGTTTCATTTTCAACACTGGCGAAGTTTCTCTCATAACCTGATCCATTCAGCGCCTGGGCTGCGACCCGGAGCTATGCGAGCCGCTTTCGGCGGGTTCGGGACGGGAAACGGGGGCTTCGACATGGGCGGGTTCGGGGCGTTCGACGGCTTGCATGCTTTGCTCGCCGCGGTTGCTGAATTCCCGGGCCTCTTGCGAACTGCCGCCGCCGACGAAGGTCGACTGCTCGGCGCCACGACTGGCCGAGCGTTGCTCCTGGACTGCGCCGGTTTCACGGACGACCGGTGCGCGCGGTGTGGCCTCCACTCGGGGAGCCGTTTCCGGCCGGGGAATGACCGGCAGGCGCGCGGTCGCACCGGTCCGGGTGGGCCAGGTGACACTGCCGTTGCGCGCTTGTGGCGAGGTTGGCTCGGGACGATTCCAGCCACGGTCGCCCGCAATCGTGCCGCCCCGGGCGCCATGGTTCCCGGGTTGCCAGACGGTGCCCGACTGAGCCAGCCAGGCCGCCCGTTGGCTGGGCGGTTGAGTCCACCAGTGCGCCGGACGCGGATGGCCGGCGTCCCAATAACACAGGTGATGCCGATGCCAATCGAAGTCGCAATTCAGCCATCCGCCGAAGACGCAGCCCACACCAAACGTCAGCGCGTATCCGGACTGATAGTAGACATAATCCGGTTGATAGACCGGCACGTAGATCACCTCCGGATCGACCGGCAGGATTTCGATATCGCCGTCGTCCATCACCACCTGTTCCTGCGGCGTGGAAACCAGGTTTCCGAAGTTCTGGGCTGAAATACGCAGGCGCTGGATGGAGTCCATCACTTGCGGCTGTTGGTTGATAAAGGCTTCGCCCAGCGCGGTCGTCCAAGCCAGGTTATTATCCAGGAACTGGAGGACCGAGGGATAGCGGGCCAGGGCCTGCACGCTGGGATCCCAAGGCTGCTCATAAATCAGGTTGGGATCGCCGCCGCTCATCACATAGCGGTCGGCCAGCACGATTTGGGTGGGTAAGGTGGACGCCGGGAGGATTTGCGCCAGCAGCGGGTCCGGGTAGAGTGCTATCGGCGCCAGCATCTGGTCCAGTTGCTGGTCGGAGAGCGGTTGATAGACTGGGGAGGGCGGCGGCACCGCCTGTTGGGCTGAAACGGGCAGGACGGCTGGCCCGCAGAATAAAACCGCCGCACTGACCACGGAAAGGATCACGGGGTTATTTTTCATAGCGTGTTTTTGTTTTGCACGAAACGTGCCAACGGAAATATTGCGCCGAAAAGCAGAGTTGGCGCGACTTATTACCGCTGGCGGTCGTTTTCGCCGAAAAAACGCCCACCCGCCGCGTTCCTGGGAAAAAATCAGCTAAGCAACTATGCTGCCGATGCATAGCGGCTAGTCCGGCGATGCCCCAATACCGTGTCCGCAGTCACGTGGTTGGGGGCAAGTTCGCGTGTCCGGATTCGGACTGATATTGCGTTGTGTAAGTTCCCACTAAATAGAAACTTTGCTCAGAGATGGGGCAGGGTTAGAGCTTACTCCGGACTGATGGCCTGATTGAATTCGGGATCGCTTTCCAAGGCGGTTCGGCGCCAGGAGGCAGAGCCGTAAACCCCGGCTGTTTTCGTGTTAAACATTTTGAATCCAACAGAATAGGCTGGAGAATCCGGTGGTAGTTGCACATCTGGCCAAGTGCCCAGGAAGCGGCAGTTCGTCAGTATGGAGCCTTGGTCGTGGCCGGTTGCTTGCCATTGGGTCAGGCTGCCGGTGGGGAACTGGTGCGGTTTGGGAGTGCCGTTCAGCACGAAACAATTGCTCTGGCTTTCGAACTGGATCTTGTCCCAAGGGCCGCTGAAGAACTCGCGGTTGGTGCTGACGATGAGATTCCGTTCGAGGATGAATGACAGGTGATTCTCCACCCGGGTCGCCTGCATCGGCGGGCCCGAACTGAGGGCAAAGATATTATTGGCGATCCGATTGGTGGCCCCGTAATGCTGATGGAAAGCGCCGCCGCCGCCGGGCTCCACGCAGGTGCAGTTCCAGACCAGGTTGCTTTCGATTGTCCAGCCAGAGCTGCCTTCATCTGGATAAATGCCCCAACCGCCGTAATCATGCGCCCGCACATCGTAGATGACATTGCCCACTTCGGCGCTGCCGGGACTCAGGCCCAGCGTATAGATGGCGCCCATGTCGCTCAGCGCGCCCTGACCCAGATGGTGAATGCGATTGAAGCCGATAAAATTGTTCGTGGCCAGACTGAAGCCGTAGCCCCAGGTCCACCCGGCGGAAATACCGGTGTAGAACCCATCGCTCAAGTCATTGTGCGTGAGTCGGTCGTTGGCGCTCTCGCCGATCCATATCCCGACCGCGCTGGGATGCACCCGGCCCCATTGGCGGATGATGTTGTTATCGATGACGATGCCGTCGGTTTGCTCCAGGGGGTTGTCGCGCTCTTGTATCTCACCGACGCGAATGCCGCCCGCGCCCAAGTCGTGCAGCAGACAGTGCTGGACGCGGCAATCGTGGCAGCCACCGAGGAACCAGAGGGCATAGGTGCCGGTGTGGGCCACTTCGCAATCCCGAAAGGAGACGTTCCGGGCGTCGTCAACCTCGATCACGGCCGGGATCGTCGACGCCCCTTGTGCGGGCGGGCAGCCATCCCGCGACAAATCGTAACGGGCATAGAGGAATCGCAGGTTGTGGAAATGGACATCGTGCGAACCGTCGACGATCAGGAGATCGCGGACGACGGGCGCCACGAATTCGGCGTGGGCGAGTTGCTCCCCGGGGCGGGGACAATAGCTGAGGCCGCCCTGGCGATCCAGGATCCAAGTACCCGGCGCCAAGGGGCGGCCGCCGGTGCAATTATCGAGGATGAACCGGCTGTCGGCGTTCCATGGATCGGAAGAAGGCATCTGTTCGCCGATCACGGAAAGCGTACGGGCCGCCGGGTCCACCGTCGATATCCGGTACCGGCTGGTGTCCCAACAATGAAAGACCAGAATTTGCGCCTCGCGCAGGTCGTCGGGGCGGGCCTGGAGGAACAGGTTGTTGGTGGTCGGCACTTTCACGGTGAGGCGGGCCTTGTGGGTGAGCGGATTACTATCCTGCTGCACGCTTTCAATTTTGAAGTACCCGGTCGTCGGAAACCGGGCGCGGGTGGCCCGCTGGCCGTTGACGTAGAACTGTTCGAACTGCAGATCCGTTTTCGTGTGCCACACGCCGCTGGCATCCGCCGCCCAACCGGTGATGCGCTGACCGCCGGTGATCACGGTATTGGTGGCGTCGGACGTCACCCAGGTCAGGTCATGGTCGCGGGCAGTGAGCGTGAGCGGTTGGGTCAATACATATTCGCCGCGCGGAAGCGCGATGACCGCCGGCTGGTCCGGGTGATCGTGGCGGCGCCAAGCGCGGACATCATCGCGTGCCGTCAGGAGCGTGTTGGTGCCGGGCACCGCGGTGAAGAACGCGGCGCCGGTTTCCGGCGGGTTTTCCGCGGCGGCCAACCGGGTCGAGGCGAGCACGGCCAGAAGCACGGCAGGGCGAATTTTCATGACACTGGAAGTTATACCGCCAAGGTCACCACGATGGCAAACCTTGAAGCGGCTCCGGCCCCGGCGAATGTGGTCGGGAAGATTATTGCCAAAGGCCCTGAACGCCGGGCCGCACCGGGCCGACCGGTTGCAGCGGGCGCGGCGCGGGCCGCCAGTTGCCGGGCGGTAAGATCTCCGGCGGCTTTTCCGGCTGGAAGGCGCCCAGAATGGCCAGGAAATAATCCTGCGCCTCCCGCAAGTCCGCTGCATAAATCGTGAACGACTGGTTGGCCAGTGGGGCGGGATGGCCGTTGGCCGGAAACGCCACGATCCAGGCCCGACAATTCGGAACCGGTTCGTGCAGGCAAAGCATCTGCGTGAAGATGGGTCCCAGAATCTGCCAGGTCGTGACACCATCCTGACCCACCGGGCGGTCAACGTTGAGCGCTGCTCGCAGTTGGCTGCGGGCCTCCTCCTTGTGATTGCGGCCGGCTTCAATCCGCCCGAGGCCGAGGTGTGCTTCCGGGTAATGGCCGATCGCCAGTGCCTCCCCGTACAACCCGGCAGCCTGATCGGCCGACCGCGCCGTTTCATACAGCCGCGCCAGCCGCACCAGCATCTGGCCGGCGCACCCCGCCTGCTTCAGCCGTGCCATCCATTGGTCGGCTTCGCCAAAATGCCGTTGCAACAGCTCATATTGGGTTCTGGAAAGCATCAACTCGGGATCGGTCTGCAACTCGCCGCCCAGCCGCTGCATCCGTTCCCGGGCTTCCTGCGTGAAGCCGCCATCGAGCAGCCGCGCGATCAGGAATTTTTGCCGGGCTGTTGACGTGGGGCAGGCATCGCAGGCCAGGCGCGCGTTGACGATGGAGCTCTGGAGCTTGCCCCGTCGCGATTGCGCAATGGCCAGCAGCGAGACCAAGGTGAGTTCCGCGGGCCGCATTTTCAGCGCCTTCTCCAGCATGGCCTCGGCCCGAAGCCAATCGCCCGCCAACGTGGCCGCCCAAGCGGCGCCCCAGGTGGAGGCAAAGGTCTTCAAACCGGTTTGCTTCTGCACGAAGGCCAACAGGTGAAGCGTGCTGGGCACGTTCCCAAAGGCGGCACTCGCCACCGCCAGCGCCAGCGCGGCTTCCGTCGATTTTTTGTCGAACCGCAGGCATTCCCGGGCGGCGACGTGGGCGCGCAGGTAATCGCAGGTCTGCAGGGCGGCATAGCTCTCCTCGGCCAAACGCTTGGCGGCCTTGCCCGCGCGTTCATGGGCGAAGCGCTCGCGCAGGGCGGCTTGCAGGGACTTTTCCTTTTCCGCCAGATTGCCGTCACTGGGTTTGCCTGACGAAGGGGTGATCAGGATTTCATAATTGGGAATGGGCAGCTCCATGCGGTCCCGGTAGCCGCCCAGCCGCAGGGCGGCCACGCCGGCGATGATGGCCACCGCCCCGGGCAGCACCACCCCGGTGGGGGCCGGCGCGGACAAACCGGCAAGGCAGCAGACGATGCCAGCCACGATCAACAGGAAACCAAAGTTCTGCCAGGGTCGCAGGTGGGCATCCCGTCCGGTTCGACGAGAGAACTTTTCCAGAGCCCGGCTGTCTTGCTTCTCCTGCTCGGCCATGAGCCGCTGCAATTCGGTGAGTAACCGGCGCGCGATGTTATCCGGTTGGGCGAGCAGGCGGATGGCGGGCGGCGACTGGGGATCCGGTACCCGGTCGTCGGCGGGCAGGGCCAGCAGGCGATCCGGGATCGACGGATGAGTGGAATACTGGTTGAAGAGGGCGTCGTTGGCTTCGGTGGCTGGCGGCGGGGGGGCACCCTGGGCGATTTCGTGCAGGAGCCACTGGCTGTAACCGCCGGGTTGTTGTAATTGGGCCACGCGCTCATTCCAAGGCAGGCGCGAGGTGGCGTAATGCAACGATTCGAGTTTGGACAAAGCCGATTTCATGACCGCGCTGCCGCATAATTCAGCCGCCCCGCGGTCCGCCTCAAATTCATCCTGCCGGGAGTAGGTGGCAATCAGGCGCGTGCACAGCCGCAAGAGACGGTCCACCACCGTGAACAGAGCCTCGGCCACGCGGGCCGATTTTCGACTGCCGCGGGCGGTGCTGATGACGGTCCACAGGGCTTGGGCCAGATTGCGCACCCGGGACTGCGCGCCCCACAGCCAGTTGCGGTATCCCCGGTTCATCAGTTTCGCATGGCTCATCTCATGCGCCAGCACCGCCTCCATTTCGTCCGCGGTCAAGCCGGCCAGCAGGTCGTAGCCTACGTGCAGGGTGACCTGTCCGGAGCCGCGCCGGAATCCATGTAACCGGACCGACGCGCCGTCGCCCATTTGGAGGGCCACTTCGCGGGGAAAATCCATTTCCAACCGCCGGCAGAGGCTGGCGAGCCGGTCATGCAGGGCCGGGGCATCCGCCCGTGCCAGGAGGAGCTGAAACTCGACTCCTTTATGAAGTCGGAAACTTTTGACGAAGAGCCGGAGGACGTCCAGGTGTTTTTGTAGAAACGGCACCATTAAGCGGCTGGCGCCAAAGCGGGCGAGGGCCACGAGCAGCCCCAATTCACACAAGATCAACCCCGCCAGGAACAAAACAGCCAGCAGGGAGTACGCGCAAAAGGACAGCATGGCCAAGCCCACGCTGGCCACCAGCAACACCCTGGCACCGTGGTTAAGCGGTTTTTCCCGGATCGTTTCGTTCCCGTTGGAGTTCATGCCCACCGCGATGAATTTATTTTGGCGAAGGTGCGCTTCAATACCAGCAAAATTTTGGTGGCGGGGGTGGCGGCCGCAGGTCGGGGACAAATCATTGCCGGAGCCGCGGGGCTCGGCGGATCAGCCCAGGGCTTTCAGGCGGGCGACCAGCCAGACCAAGCCGGCCAGTACGGCCGAAATGGTGGCAAACCAAAGGATGATCACCGTGTGTACCGCCGGCGCCCGGTCTTGGTTGCCGGGGACCGGCTCATCCAGGGGCATGTATTCTGAACATTTCATATGCAAGCCAGCGGCGTGCTGGTGCGTTGGGCTATACCTCATTGAGACACTCGAACCACGCCCTGTCAACCGGGATTGTGTGAATTTTCGCCTGCCGCGCCGGAGCCGTGCAGGCCGGAAACCGGCTTCGCGCGGCCCAAGCTGACAGCGGTCGCAGTGCTCCGCCAACTCAAGGCACCAGCACGGCGCG
>CAYTJG010000062.1:0-4450 GCA_964437865.1 uncultured Bifidobacteriaceae bacterium | reverse complement strand
ACATAGCCGGTCTGGGAATAGAACGCCCCGGCCAGCGTGACGATGTTTGTCTGCGCATCCATGCGGCGGATGCAACCGTTGCCGACGAAGTAGATATTGCCCGATCCATCGGCAAACATGGAAGCCACGCTGTTATAGCCGAAGGCCGCGTTGGTGCCGGTTCCGTCCGTGTTGTAGTAGGTATAACCGTTGCCGGCAATCGTGGTGACATTCTGGTTCTGGTCGATCCGCCGGATGGTGCCGTTGCCCGAGTCCCAGACATAGAGGTTATCGGCCTGGTCGCAGGCGAGGGCGCCCGGCGAGGAAAAAGCCGTGAACACGGTGCCCTGGCCGTCGAAGTTACCCGCCAAGCCGTTGCCGGCAAACGGCTCAACCAACTTGGAGACCGGATCGTAGCGGAAAATGCGGTTGCCGCCGGTGTAATAAAGGCGATTGGCCGAATCGAAGCAGAGGCCGTTGGCGCTGCCCAGGTTCGTGAGCCCGCCGTTTTCCAGCGCCACATAGCCGTTGGTGGTGATGCTCAGCAGATAAGTGCCGCCATAATAGCCGCCCGCCATGACCAGCCAAAGTTTGTTGACGTGATCCATCGCCAGCGCGCCGCCGGTGGCCCAGGACAGTGAAACATTGGTGCCATATCCCTCAAACTGGGTGCCGCCGCCGGCCAGGGTGGTTACGGTAGCCGACGGCGTGATTTCCCGGAGGCGCGAGTTGCCGCTGTCCCAGACATATAGGTTGCTGGCGGTGTCGGCCACGATTTGTGACGGCAACCAAAACGCGCTGAACTGACCTTGACCATCGGCGTAATAGGGCAGACCGTAGCCGGCAAACGTCTGCACCATTTCGTTGTTGGTGTCGTATATTTGTGCCCGCGCCGCGCCGATCGACGCCACGACGCCGATCAGCGAAACAATAATTGCTTTGCTTGCATTCATATCCAGTTTTGATTTTTGTTTTGAGAAACCCAGAGTAATACCGATGGCGACCGGATGGTCTGACCGTATCCGAACCACCCCAGAAAGCAGACACGGAATTCTTGTGATTGTCAATGGAGTTTACCGGGGCGCGTCGAAAAAAGTCGGTCTGCGCCCGGCCCCGGGCGCAGAGACGCGCGAGTGGTGCGGTCGCGGAAGATTTGAGCAAGCGGCCTTGCGTTGCGGCGTGTGCGGTTGGGAAGCAGCGGACTCAGAGTCCCATCTCAGCGGTCCGTGGGCTCGCGCGTCACGAATAGCAGTGATTGCCCCACAGGCGGCGCCACGAATTTCTCCAGCCGCGAGAGCACGGGTACAATCCAACCGTCGAAGAACCGGATTTGGGCGTCGCTCTGGTTTTCGCGGCGGCCGCACTTGGCGTTCCACCACCAGCCCCAGATGCCCACGAAGTTGTAATACCGCAGGCTCGCCAATTCGAGCTGCAGGTCGGCCAGCAGCTGGCACGTGTATTTCTTGGTGTAGCGCCGATAATGGCCCAGCCGCGTGTCGGTGGGCCCAAACGCCCACTGGCAGGCGGGCACCAGTACCACGATCCGGCCGCCGGGCGCCAGATACTGCCGCAATTTCGCCAGCACCGCGCGGTCGTCCCGGATGTGCTCCAGCACATTCATCAGCACCACGGCGTCAAACTTCCTGTCTGCCGGCAGCACGCGGCGCAGCGACTCCACGGTGACGCGATGCGCGCTGGCGTTCTTGATGGTGGCGATTTTCTCGCTGAGCTGATGGAAGCAATATTCGTTGGGCTCCAGGCTGGTGACGGTGCGGGCCACGGTGGCGATGTGCGGGGTGAAATTGCCGATGCCCCCGCCCACCTCCAGCACGTCGCCGGTGAGAAAACGCGCCACCATCTGAAACTGCCAGCGCTGGTAATGCCGGGCCCGCGCCATTTGGCGCAGATCCTCCACGTAAAACGGGTCGGCTTCGACCCCAAACGATTCAGGCGGCTGGTTCATGCCGTGATTCAAACCCTCCGATTCTCCCCGGGCCGCATGGGGGGTGCAAGCCCGCAGGTGAAAAATTCGGATTGCTGGCGCGCTGGATTATTGGATCATTGGGGGCTTGAGACGGTCGTTGACCTTAAGTATCCGTGATTCAATCATCCAAGACCATGCCCGGCGCCGCTGAATCCCTTTTGCCCCACCTCGTCATCGGCTCCGGGCCGGCGGGTGTGGCCTGTGCCCAGGCCCTGCTGCAGCGCGGGGCGCGGGTGATGCTGGTGGATGCCGGCGTGGCCCTGGAAAAACCCCGGGCCGCACTGGTGGCGCAAATGGCCGCCCAGCCGCCGGAGCGCTGGACCGCCGACCAACTCAAGGTTTTCAAGGCCGGCATGTCTGCCGGCGCCAAGGGCATTCCGCTCAAACTGGCCTACGGATCGGATTATCCCTATCGCGAGGCGGATCTTCATCTGCCGGCCGATTATATGGGCGTGGCGTTGCGGCCGTCACTCGGGCGCGGCGGTTTTAGCGCGGTTTGGGGCGCGGCCATGATGCCGTATTCGCAAAAGGATACCGCCGACTGGCCGGTGACCACCGCTGACCTGGCCCCGCATTACGCCGCCGTGGCCGGGTTTACCGGGCTCTCGGCCGTAGCGGACGAACTCGAACGCATTTTCCCGCTGCACGCCCAGCCGCCCGCCGCCCTGGCCCTCAGCCGCCAGGCCCGGATTTTTCACGATCGCCTCACGAAGAATCGCGCGGCGCTTCAGGCTGCCGGCATCCATTTCGGCCAGGCCCGCGTTGCCGCCAAGGCTGGTCCCGGCGGCTGTGTCTATTGCGGACTCTGCATGTACGGCTGTCCGTACGGGCATATCTTCAACTCGGAACAAACCCTGCGCGAGCTTGCGAAGAATCCCAATTTCACATACCGCTCGGACGTGATCGTCACCCGGTTGCGTGAAGACGGCGAAACGGCAGTCGCCACCGGATATCATCGTACCGGCCGGGAGCCGCTGACGATTGCGGCCGGCCGGATTTACCTGGCCACCGGCGTGGTGCCCACCGCCCGGATTGTGCTGCAATCCCTCGGGCTTTACGACCGGCCGGTGTACTTGAAGGACAGCCAATATTATCTCTTTCCGCTGCTGCTCAGTCGCAGCGGGGGCGACGTGCGGCACGAAGCCTTGCACACGCTGAGCCAGTTATTCGTGGAGATCTTCGATCCGGAAATCACGCCGCGCTCCGTGCATCTCCAAGTTTACAGTTACAGCGACCTGATCGGTCAGGCGGTGCGCCAGCCGTTTGGTCCGGCGGCCGGCCTCATGGAATGGCTCGCCCGGGCCCTGGAGAAACGGCTGCTCATCGTGCAAGGCTATCTCCACTCCGACCACTCGTCCCGGATTGCCGTGCGGCTCAAAAAAGGCCAGCCGGACCGGTTATTGTTGGAGGCGGAACTCAATCCCGAGGTGCGGCCGACGATTCATCGCGTGTTGCGCAAGCTGCGCCGGCAGGGACGGCAGCTCGGCGCCTGGCCGCTTTCTCCCATGTTGCAGGTGGCCGAGCCGGGGCGCGGTTTTCACAATGGCGGTTCATTTCCCATGCGCCGGCAGCCCGGCGAACTGGAAACCGATACGCTCGGCCGATTGCCTTGCTGGCGGCGCATCCACTTGGTGGATGCCTCGGTGCTGCCGGATGTGCCGGCCACGCAAATCACCTTCTCAATCATGGCCAACGCGCACCGCATCGGCTCCGCCGCGGCGGATGTCCCCTGATTTACCCTTGTACCCGTGAGTGAACCATCCTCGAAACCAGTGTGCGCCGTGACCGGTAGCAATGGCTATGTCGGCAGTTGCGTGAAGAAGTATTTCGTCGCCCATGGCTGGGAAGTAGTGGACCTCGTGCGCCGCCCTGCCGGTCCCCTGGCCCGGCAGTTCGAGCTTGGCGCGGAGGTCTCCGGGGCGAGCCTGGTGGGCGTGGACGTGCTGGTGCATTGCGCGTACGATTTCAAACCGTTGCGCTGGCAGGACATCCGGGCGGTGAATGTGGCTGGCACGGCGAAATTATTTGAGACCGCGAGGGCGGCGGATGTAAAAAGAATCGTGTGTATTTCCACCATTAGCGCTTTCCGCGGCTGCCGTTCCCTGTACGGCCGGGCCAAGCTCGAGATTGAGCAACTGGCGCTCCAGCACGACGGCTTGGCGCTCCGGCCCGGCTTGGTTTATGGTCCCGGCCCGGGCGGCATGTTCGGCAAGCTCACGGACCAAGTCCGCAAATCGAAGGTGATTCCCCTGATCGGCAGCGGCGCGCAGCAACAGTATTTGGTGAACCATGAGGACTTGTGCGCTTTTATCCTGAAATATGCCGCCGGCCAGACGCCGGCATTGCCGGCGATCCTGACGGCCGCGCATTCGCAGCCGTGGGCCTTCAAGCAACTGCTGCTGACCATTGCCCGCGGCCTGGATCGGCAGGTGAAATTCGTGCCGCTTCCGTGGCGCGCAGTCTGGCTGGGCCTCAAGTCGGCCGAAT
>CAYTJG010000061.1:0-25295 GCA_964437865.1 uncultured Bifidobacteriaceae bacterium | reverse complement strand
CAGCGCCGGTTGTGATCCGTTGCGCGCTGGCGCACAGTTGATGGGAATCGAATAATTAAAACTGCCGGTATGCAAGTCCACTTGCTCCTGGCCACGTTTGCCGGTCAAATCCCGTGACTGAATCTGCTGGTCCCAGGCGCCGGGTGCGCCGCCATTGGCATTTTGAGCCGTGTCCGCCACCCCGCTTGCCGCCCACAGGGTCACCATCCCCGCGCAAAAAATCAGTTGCATCCATTTCATATCTTATTATGCGTAAAGTATTGATGGATCATGGGATGGGAGCCGCGTTATAGCTTGGCAACGTGGGGGCAAGCTCCGCATAACCCGAACTGAGGCCGGGGATCGCGCTTTCATACGCGTCGGGCAGGTCGTCAGTGTCGCTGTCGAGTTTCCATTGGGGGTGATAGCCGAATAGGCTGAGCCCTTCCAATAGCTTGTCTGAATCGGAAATGCCATCACCAGAGGTACAGGCATTGTACGGATCGGTCCGGGACACCAGCAATTCAAACGCATCGGTCAGGCCATCCGAATCCGAGTCCTGCGGCGTACCCAAGATCAGAAAACAGGTGCCGCTCGGGAGGTTGGTCAATTGGTAAGTATTGCCATGGTATCCTTGGCCCATCCAACCCCAGGCCCGGTTGGTGTTGCTGGAAAAATCCAACACGGTATTGACGAAGGTATCGTACGCCAGTCCGTCATAGCCCCCTTGAATGGTGAACGTCATATCCATCCCCCCGGCACTGTCGGCTGTGGCCAACACATTGGTAATCCATACGTTGGAGCTGGTAATGGCGCTTACCGACGACACCCACTGCAAGCTGCCGCTCCCGGTGATGATGTCATAATAGCTGTAGGTGCTGGAAACGGAAGAGGTGGCCGACGCCATGCGCAGCCACATGGCGCTGTCCAAAGGGTTGATGTAATAAACGGGGGAATCGGAAGCATAAAACGCCGCAATGGTATCGGCGTCCATCGGCACCGCGTAGGTCGCCACACTGTTGAATAATCCCCCGGCTTGGTAAACGCCATTGCTGTCGCTGCCAATGTAAAAGCCTCCGGCCAAGACATTTGGGCCGGGATAAACCGTCACGCCGGGGCCGTTGGTGACCAGTTCGCCATCAAGATAAAGGGCCGTATTGGTGGACGAATACGTCAGCGCGACGAAATGAAAATAATTGGTGGTCCAGGAAATCGGCGCCGCCAAGTAGGTCGTAAGACCGCCCGAAAGGTCGTTGGTCTGGGCGGAAAAATAGATGTTCTCGCCGACCGCATCCACATAAATGCTCCAAAGTCCATAGCTGGAATTGGTGGTATACCCGCCCACTTCCAACAATCGGCCAACCCCACCGGGCCCGGTGCCCCCGGCGTTGGTGGACGACCAGGATGAAGGGGCGAACCAAAACATCAAGGTGCCTTGTTGAAAAGTCAGGTTCGTCGTTCCGTCGCTCTCATAGATATTGTATTGGAGCCAGGCGGGCTCATTGGTGTCCACGATCAGCGAAGCCCCGTCGCCGAGTTGGCAAAAACCGAGGTTGGTAAACGAGACCGGCGCGTGCCCGTAGTCGGTGGTCCAATTGGTGTGGTCCGCAAAAGACCACGAATCCAGCACGGTGTACGTGGGTTCGTTCGTATCGCTTGACGGCAAGCCAATGCCGTGAACCTTCGGCGTTAACGTGAGTAAAACTCCCACCATGACCATCATGGCTGCCATCACCGGACTGTGTTTCATAAAATTTCTCCCATTGGCGAGGACCCGTTGCAAAAGGGCTGGGACTCGACGCGCCCTGACCCAAGCCAACCGCTAAGCGCCCGTATAGACAGCACGCCAAGCCTCGCCGAGCGGCTGGCAAATTCTATACGTGGGCATTGAAAATTAGCGGTTTCCTAGGAAACCCTGCAGCCAAAAGCTACACAAAGTTGCATTCGATAGTTAGTACATATTTGAGTTCCGACAGTAGGCTATCTTTTTGTCAGACAATTATTTTTGCAAGCTCTTTTTAAGCCTAAATGTCCGCCAGCGCGGGTTGCCGGTGCTCACCGCTGCTGCCGCTCGATCCAGCGTTGCGCCCTGGCCGTGACTTCAACCACGGCGGGGAGTTCGCCTTGGAAAAACATCCGGCCCACGGTCCATTCCCCGGTTTCCTGCTGGAATGAGCGTGTAATGGCGATTTTGTGGCGCGTGGTGCCGTTCTCCAACGTGCGCCAAACGCTAGCTTACAGCCGCAGGGGAAGGGAGCGCGCCCATTGCGGGTGCAGACTTACCAAGAATTAATATGCAAAAACAAGATAACTAAGCCATAGTTATCCATGCTCAACCCCGCCGACTTCAAACAAGCCCTCCGAAACATCGACGCCTTGGGAGCCACCCCGGCGGTATTGCTCAAAGTGGTGGAGCTGACGAAGAATCCCAACCTGGATATGGAAGCGCTTGGCGCCCTGTTGCGCAACGATGGACCGCTGGTGGCGGACATTATTCGCATCAGCAATGGCCCTTACTATGCGCCGGCCGAGACCCACAGCAACCTGACCTCGGCCATCAGCCACCTGGGCCTGGGGGAAGTCGTGCGGCTGGTCAACTTGAGCCTGGCCCGGCAACTCTTCGCGCGCGACTTGAACAGCTACGGCATCACCGCTTATGAATATTGGCGCGATTCCGTCGCGTCCGGATTGATCATGGAAGCCGTGGCCAAACGGGCCGGCTTGAGCCCGGAAGATGCCTATACGGTGGGCATTCTTCATCCCATTGGGCGGCTGCTCATCAACCGCGTCATCGAGGAAAAGGGCTTTTCGATCTTTTGGGACGGCACCCAGTCCATCGAAGAATGGGAGCGTGGCGCGGTCGGGTTCGATTTTGCCGAGGCGGGCGCCATGCTGCTGGAGCATTGGAATTTCCCGGCGGCAACCTGCAACCTCATCCGCTGGCAGCTCGATCCCGCTCGCGCGGAGCAACCCGGGTCACTGCTGGGCGCCTTGCAGTTCACCCTGCGTTTCCTGCCGGCGGCTGGGTTTGATGCGGAAAACCAGGCCTGGCCGTTGCCGGCGAACGACCCCTTTGTCCCAGCCGCAGGCCTCACCCCGGCGACGGCCGCCGAGCTCGTTGCCACCTGCCGGGAAGATTTTCAGCGCATCCGTCAAGCCATGGGCTTGAATGCTCAGCCGCCGGTTTGAGCGCAGTGCTGATCCCGGTGAGCGGCGGCGGTGCCGCCAACGCTCTCCGGTGGATGAAAAGGGTTCATTTCGCAGGCATCACCACGAAAGATGGGCGCCTCTTAATTTCCATCGAACTCCCAATTAATGTCCGAAACCTTGGGATCGGCGATCTTGCCATTGACTTGGGCGACGACATGGCTGTACTTAAACCAAGCCACGTGCGCGTCGCTGAAGACAATGTTCCCGCCGGTGCTGTGCCGTCCGGAAAACCGGTTGCACCAGTTATAGGTGCTGCTGAGGTCCGTCGGGCTGGTGCCATAGTAAGGCGTTTCGGCCTGATGCACGCGCTGCTCCGAAAAGGCCACGAAGGCCGAGGGATGCACCGCCTGGGTGACTTTGAACGGCGTCTCCGGCACATTGGCCGGAGCGGCCAGATTGTAGTTAATGCGCTGGTTCATGCCGTAATTGAACGTGGGCCCCGGCCCCATCCCCGGCTCAATGCCCGTGACCGAATTGGGATCCGGGGAGACGATGGGCATGCCGGCCGCGGTGGGACAAATGTAAATGGAACGGCCGTAGGTAAAGACATTGTTGCTGACGCTGTTGGCCCCATATTGCCAGAGCGGTGGTTGAGCGACGTAGGGCGGCAGGACATTGAACCAGTCGGACAGACCAATGGCAGGCGTCGCCAAGGCATCGGCATACATCTCGGTCCAAACCGGATTGTTATCCGGACTGGCGACATAATCGAGTTCCCGCGATTTGGGCCAAAACTGGTTGTTCTCGTCGGCATACATGGACATGGCCAGCCCCCATTGTTTCAGATTGTTGAGGCAGCTGATTTGATTGGCCTTTTCCCTGGCCCGGGCCAAGGCCGGCAGCAGTATGGCCGCCAGGATGGCGATGATGGCGATGACGACCAACAGTTCGATTAACGTGAACCCTAGCGATTTCTTCTCTGGAGCCTTCATAAAGGGAAAAAATTAAGTGATATGGATTTAGCCGGTTTCCTCTCGTGGGTCAGATTAACGATCGGATCATAACGAGAGCACATAGGCGCAGAGGTCGTCCAACTCTTGTTTGGAGAGTTTGGAAAGATCGCCATGGGCGCCTTTGGGATTGAAGGTGGTCAGCACCTCGCGCATTGTGACGGCCGCGCCGTTATGCAAGTAAGGAGCGGTGCGCCAGACCTCCAGCAACGAAGGCGTGGGGAACCGCGCCGACTTGTCAAATCGAACCCGGGTGCCGACGTCATGCCAGCGCAAGTCTGTGAACAGGCCGGGAGGGTGGCAGGTATTGCAACCCACTTGGGCGAAAATGGCCTCACCCCGCTTGGCCGGCTCGGCGAGGCGGCCGTGCGACAGATACGGGCTGGGCACGGGTTTGAGCGACCGGATGTACTGTTCCAAGTCCCGCACAATGTCCTCGGACAGATTGGTAAAGAAAAGCGTTTTGATTTGTAACCGCACCGCGTCGTCGAGGTTGGTGGCGAGTTCCGAAACCCCGTTGGTCGTCAGGTCAACCGGCATGGTCTGTTCGGCCAACAGAAGGCTTTTGGTGTTTTTGGGATGGTTGCGCCCCACCTGCCAATCCAGTCCATCCGCCCGGCCGCCTCCCGGATGACACGTGGCGCAGCTTTGCCAGCCTTGGCGGCAAAGGTTGGCATCGTGGAAATAAAATTCCCCCTGGCGGACGGCGGACGGCGCGGTCTTGGGACCCAGCGGAATGGACACCGCCGGGGAGTCGGGCGCCATCAAGTCGATGACGCTCAAGGTGTCGGAGAAGTAGTTGGCAGTATAGAGGGTGTGGCCATTCACAATGGCGGCGCGCGGGCCGAGATCGCCTTCCGGCAGCTTGATGCGCTGGCGCGCACCCACCAAAAACGGGAGTCCGTCGTTCTCCTGATCGTCCTCAAAATGCGGGGCAAATTTCAAGACCGGGGTGCTGGCATCGGTGTGGATTTTTTCCTTGGCATTTCTCGGCAACCCGGCCAGCAAGGCGGGGAAATCAATCAGGCTGACTTCATGCGTGCCGGCGTGCGTCACCACCAGGTCGGCGCCATCGGCGGACCAAGCCACCGCCCAGGGATTGCCCGCGCCCTGTTCCAGTGAGTCCAGATAAAAAGTGCATTGCGGCTCCAATTTTCCCACGCTGATAATCGTCAAGGCGTTGGCGTTGATTTGACCGCGATCCACCCGCCGGGTCGGCTGATCGAAGTTGCTGAAGATATGCGTCAAGACCGCATACTTGCCGTCGGGCGAAACGCGCAAGCGTTGGAGGCCCGTGCTGCCGTCGGGCAGTTCCATTTCCTTCACGGTGCGCCCCGCCGCCAGATCAATGACGCTGACCGCCGCATCCACATCCTCCGAGTCAGCGCGCCGGTTGGAAAGGTGATTGGCAACCAGCAAATATTTTCCGTCGCGGGTAATGTCCGCCGACACCGGTTCCCGGAGGACGGGGATGCGCCCCATTTCCCGCCGCGCGCCCAGGTCAATCACGCTCACGTCGTTATCAAACTGGTTGCAAACGTAGAGGCGCCGGCCATCCGGACTCAAGACTGGAGACAAGGCCGTGTGCCCAACGGGAACGGTGCCCACGATTTTCTTTTGGTCAACGTCAATGATTTCCACCTCGCTTTCCGGTGCCGCGCAGGTGACATAAAGTATTTTATCGTCGGCCGACAGGGTCAAGCCCGACGGCGATGCGGGCAGCGTGATGTAATCAAGCACCTCCTTGCGGGCGGGGTCCAAGCACAAGACGCGGTTCGCCGTCCCGCAGGCGACAAACATCACGGTTCCATCGCGGGTTATCGCCAAAGCGGTTGGGGATAAGAAATCGGACGCCCCAGCCCGCAGGCTGGGGACGGCGACGAGGAGAAAAGTGACAATGCGAGCCAATAATTTCATATCCGCACCCGGCAACTGGAGCGGTGCAACGCAAACCGCCCGGCACAAGCGAGCAGCACCAAGGCTCCGGCCACCGCACCATAACCCGCCGGTTCCGGGACGGCCAGCACGCTGACATCCAACCCCCAGCTATTCAAGACGCTCTTTCCACCGCCGGTGTCCAAGTCCGCCACATATAGCGTCCACGTCCCGTCCGCTGTCAACCCATCAAAAGTCCCGCCGAGCGTGCTCGACGAATCCGCCAGCCACGTCCCCGTGGCGTTGCCGGTCGCGTTGTGAAGGCTGCCATTGGCCGTGCCGCTGTCGCTTAGCGTCACATTGACGCTCGTCGCCGAGGAACCAAACGGATTCGCGGACGAGGTGCCCACCTCGTTGAGCAGAATCTCGGAGACGACCTTGCCGTTGGCATCTTGCAAGGTCAGATAGGCATAGAGTCCCCCAACGTAGCCGCCGCTGATATTGAGGTTCACCGACACGTCCGCGATGGCCGCACTGGAGAGGTTTTGAAACGTCTCCGACTCGGTGATCCCCACGGGATTGCCCTCGGGGATGGCCATATCGGTCGTCCAATTGTCGTCGATCACGACCGCCGCCCCCGCCGGCGCCGCCAGCTTAAGCAGGATGGTCCCGCAGATGATCAGATATTTTTTCATGGTAATTGTCATTGTTTAAGGTCTGGTTGGCACCCTCAGGGGTTGTAGCGCAGGCGATAATACGCGGAGGGCGGCCCAGGCGGCACCGGGATGCCCAAATCCTGATAACTGTCCTTGATCTGCATGATGCCGCTGCCGGGCGCCACGTTGGTGCTGATGGGCACCCAGCCCAAACCCACGCCCGGCGTCAAATTCGTGGAGCGATCCACCACATACTGGTAGTTGGGCACGCCAAAGAAGGTCGCCAAGGCATTGGTGCTGGAGAGAATCAGATTCGCGTTGAGCTGCCCTGTGATATTCGTGCTGTCCAGGACGATGAGCACCGTGCCGACGCTCGTTCCGCCATAGCCGTCGGTGACGGTGTATTCAAAGCTGTCATTGACATTGGGCGTCACGCTGTTGGTGTAGAGAATATACTCACCGTTGGTGAACAGGGTTACGCCGTTGGTGGTGAGCAGATTCAGCCCGTCCGTTCCCACCCCGACCAGGGTAATCGTGTCCCCGTCCGCATCCGCCACATTGGTCAGCAGATCGCTGATGGCAATCAGCAGCTTCACATTGGCCGGGTGCTGATAAGCGACTGTGGCCGGCACGGGGGGATGATCCAGCACCACCTGGGTGAGGCTGTTGGTGACGGGGGAATTCAGGGCGTCGCCGGAGTAGGTCACGGTCACCACGTTGTTGGTGCGCGGCAGCAGGGCGGAGGCGATGGCGGCCACGCCATTGCTAAGGACGACCGGAGCGCCGAAGGCGACGCCATTGGTCAGGAACTGCGCGGTGCCGGTGGGCGTGCCGTAGCCAACAAAACTGGCCGTGAACGTGACATTGTCCTTGTAACCGCTGGGGTTTTCCGAAGAAACCAAGGTGTCCGTCAGCCCGTTGGTTTCAATGTGTCCGGCAAAGCGCCGCAGGAACAGGCTGTCGGCACCGGCGGTCACGGTCAAATCGTACCAGCCATTATTGGTGCTGGCGTCCAGGAACACTACATTGGTCGACTTGGCGGGCGCCGAGTAGCTGGCGAGACTGTTGGCAAACCAGCCATTGGTGACATTGAACACCACCGCCGAACCGCTCGGATTGGCGAGCGTGATCTTGATCCCATCGGTGGACGGATTGAGGTAGGAGAGTGATTCAATCTGACCGCAATCCTCGTCCAGGTTTCCGGCCAGCCGGCGGAGGAAGCCGTTGGGACCATAACAGCTAAAGTCATACTTGCCGCCGGTGGTGAGGGTGCTGAAGGTGGCGCTGGTCGAATTGGACGGCATGACATCGTAGGGCGTGGGGACCATCGTCGAGTAGGCGTTGGGATAAATCGTAAAATGATACGAGACCGAGCCGGCATTACTCATGACGATATTGCAGTTGCCCGCACTGCAATCCAAGGCCGCCCAAGCGTTGGGTTGGTAGGGCAGCGGACGGGCGATCAACGTGCCCGACTCCTGCACGGGCACGACTTGCGGGGAAGGCGGACTGGCCGTAGTGCCGGCGGTGCTGTAATTCACGGTTTCGGCCGCCGCGTTTAAGGTGGCGGCGGGGAAGTTGGTATCGGGATGCGCGAAGTCGAACGCGCTGGTCAGATCGCCGCACACCTGCCGCCGCCACGCGCTGAGGTTGGGAGCCTGCACTCCCGTCCATTCCTCGATGAACCGCAACACCGAAGTATGATCAAAGACTTGGGAGCAAACATAACCGCCGCGGGACCAAGGCGAAATAATGATGCAGGGAACGCGCTCGCCCAAGCCAATGGGCTCGCCGCTGACGAACTCATTGGTCGTGCCCGCAGGTGGCAGAATCGGAATCTCATGGTCGAAGAAGCCGTCGCCTTCGTCGATGTTGTAGATGAAGACCGTATTGTTGTAAACCGTGGGATTGGAAGCCAGTGCATTCAACAACATCTGGAGTATATTGCCGCCAACGCCCGGCTCATATGAGGGATGTTCCGAGCCGTAGTCCGGCCCCACGATCCAGGAAACGCTGGGCAGCGTGTTGTTGGACACGTCCGCCGCGAAGCCATTGGTGAGGTTGCTGACATCCGCCAAGCCGTTGGCGTAAAGCGGACTGGTGGTGGCCGCGTTCTTGAAGGCGTAAAACCATGCCAAGGCATTGTCATCGTAGTTGTCGGAAGCCTGATAAACCTTCCACGTCACGCCGGCCTTCTGCAGCACCTGGGCATACGGGAGCCAGTTGGTGCCCCACCCGGTGGAGGGCTCGGTGTTGGCCGTCACCGGTCCGGCGTTCGGGTAGCCCGCCGTACCATTGGGATCAATCATACCGGTGAAGACGTACAGCCGGTTTGGGTCCGTGGAGGACAGCACACTGCAGTGAAATTCATCGCACACGGTGAAGGCGTCCGCCAACGCGTAGTGATAAGGAAGGTCGCTACGCTCATAGTAGGCCATGGACTCAGTTCCCTTGTTGGCAATCCAGCCGTCATGCCAGCCGTTGTCCACCTCGCCATGCGCGTCGGACCAGCTATGCGACAGGTCGGCGATGCTCATGACACTGGTGTGGAAGGGCAATTCATAGCTGGAGCCGCTGGGCTGGTAGAAGACACTGTTGCCGTTGGTGAACATCAGGGTTACGTGGTCGCTGAAACCATGCACCCCATGGAGCGATCCCAAATAGTGATCGAAGGAGCGGTTTTCCTGGGTGAAAAACACCACATGCCGGACGTCCGCAATGGTCCCGGTCGGCTTGGTCGGCGCGATGACCAGTTGCAATTGGTTTGTGGTGACGTTCAGGGCGGCTGAATAGCCACTGTTGAGAATGCCCGGCACGGCGGTCAATTGGAACAGATTCGTTGAGTTGATGGACGCGTAGTTGAGCAACACGTAAGTGCCGGAATTAGTCACCGACACATTGCCCAGCACATTCACCGTCACCGCACCATTGAGCGTCAGGGCCTTGCCCGTCAAGGGTGAGTTGGCCGTCAGGTCCAGGGCCGCGCCGCTGCTCAGGGTGCTGGCACCATTAATGGTGCCCGTGCCGCCCAGCGCGGCGCCGCTTTGTACCGTCACCGTCGTCGCCCCCAGCGAACCGTTGACCAGCAGTACGCCGCTGCTGACCAAGGTGGGCCCGGAGTAGGTGTTGGCGCCGGTTAGGGTCAAGGTCCCGCTGCCGGTCAAGGTCAACCCCAATGAGCCACTCGTGTTTTGCATGACGCCGGAGAAAAGCGTCGCGCCCGTTTCGTCCACCGTCACCTTCGGCAACCCGCCGGCGGAAACATCATCCACAATGCCCGCACCGGACAAATTGTTGACCGTGGGACTAAAGCCGGCCACATCCAAGCGACCGTTCACCGTGACGCTGCCCGCGCCTGAACCGCTCGGTATGGCCGTGGCGGCGCCCAAGATCAGTGTGCCGGCCGAGATGACCGTGTCGCCAGAGTAGGTATTGACGGTGCTGAGCAGCACCTGGGCGGTGCCCAACTTGGTCAGACTGGACGCGGCCGCAATCCCGTAGCTGCCTCGGATGATGTAGCTTTTCACGTTATTGCTGATGGTCACCGAACCGGGCGAAACCATGGCATTGTTGATGGCGACCGATGAGTTGGCGGCAGTGTCATCAAACCTCACGTTTTCGCCATCCACATAGTCAATGGGCGTCACCCCATCCGAATCCAAGACCCAGTTCTTCGGTGAGGCCAGGGCATTGGTGGTCCAAGCGGTGCTCAAAGCGCCAGTCCAGCGCGGGACCGTAACGAGCGTGGCGACAAAATCAACGGAAACATTGGCGGTGTCGTTCGAGAGGTAACCCGAAACACCGGGTGGCAGCGAACCGAGCTGGAAGCCGGCAAAGCCGGCGCCCCCCAAGGCGCCATTGTAAGTGATCAAGGGCGTGACCCCGACCGAGGTAATGTCGCCGGAAACGTTAATCGTGGCTGAAGCCGCTCCACCGTTCAACACCAAGCCATTGAGGTTGGTCACATTCAGAACGGCGGCCGGCGTCAGATTCAAAGTGGCCACATCGCCGCTGCTGGCACCCAGGGCCAACCCGCTGATTTGCAGATTGCCATCGCCAGCCCCGCTGCCGGTAACCATGGCGCCACCATTCTTGACGGTCACGGCGCTGTTCAGGACGCCGCTGCCGCCGAGCGTGGCATTGGCATTAACCGTCACCACGCCGCCGCCGGTGGAACTGCCATAGAAATTCATCTGGCCTGCATTGATGATGGTGGTACCGCTGTAACTGTTGGTCCCCGTCAAGGTCAGGGCCGCCGGGCCGTTCTTTACGAGGCTCAAAGTGGGCAGCATCGTGCCGGTGACCGGGGCGGTGTATTCGGTGTACCAGTCCATAATGTCACCGGCGAAGGTGGTCGCATCGTTCTCCGTCACGGTCAACGTGGCCGGACCGACATTGGTGGAACTCAGGTTGTTGCCGTTGGCAATGATGGTGGCTCCGAAACCGCCAGACTGCAGGTCAGAAACCGACACGTTGAAACCATAGAGGAAAAGCCGCGAATTCATGCTGGGCGCCGGGTCCAAAATCAGCACGTTGCCGTTCAACGCATTCGAGTTGCCGATATAAACCGAGCCGCGCGTGATTTCCAGCGGGCCGGCAAAGGAGTTTGAGGCGTTGAAAGCAAACTGCTCTTCCATGGTGTTGACGCCCGGCCAACTGTTCTGCCCCAGCAGTTTCAATTTGGCCCTGGTGCCATAAATCGGCCCGTTGAACTGGCAATCGCACCCGTTCAAACCGTAGGTGGCCACGTCGTCGCGGCTGCTGATGCCCCAGAAGAGGCGGTTGGTCGTGCCCAGATCCAGACCGGAGGCGATGCGCACCCCGTAATTGGCCGTGCTGATGCCGTTGTTGTTTTCGCCGGCGACCACATCCGCCCACGCTTCCACATTGTTTACGTTGCCGACCAACCGCACGATGCCGGCGCCCGATATATCAACGGCGTTTCCGTTTCCATTGGCATTGAGGAAAAGCTCAAAGCCGGTGTCCACGACCGCGTTGGAGGCCACGGTAAGCGTCGTCCCCGTGCCGGCGTCAAATGTCACATCCTTGGGAAACGCCAGCGTGCCGGCATTGACCACGGTCGGGCCGGTATAGGTCAGGTTTCCGGACAGGGTTACCGTGCCGGGGCCATCCTGTTGCAAGCCGCCGGAACCCGCAACGTTATTGGGAAAAGTGTAGCTATCCGACCGGTCCAAAATCAGCGAGCCGTTATCCAGGACGGATCCCGTGCCGAGCGCGCCAGCCGCACCACCGTTGCCGACTTGGACGGCTCCATTGCTAATGACCGTCATCCCGCCATAAGTATTGTTGCCCCCCAGGGTCAGTGTGCCGCCGCCCACCTGGTTGAGTCCCAGCGAGCCGGTGGAATTTTGGATAATGCCACTGAACAACGAAGACGCGTGGTTCGACACGGTCAAGACTGGCGAGCCGCCCGCGCTGACGTTGTCCACCACGCCCGTCCCGGACAAATTGTTGATCGTGGGGCTGAAGCCGCCCACATCCAGCCTTCCGTTCACCGTCACGTTGCCCGCGCCGGTGCCGCCGGGAATCGCCCCCGCCGCGCCCAAGGCAATCGTGCCGGCCGAAACGATCGTGGCTCCCGAATAAGTGTTGGTCGTGGCCAGCGTCAGCGAGCCGCTCCCTTGCTTGACCAAGCTGCTGTAACCCGAAATCTGGCCGCTGCCGTTGATGAGATATTGATTGGCGTTGTTTGACACCACGGCTTCAGCCGGCGCCACGGTGGCGGTCAGATTCACCAAGAAATTCGAGGCGGTGTCATCAAACGTGGCCACGTCACCATCCTCGTAGAAAGTCGGGGCGTGATTGGTGGTCACCACCCAGACATTGCTGCCGAGTTGATCCCAGTTGTTCAACGGCGAACCGACCCACGTAACTTGGGGCAAAACGACACTGGAGACAACTAACTGAATGGCAGAGGCGGAGGCGTTGTTGGTGACATAACCCGCGCAGCCTAACGGCAGGCTGCCCCCCACGATACTCCCACCGCCCTTGATGCTGCCCGAATACGAAACCAAGGTGTAAGTCCCAGGTACGGAGGGGGTGGTGCCGATGACGTTAATCGTCATAGTGGCATTATTGGTTAGGCCGTTGGCGTTTTGGACGATCAGGCTGTTGACCCCGGGCGGAACAGATTCGCAATTGAGCGTGACGAGATCGGTGGCCGGCACGGCTCCCAAGGCAGCGCTCTTCACGACCAGCGAGCCAAGGCCGGTGCCGCCGCCCGCCTCGAGGGTGGCGCCATTCGAGACCGTGACCGCGGCGGCAATGAAGCCGTTGCCAGCCAAGGTGCCGCCGCTGTTGACCGTCACCGCGCCGCCGCCGGAGGAGGTGGTGTTGAGGTACAGCTTGCCCGCATTCACCACCAAGGAGCCGCTGTACGCATTGGTCCCGGTCAACGTGAGCGCCGCCGGTCCATTTTTGACCACGCTCAAGGTGGTGGTGGCCCCGGTGGTGGCCGCCGTATACTCGGCATTGGTGTCGATGATGGTTCCGGCATAAGTTTCCGGATTGTTCATGGTGATGGCCAGGGTGGCCGGTCCAATCGGGCTCGGATTCCGGTTGCCATCGGCAATCAGGGCGTTGCCCGCACCCGTGGAAGAAAGATCAGCCACGGTGGTGTTATGCCCGTAGAGGAAAAACTTGCCATTGTTGCCGGCTGCCACGTTAAAATTGAGCACATTGCCCGACGGGAAAGGACTGGTGGAAACGGGCACATTGGTGCCCAAATAAACCGAACCGCGTTGAATTTGGACCGGGCCGGTGAAGGTATTGGTCGCATTCAAACAAAACGGCGTTTCCATCAACTCGCCGTCGGAACCGCTGCTGTTGTTCTGGGCAATAAAGGTCAGGCCACCCGACCCGCTGATCGGGCCGCCGAACTGACAGTCCGCCTGCAAACAACCATAGACATCCACACTGGTATGATCCGTGCGGCCCCAGATGTAGCGTTGACCGCTCCCCAAATTCACCGGCGCGGCAATCCGGGCGCCCCAGTTGGCGGTGCTGTTGGCCGTAGTATCGTTCGCCCCGAACGAAATATCCGGGGAGTTCGCGCTGTTGTTGGTGCCGGTAAGCACCAAAGTACCGGCGCCACTGACTCCGATATAAGGTTCCAAGGACGAACTCTCAAAGAGCGTTAAAGTGCCGGCGGACTGCAGGGTGGCCCCGGCGGTGATGGAAATGGAATTGGTAAAAGTGGCGCCCAGACCGCCGCCGCTGGTGGTGTCGCCCGCCAGAATCACCGAGCCAATGCCCACTGTGCCCGCATTCACCACCAAATCACCGTTGAAAGCCAGGCGGCCGAACAAGTTCAGCGTGCCGGAGCCGTTTTTTGTGATATTGGCGGTACCGCTAATGCCGCCGCTCAGGGTGACGGTGTTGGTGCCGGGGGAGAGGCTCGTCAGGTTTTGCAACACCAATGGATTGGCAAACGTCATGCCGCTCGAAAAATACAAGTCGCCGTTGGCGGAATTGTTACCGTCCGCATAGATGGCTCCGGTGCCCAACGCAGCGGGATTGTCCACCTGCACCACGCCGCGCCAGAGTTGCACCCCCCCGCCAAACGAATTGGTGCCGGCGAATTCAGTCACCGTCGTCGTGTCGCCCGTGATGTCGGTGGAAACACGAAGAATCGCCCCAGACCCACTGCCGCTGATGGTCCCGGCGAGCGTCAACTGGCCGGTCTGGTTCTTGGTCAGCACATAAGTGCCGCTGGCATTGGGCAGGCTGAGGTTGTTGGTCAATGTCACCGCCGCGCTGTTGGCCACGGTCAAAAAGTTGGTGGTGGCCCCCGCCAGATTGGCGGTCACGTTCACCGGCCCGGAACCCAGGCCGCCCCCGCTCGTAATGCTCACTGCGCCACCGGCGATCGTGGTGCCACCCGCATAGGTGTTGTTGGCCGCCAGCGTCAGGGTGCCTGGCCCGGCCACGTTCAACGCCAGGGAACCGCTGGAATTCCGCAGGGTGCCGGTGAAGGAGGAATTCACCGTGTTGGAGACGGTAAGGACCGGGCTGCCGCCGGCGCTGACCTCATCCACAATGCCAGCGCCGGAAAGATTGTTGACCGTGGGGCTGTAACCGGCCAGGTCCAGGGTTCCGTTGACGACGAGATTGCCGGCGGAACCGCCGCTGGGGATGGCGTTGGCCGAGCCCAACGCCAGCGTGCCGGCGGAAATCGTGGTGTTGCCGGAGTACGTGTTCGCCGTGGCGAGGGTCAGTTCGGCGGCGCCAACCTTGGTCAGGCTGGCCAAGTTGGCGATGCTGCCCGCGCCGCTGAGGGTGTAATTATTGAGGGAATTGGAGACCAACACGCTGACCGGTTGCACGGCCACGGCCAGATCCACTGAAAAATTGGTCGCGGTGTCATCGAACACCACGCTGTCGCCATTCGTGTAATAGGCCGGGAGGGAACTGCCGGTTTGCCGCCAGACATTGCTGCCCAACAGGTCCCAGTTGGCCAAGGGGGAGCCGACCCAGGTCAGGTAGCCCGCCGACGCGGGGGCGGGAACCACCAATTGGATGGCTGCGGAACCGACATTATTCGTAATATAGGGGGTGGCCGGAAAGCTGGGAACCGTTCCGAGGACAAAGGTGCCACTCCCTTTGCTCGATCCAGAATACGTGAGCAGCGTGTAAGACACGGAAGCCTGGTTGGGCAGCGTGCCGGAAATGTTGATGGTGGTCGTGCCGTTATTGGTGAAAGCGCTGGCGCCCGTCACGGCGAACGTGGAAGCCATGCCCGCCGAGGTGCCGGCCAGATTCAAGGTCAGCGCATCCGATGCGCTGGCGCCCAAAGTCAGGCCTTTCAAGGTCAAAGTGCCGGAACCGCCGCTGCCGGCCGCCAGGATGCCCCCATTGGCCACCGTGACATTCGTGTTGATGGCGCCCACACCGCCCAAGGTCCCGCCGTTGTTCACCGTCGTGGCGGAAGCCAGCGATCCGTTCACCAGCAGGGTCCCGGTGCTCACCGTGGTCGGGCCGGTGTAGGTATTGGCGCCCGAAAGCGTCAGCGTGCCGGTGCCGGTCTTGATAACGGCGCCGCCGGCGCCGCCGATGACACCGGCATACGCCGCCGGTGAGGAGTTGTCGTAGCCAATGGTCAAGACTCCAGCCGACCCCAAGGTGACGGTGCCCGCGCCGGTCAACGAACCCATGCCCGTGGCAATGCCGGTCGTTTTGTTCCACGCGGTCAGATCCAGGATCGTGCCCGCACTCTGGACAAAGGCGGAATTGTTCGGAATGGCATTGTTGGCGTTCAGCGCCAGGGTGGAGGTGCCCGTGCCGCCACTGGCGGTGGTGAGGGTGGTGGCTCCGTTGTAAGTATTGGCCGCGCCAAGGGTGACGGATCCATTATAGGTCGTATAGGGGGCAAAGGTCACGCCGGCGGTGCCTGTCGAATTGGCCAGAACCCCGTTCAAGTGTAAATCACCCAAATCAGAGGAATCTTGATTGTTGCCATAGCCCACAGTAAACGTGCGGGTGGCACCATTAAGATCAATCGGGGCCGCGATGGTAAGCGGGTAATCCTGCGAACTGGTGTGGGCATCCACCAAGGTCAGGTTACCGGCCAGTTGCAAGGTCCCGGTGCCACTGACGCTGGTCCGGGCCGCGTTGCCCGCATAAAGAGTGATGGCACCCACATTCTGACTGAAAGCTCCAAGGCTAAGGACCGACGCGCCAGACCGGTTGTCAATCGTCAGCGCCGACCCCGCAGGCAGGCCATTGTTCTCGCCGATGGCCAGGGTGCCGCCAGCCGCGGTAGAACCGCCGACGGCCGTGGTGCCACTGTAAGTATTGGCCCCCGCGAAGGTCAGCGTGCCCGTCCCGTACTTCGTGATCCCATAACCGCTGCCGCCATCGGTGATGCCGCCGGTGATGACCACGCTATAATTGCTCGAAGAAATGGTGGTGCTTTCCTGCAGCACAATCGGGTTGGCGAAGGTGAGGCTGCTGCCAAAGGTCAGGTCGCCGTAAATGGAGTCGTTGCCGTCACAATAAATCGTGCCGGTGCCCAGCGCTTGTGCGTTATCCGCCCGCACCACGCCCCGCCAGAGCTGGATGCCCCCGGTGTAAGTTGAGCTGGTGCCGGAGAATTCGAAGGTGGTGGTGGTGTCCCCTGTAGTTTGGGTGGTGGTTCGCAAAATCGAACCGGCCCCGCCCGTGAGCTGTCCGCTCATCGTCAATTGCCCGGGCGAATATTTTTCCAGCACATAAGTGGTGCCGCTGGAAGCCGGCACGGCAATGTTGGTGGTGATGGTGACCGCACTCGTGCTTGTCACCGTCGCCAAGGCGGTTTGGGCCTGCGCAGAAGGCGGCGGCAACGCCATGCCAAACGGGACCGACAACAACACTGCCAGCCGGAAACGACCAATCAATCCGCCAAAAATGAGTTTCATATTTCAAGAGTTCCAACCGATCAAAAAACAAAGCCTCCGGCACTCGTTTCAATCCGAGCGGCCCCCAAACCGGATGGCACCTTCATAGATTAAGACGATTCCCAACCGCCTTCTGCGAAACCTAAAAGCGAGTCACCGGCCCGCCATCATTCCGTCACCCAATCGTCACCTAACGCTTGTTCACCTGCGGGGTCACCTGATCAATATTTGGCGTCACATCGGCGGTCACCCCACCCGCCGCCCAGGTCAGCCCGCCCGCCAGCATCCTTTCAAAGACCGGACTGACCCAAACGTCTCGTTGATGGCCCATGCTGGTATAGAAAACGCGCCCTTTGCCATATTGCTGCGCCCAGGTGGAAGGATAGTTGGGAGCGTAGTAGGATCCCCGGACCATCGCCGCGGTGTCCTGCACCAGGAGCACGTGCAGGTTGGGAGAAAAATTCCTCAGGGCATACCATTCATCCACCGGCCCGAAATCCGCCGGCACCGCGCTCATGCCGGGAAAATTCGTGTCCACCACAATTTGATGCGCCGGTTCCATCCCGCGCACGCGGACTTTCAATTCGCCGCCGAGCATTTTTATGAACGGGTCCACGGCTGTCCCACCCGAATTGAAGGTATTGGCGGCCGAATGGATGCCGATGAAGCCCTTGCCGTCAAAAATGGCCTGCAGGAGGGCGGCCTTGCCCGCGGGGGACATGGGCGGATTGCCGTCACCGCCTGACTGGGTCAGATCACCCGAGGTGAAGAAGCAGAAGGCGTCGTACTTGGCGATATTTTCGGGCGTGAATACCGAGCCATCCTTGGTAAATGTGAACACCAGCCGGTTCTGTTTGCCAAGTTCCGAAACCACTTCTTCCGCTGGACTCAATCCGCCGTTCGTCCGGCGGACCATCTCGTCTTCATATTCATTGCATTTGGAAAAAAAGAGGATCTTTTTCCGATCGCCGCCGGACGGGGGCGGGTTGGCAACGGTGTTGGTCGAGGTCATCGGCAAATCCTCAGCCCGGGACGTTTCCCCCACCAGCAAAGACAGGGACAACACCGCCAGCGAGCACAGTAGCGGGGCCCGCTGCTTGAGGTGACGGCATCTTGGGATCGACGGCGATCGCCGGCCCCGCCAAGTAGTCCGCTGATTTCCGAACGCCAGGCTGGATGTTTTTTTCATAAGTAATAATTCCGCTCTTCAATGGTAAAAAGCCGGGTCTCTTCATTTTAGCCGTTGCTGAAATCCGCCGGACTGACACCATCGAAAGGCGTTTCAGCCTGCTGCACGCGCGGCTCGACGGCCAAGCCCCGCCAGATGTGCCGGGCGTCTTCCATCAGGCGCCTGGCTGGAAGGCTTGGGGGCGCCACTGACAACCGCCGTAACAACATATCATCCGTGGTGATTTTCTGCCGCGCGGTTCCGCGGACGGGTGCTCCCGCCGCCCCGTTTCAGCCAGCAGATTCCAATAGCTTTGCCGGACGGAGGGACATTGCGGAAACTCCGCGGCGAACTTGCGGAGGACGCCGAGGGCTTTTGTGAGTTCACCTTGCGATCGACAAAACGCCGCCAGGGATTTCTGCGCCAAACACGTATTCCGGGACTGCCGCAGCGCGCGCCGCAGCAACTGTTTCGTTTCCAGCTCGGCAGCCCCGCGGGTAAGCTTCAATCGGCAACGAACTTCGACCAACCGCCACAGGGTCAAGCAGTCCGACGGGGCCAGTTCCAACAGCCGTTGGGCGCGGCGCAACGCTTCCGCCACCTGATTCGCCGTCATCAGCATTTCATGGCCCAGGCTCAAAGCCACCAGATCATTTGCGTTAAGAACCAAGGCGCGTTGAATTGCCGCCAGCGCTTCCGGCAACCGATTGGCCAACCGCTGGGCCCGGGCCAGGCCGTGCCAGTGGACTGGATTTCCCGGTTCCAGATCGGCGCCGGCCCGAAATTCCGCCGCCGAACGGCCGGCGTCCCGCTGGCCATAGGCAATCCAGCCGCTCAAATGACGGTCCGCGGCTGAACGGGATTTCTCCCGCCGGACGCGGTTAAAAACCGCCACGGCTTTTTCCGCCTGGCCCAATTCCAGCAGCACCTGGCCCAACTTTAGCGCCGTTGGCCGACGCGGTCGCAGGGCCAGCGCGCATTGCCATTCATCGACCGCCCGCAGCCAGTCACCCTGGTGGTATAACAAATCCCCGAGCAACTCCCGGCTTTCCACGTTTTCCGGATGCCGTGAGAGCTGATTCTGCAACGACCTGATTTTTCGGCCCGGTGCAAACTTCGTTTCAGCGGCAAAGACATGGAACAATTCTTCCACTCCGCAAGGCAGTTTCACGCTCACCGAGCCTACGGCCGAGGGCACACCCTCCCCCAGTTTCCTTGCCGGGACCGGTTTGGCTGGGAGGCGGCGGGGCTGGTTGGCGACCGGATTCCCACCTGCGGTCCGGCCGCTGGTCCACTCCCGGCGCAACCAAGCGCGGGCCAGTTGAACCCGTTTGCGCACGTTCGCCGGTGACAAACCCAATTGGGTGGCGACCTGTTGGACCGGAATTTCCTGGACCACGTAAGACTCGAACGGCTCCCGCAGCCTGGGCGGCAGGGCGTCAATCCATTGCCGTATTTCCGCAGCCTGCTCCCGATGCAGCATGGGCTGTTCGACGATTGGTTCCGGCTGGGTGAGGACTTTCCAGTTCTCCGCCGTTACCGACTGTTGCCGCGCTTTCCGCCGCAAGTCAACGCACAGATTTCTGGCCATTTGCGACAGCCACGCCTTCAAGTACGTTATTTCCGGAGCATAAGCCGGCAGACATTCCCACGATTTTAACATCACCTGGCTTAAGGCGTCTTCCGCATCCGCCGTCTGCCCGCCCATTTCCCGCAGACAGACTTGATAGATCGTCTCTTGGTGGCGTTCCCACAAACGCCAAAAAATCTCCGTCGGGTCTCCGGAAAGGGCAGCCAATAGTTCCACATCCGTCGCTCCCGGCAATGACTGATGATCAAACTGGCTACCGGCACCTTCGCCGGACAAATTATAACTATGAAGCATACGACAAAAACTTGGCGGGAGATTGCCGGCCCAACATGACAAGCCGATGTCGGTTGAATGACGTTCCTGTGAAGTCTGAAAGGTATGGGCAGATTCCCCGGTGCCAGCGGGCTGGGTGAGTTCACCCGGTGTGCAGCCACAAGACACGTCATATTTCACTCGGTTTTCGGGTATGAGCACCCTGCATCCCCCACCCTCGTTGTTTCCGGCGGAAAAAATGGCCAGCGGGACGGTTCTTGTGGTACATTAAAAACTAATCCTGGCGGACGTGAAAAATGAACCCCACGGAAACCACGAACCATTCCGCGTACCGGATCGCTAATCCGTCGCCGTTCACGATTCTTTCGCTGGCCATCGTCTACGCGATGGTGGCCAAGTTGAGTTTTCTGCTCGCCATTAATCCCGGCAACATCTCGCCCTTCTTTCCCGCGGCGGGCCTGGCCCTGGCGGCCACGATCATCCTGGGGCGTCCAGCCCTGGCCGGAATCTGGCTCGGCTCTTTTGCCGCCAACACGATTTCCGTTTTCGACGGCACGATAGCGCCGGCCCACGCGGGCGTGGCCGCCGGGTTGGTTGCGGCTGGTATCGCCACGGGCGCCCTGGCCGGGGCGGCCGCCGGCGCCTGGCTGGTGGGCCGCGGCGGCCGGGACCAACACCCACTTTACAGCGGATGGAATGTGGTGGTGCTGGTCCTGGCCGGGGCGCTGGGCGGCTGTGTCATTAGCGCGACGGTTGGCGTGGGCAGCCTGACCCTGGGTGGCTACCTGCCCTGGGAACGGTTTGGCTACGCCTGGCTGACCTGGTGGGCGGGTGATGCCACCGGAACCATTGTGGCCGCCCCGCTGGTGCTGGCCTGGTGCCGACCACATCCATTTCACAGAAACGTCTGGCGCACCTTGGAGGCGGTGGTGTTGGGCGGCCTGCTGCTGCTGCTTTGTTTCTTCGTTTTCTTTAGATCCATACCGCTGGCTTACGCGCTGATTCCGCTGTTGCTGTGGGCGGCGTTTCGTTTCGGCATGCGCGGCGTTTCCACTGCCGCCGCCGCCACGGCCATCGTGGCGACGGTCGGCACCAGTCACGGCGGCAGCCCGTTTCTCACCGGCACGGCCAATCAATTGCTGCTGGCCCTGCATTCCTTCCTGGATGTGACCATCATTTGCGCCCTGTTTCTCGCCGGCGTGCTGGCGGAACGCCGGCGGGCCGAGCAGGTTTTGCAGGAGAGCGAAATCCGCCATCGATTCCTGTTCGATAACAACCCGATGCCCATGCTGATCTATGAGCGCGCCACGCTGCAACTCCTGGCCACCAACGAGGCCTTCCTGCAGCATTACGGCTATCGCCCCGGCGAACTGCTGGCCATGCACCTCCCCGACCTCTATCCCGAGGAGGAAAAGGCGAAGATCGCCGAACTCATTCCGCAGTTGCATGGCCACGCCAACGTGGGGGAATGGCACCACCGCAAACGCGACGGCACGTTCATCACCAATGTCGTCTTTTCGCACGACCTGGAATATCAGGGGCGGACGGCGCGGGTGGCGGTGATGACCGACATCACCGAACGCAAACAGGCGGAAGAGACATTGCGCCGGCGGGAGGAACAATTTCGCCTGATCATGGAAAACCTCGCCGATTTGGTGGCGGTGCTTGATCTTCAGGGCCGCCGTCTCTACAACAGCCCATCCTACCAGGGAATCCTCGGCAACACGGACAAACTGAGTGGGACGTCTTCCTTTGACCAGATTCATCCGGAAGATCGGGCGCGAGTGGAGCAAATATTCCAGACGACTGTCCGCACAGGCGTTGGCCAGCGCATGGAATACCGGCTGGTGGATCAACAACAACAGATCCGTCACATCGAGTCGCAGGGCAGCGTGATTCGGGATGCCCAAGGGCAGGTCTCCCAAGTGGTGGTCGTCTCCCGCGATGTGACGGCCCGCCGGGAGGCCGACCGGGCGTTGCGCGAAAGCGAGCAGAAATACCGCGAACTGGTGATGCTGGCCAACAGCATCATTCTGCGCTGGTCCCGCGACGGACGAATCACGTTCCTGAACGAGTTTGGCCAGCGTTTTTTTGGCTACACTGCCGCGGAAATCCTGGGCCGCCACGTGGTGGGCACCATCGTGCCCGCGGACGGCAGCAACGGCCGTAACCTGCCCTCGGTCATGGACGAGATTTGCGCGAACCCGGCGGCGTTTGAACAGAACGTGAACGAGAACATCCGGCGCAACGGCGAACACGTCTGGATCGCTTGGACCAACCGCGTGGTGGCAAACCAAGCCGGCCAGGCAGCCGAAATCCTGAGCATCGGCGTGGACATCACGGCACGCAAGCGGATCGAGGAAGAGCTGCGGGCCACCCAGGCCACGCTCGAAGAACGCGTTTTCCTGCGCACCACCGAGCTCGCCGAGGCCAAGGAACGGGCCGAATCGGCGGACCGCCTCAAATCCGCGTTCCTGGCCACCATGTCGCACGAATTGCGCACGCCGCTCAATTCCATCATCGGCTTCACCGGCATCATCCTGCGTGGCCTGGCCGGACCGTTGAACGACGAACAGACCAAGCAACTGGGCATGGTGCAGGGCAGCGCCCGCCACCTGCTTTCCCTGATCAATGATGTGCTGGACATCTCCAAGATCGAGGCGGGCCAGTTGCAAATCCATGCCGAACCCTTCGATTTGCTGGCCGCGCTGGAAAAGGTGGCCGCAGTGGTCCAACCGCTCGTCGAGAAAAAGGGATTGGCCCTGCGATTAACCCTGCCGGCGGACCGGAAATCGGTGGTCAGCGACCGTTTGCGGGTGGAGCAGGTGCTGCTGAACCTGTTGAACAACGCCATCAAGTTCACCGAACAAGGCCATATCACACTGGCGGCCCAATGGTTCGGGGATTACTGCCTTTCCAAACAGACCGCACCCCAGGCCGCGGTGCGCCTGACCGTGACCGACACCGGCATGGGCATCAAACCGGAAGATATGGACCAACTCTTTCAACCTTTTCGGCAAATTGACAGCGGCCTGACCCGGCGCCATGAGGGCACGGGGCTGGGGCTGGCGATCTGCCGTCGCTTGGCAGACCAATTGGGCGGGGAAGTATCGGCTCAAAGCACCTGGGGCGCTGGCAGCGTCTTCACTTTCGTCCTGCCCCTGGACCATCAGAAAAAACCATGACACCAAGAGTATTATTAATCGAAGATAACGAGCAAAACTCTTATCTGGTGACCTTCCTGCTGGAGAAGCACGGTTACGTGGTGATTCCGGCGGCCGATGGGCCCAAAGGCATCGCCCTGGCGCAAGCGGCCCAGCCCACGCTGATTCTGCTCGACATTCAGTTGCCGACCATGGACGGTTACACCGTGGCTCAGGAATTGCGCAAACTTCCCATCCTGCGAGACATTCCGATCATTGCCGTCACCTCCTACGCGATGGCCGGCGACCGCGACAAAGCGCTGGCCGCCGGCTGCAACGGATACTTGGAGAAGCCCATCAATCCCGACACCTTTGTGACGGAGATCGAACGATTCCTGCCGCCACTTCAGAAAGGAAACCGTCATGAACCGAATTCTCATTGTCGATGACCGTGAAGACAGCCGCTACCTGCTCACCACGTTGCTGGCGGGCAGCGGCTACGAGGTGGAGCACGCCAACAACGGCGCCGACGCCCTGGCCAAGGCCCGGCCAAACCCGCCGCAACTCGTCATTTCCGACCTGCTGATGCCGGTGATGGATGGCTACAGCTTGTTGCGCCAGTGGCGGGCAGACACCCGGCTCAGACCGATTCCGTTCATTGTCTATACCGCCACCTACACGGACCCCAAGGATGCGCAACTGGCCCTCAGCCTCGGCGCCGATGCCTTTCTGCTCAAGCCGATGGAGCCGGATGATTTGGTCAACCGCATCCGCCAGGTGCTGGCGGCCGGCGTGGACGGTCCGGCAGCGGCGGGACCAAGGCCGGCGCCGGGCGAGCCCGTGCAAATCCCCGTGGCGAACCCGGCGGAAGAAGATGCCAGCAACCTGCGGCTCTACAGCGAAGTACTCATCCGCAAGCTGGAAGATAAGATGGACCAACTGGAACAGGCCAACCGCACGCTCGCCCGCGACCTGGCCGAGCGGCAACGGACAGAACGCCACGTGGAGCAGCTCAGCCGGGTTTACGCCGTGCTGAGCGCGGTCAACTGCACGATCGTGCGCGAGCATGACCCGCAGGCCATGCTGGCGGCGGTTTGCCAGATTGCGGTGGAAAAAGGGAGGTTCCGGATGGCATGGATCGGCATGTACCAGGCCGAGACGAAGACGCTGCAAGCCATCGCCTCCAGCGGGGTGGTGGAAGGCTATACGGAGCTGCCCAAATTTAATTTGCGGGACCAAGCCAACGTCACCGGTCCGGCCGCCCAGTGTGCTCTTTCCGGCCAGCACGTCGTCAGCAACCACATCGCGACCGACCCGATTTTTCAGGCCTGGCGGTCCGAGGCCTTGCGGCGGGGTTACCAATCCTCAGCCAGCTTCCCGCTCCGGGTGGGCGGCCAATTGGTGGGCGTCTTCAGCCTCTATGCCAGCGGGCCGGGGTTTTTCACCGAGGACGAACTGCGTCTGCTGGACGAGCTGGCCATGGATATTTCGTTCGCCCTGGAGATCAGCCGGCGCGGACAGGAGCGGCAGCAGGCGGAGGACGAACTGCGTTGGAAGACGGCCTTTCTGGAAGCGCAGGTGGACTCGGCGCTGGACGGCATTCTGGTGGTGGACAGCCAGGGCCGGAAACTGCTGCAGAACCAGCGCCTGAACGAGCTGTGGAAAATTCCCCCGCAGGTGGCCGCGAACCCGCAAAATGACACGCAGGTTTCCTTTGTGGCCCACCATTTGAAACAGCCCCAGAAATTCGCCGAAGAACTCGCCTATCTGAACGCCCACCCGGACGAGGTGAGCCGGGATGAAATCGAGCTGGTGGACGGCACCATCCTGGACCGCTACTCCTCGCCGGTGCGGGACAAGGCCGGGAAACATTACGGCCGCATCTGGACCTTTCGCGACATCACCCAGCAGCGCAAGCTCGAGGCGCAGTTTCGCCAGTCGCAAAAGATGGAGGCGTTCGGCCAGTTGGCCGGCGGCGTGGCGCATGATTTCAACAACATTCTGGCGGTGATCCAACTGCAGGCCGAGATCTTGAAAAGCGAACCGAACCTGTCTT
>CAYTJG010000060.1:0-25377 GCA_964437865.1 uncultured Bifidobacteriaceae bacterium | reverse complement strand
AACCAATCGCAAGTGGAGCGGGGGCTCAAGGAGGCCAATGACGAACAAGCCAAGGCCAATGAAGGTTTTGGCCTGCACAGCCATCGCAGCCCGGACGAGATCGAGCGGTCGGTGAGGCAGGCCTTGCAATCGGAGCTGGCGCTGCATGTAGCCGGCCACAATGTCTGGGTGGCGCAGGCGGGCAAGCTCATCCACTACGACTGGGACAGTGGCCAGGTGGCGCGGACCGTGGATTTGCCCGAGCGCGGGGGCGACCTTGTGGAAGGCGGCGACGAATTGCAAATGATCGGCCTGACTTCCGTCACGCACATCAGCCTGGCCAGCGGCGAGGTGCGGGTGGAGCAATTGACCCCGGCGGGCACCAAGACAGTGGTGCTGGCGCAGACGGAAGCCGGTGGCGGACTGCCGGGAACGACCGGCGGCGGGCAGCCGCTGGATCCACAGAAAGTGGAGTCGCAGGCGCAGAATCTCAATTTGCAGGGGCGGCTGGCGCTGCCGGCTCTCCTGAGTAACGCCCACCATGAGCAACAGCTAGAGCAAGCCCTCCGGGACGATCCGCAGCATCCGCGGAACGATGCCAAATCGCTGCCGGACCATGCCGAGTTGTTCCGGTTGGTCGCCGGCCCCACGGGTGTGGTGCGGTTTTCCTGCCGCCTGCTCGAGGAACACATGGTCACCCATTCCGCCATGAAAGCGCCGTCCGGGAAATCCGTCCTCAATGGCGACCTCACCAGCGCCAAGACCACTGCGGTGGCCAATGAAATCCTGAACGGTATGCAGCGCGATGCCGGCGGTGACACGGTGACCGTGGACGAAAGCCGCTACCAAGTGACGGTGCATCTTCCGGACGCTGCCAGTACGCCGGACTGGACCGGCGAAGTGACCGGTCCGCCGCAGTTGTTTGTCTTTAAAACCGTGAATGTCGTGGCGGCCGGCAAGGACGTGGTGGTGCTGGACAAGTCCAACAAGAAATTGTGGCAGGCGTCGCTGACGTACCCGCTGCCAGGCAGCGAGGCGGGATTGGCCGCCCTCGTACATGAGGCCTCACCTTATGGCGAAGGGCCGTGCGTGGAGCGCGGCGACACGCTTTATGTTTTTGACCAGGCGTTGCTCACCGCGTTTGACCTGAGCTCCGGCAATGCCCGCTGGCGGCTCCCCTCCGTGGGGGTGGTGGGTTTGTTCTTTGACCAACAAGACAACCTTTACGTCAACACCACCACCGGGAATCCAGACGATGTCCGGTATTCGCGCCAGATCGATGTGACCCGCAAGACCGAGGCGGTGGTTTCCAAGATCGATGCCAAGACCGGCAAGACGCTGTGGAGTATCAAACCCGGCGGTTTCGTTTCTTACGCTGCCGGCAATTTTATTTATGTCATCGAAGCCTATGACCCGAACCCGACGGATGAGGATGTGCTCAATGACATGACGGCCTCGTTGCAAAAACCGGCTTATATGCGGCTGACCCGGCTCCGGCCGTCGGACGGGCGCGTGTTGTGGGAATATTACGACGCTCGCTGCCCGGTGAATTGGAGCTTTGAGAACAACTCCATCCAGTTGATTTTTAAGCGCGAGGTGCAGGTACTGCGCTATGTGACGCTGTGACGCTTATTCGCGCACCACGGTGACTTCGCCTTTGGTCGCGTCGTTCTTCACCAGCTCTTTCGCCTGCTGGATCAGGCGCAGGTCTTCGGCCAGGTTGCCGAAGCGCAGCTTCATGGCCCCGCTTTGCTGCTGGCCCAACAGTTCGCCCGGCCCACGCAGTTTTAAATCCGCCTCGGCCACTTTGAACCCGTCGTTGGTCTGCTCCAACACCTTCAGCCGCGATTGCGCCTCTTCGTCGGGCGCGTCCGAAATCAGGATGCAAAAGCTCTCGTGGGCGCCCCGGCCGATCCGGCCGCGCAACTGGTGGAGCTGGGCCAGACCGAAATGCTCCGCGTTTTCGACCAGCATTACGGTGGCGTTGGGCACATCCACGCCCACTTCGATGAGCGACGTGGCCACCAGCACTTGCAGGCGGTTGGCGCGGAAATCGTCCATGGCCCGCTCCTTCTCCGCCGGTCGCACCCGCCCGTGCAGCAGACCGACTTTGAAGGGCGCCAGGACGCGTCCGACGTTTTCAAATTCCCGCGTGACGGCCTTGATGTCCTTGTCGGTGTCGGCCACGTCGACGCGGGGATAGACCACGTAGGCCTGCCGCCCTTGCGTCAGCTTTTCCCGGATGAACTCAAAGACCTTGGGCAGCTTCTCCGTGGGGCGGACAAACGTCTTGATGACACCGCGCCCCTTTGGCAGTTCATCCATGACCGATACATCCAGGTCGCCATACAGGGTGAGGCCGAGCGTGCGCGGGATCGGCGTGGCGGTCATCACCAGCAAGTGCGGATAACGACCCTTGCGCACGAGCGTTTCGCGTTGCGCCACGCCGAATTTATGCTGCTCGTCGATAATCACCAGGCCGAGCTGGGGCAGGTCAAAGCCGTTCGTCAAGAGGGCATGGGTGCCGATGAAAAGAGCAGCGGCCGGCGGGTTGGCGGCGGTAGCCGGGCTGGCGATCGGGGCGTGGGGAGTTGCCTGGGACGGCCTGTTTTCAGCGGGGACAGCGGATGTTTTCCGGCTGCCCGTCTGCATTTCCACGGCCAGGCCGAGCGGCTTGAACCAGTTTGAAAAATTGCGGAAGTGTTGCTCGGCCAGAATCTCCGTGGGCACCATGAGAGCCACGCTGAAACCACTTTCCAGCGCCATCAGCGCCGCGCAAGCGGCCACCGCGGTCTTGCCGGAGCCGACATCGCCCTGGAGCAAGCGGCGCATGGGATGCGCCCCGCCGAGGTCCGTGCGAATCTCACGCAGAACTTGGGTCTGGGCGTCGGTGAGTTTGAAACCCAGGCCGGCCAGGAACGGTTTCATCAAGTGGTTGTCGCCGACGCAGGGCAGACCGCGGGCATTGGCTTCAAAGCGCTTGCGCCGTGCCTGGATTTGCGTCTGTAATTCCACGAATTCATCCAGTGCGAGCCGTTGGCGGGCGATATCCACGTCGGGCAGTTCCTCCGGGAAATGAGTCATGTGGATGGCGTTGGCGCGGCTAGGCAGCAGGTGGGCATTATGGGGCAGGGGAGCCAACTTGGCGTCCGCCCAGCGCCACTCGGGATAAAGCGCCGCCCCCTCGCGGGACGCCGCCACGAACTGATCCAGCGCGCGCCAGACCAGGGAGCGCAGCACGCGCGCCGTGAGCCCCTCGGTCAGCGGATGTACCGGCACAATGCGGTTGACGTGGATGAATTCGTCCTCGCCCGGCTCCACCAACTCCGTCTCGGGATGGTCGATCGTGCGCGGTTTGAGCGATTCCGGCTTGCCGAAGACCAGGAACTCGCGGCCGACGGCGAACCAATCCGGCATCCAGGGCTGGGCCTGCCACCAGCGGCAGTGCAGATGGGCGGTGCCGTCGTCGAAGACACATTCGAACAAGGAACGGGTTCCTTTCCGGAAACGCTTGATGCCGGCGGCGATGATTTTGCCGTGCACCGTGGCCGGCTCTTTGAGTTCCAGGTCACGGATGGCGAGGAACCGGCGGCGATCCTCATAACGCCGCGGCCGGTGCAAGAGCAAATCCTCGACCGTGCGAATGTCCAGTCGGGCCAGCAGGCGGGCGCGTTCCTCCCCCACGCCGTGAACGGCGGTCACCGGCGCGTGCAGCGGGGAAACGGGGGTTGCCTCGCGGCCCGGCAGCGTAGGCATCGGAGAATTTGGCGCCGCTGGCATCTGCGTTCTACGATACAAGCGGCCTCGCCGCGACGCAAACTTTCGCCAGCGTTGACCGGTCGCGATTTTATCGGTTGCTTACGGATTGACCAGCACCTTGAAGAATTGATTGTTCCCGGCGGCGAGCGGAACCGTGTATGGCGAAACGGCCGTGGTGTTGGTGGTCCAAGGACCGAACAGCGTCGGCGCTTGGAGCAGCGTTCCCGTCGCCCAGCTGAACACAGGGCTTGATCCGGAGTAGGTGATGCTCAGGCTGACCGGGGCCGTGTAAACGCCGGTGTAGAGGTCCTGCACCTGGGTGGCCGTGAGCGCTTGGGTGAAGATGGCCGCATGGGAGATCCTGGCATTCAATAATCGGCCGGTGCCATAATCAGGCGAGCCGCCAATCCATACGTCCAAGTTGTCCCCCCCAGGCGTCGTTGTCACGCTGTCATTCGCCACGAGTGATCCGTCCACATAAAGGGCGCCGTTCTCGCTGTTGAGTGTGCCATCGTAGGTGTACACCACCGAGTGCCAGTTGCCGTCGGCGATGCTGGTGGGCGAGGTTGCGTCCGTCGGGAGCAATCCATCCGAGGCGCCCGGTTCGCCACTGCTATTAACGCTCACCCGCCAGGAGGCGTCGCCGTGCCCAATCAGACCCTTGAAACTTGAAACGGAAGAGACATCCACCCAGGCGGCCACGGTGATGGCGCCGGTGATGTTAAAGGGTCCTTCGGGAATATCGACGTAACCGGAAGATCCGTCGAACAGGGCCGAACGGCTGGCGGAGCCAAAGATGGGGTTCGTGGGGCCGGACTGGGCGAGAGTGACGCCGCCCACATAGGAACCGTTGTGATCGCCAACCAGGTCATAAGCGACAGTGCCGCTTGTTTCGTTCAGGGGCCAGTAAGCGATTGGGCCAAGGAGCAGCATCGACTGTTCATACCGGGTGGGGGTGACGACGGTCAGTTTCAACGCTGAACTGGTGGCGGTGCCGTATTGGTTGCTGACCACGCAGGTATAATTGCCGGCGCTGGCGGTCTGCAAGTTCGTTACGGTAAGCGCAGCGACATGGGCCATGCTCACGGGGTTTGTCCCGTTGTTCAGGTACCACCGATAGACGAAAGGGGGTGTCCCGGAGTTGGTGATGCTGGCCACGAGAGTGGCGCCAGCCAGCAGGGATTCAGCGGCCACCGGCTCCTGCGTAATGACCGGGGGACTGGAGGTGACCGTGAGCGAAATGCTGGTACCGGTAAAGCCATTGAGCGCGGCGCTGAGGGTGGCATTGCCCGCCCCGACGGCCGTGAATGCTCCGCTGCTGTTCACCGTGAACACATTGGTATTGCTGCTGGTCCAGCCGTTGACCTCGGCGGTAACCAGGATATTGGTTACGGCCGAAAACGAGGCGGTGGCCGAGGCCTGCTGGGTGACTCCCTCGCCCACACTCGGGCTGGGCACGGTGACCGTGAGTGACAACGGGGTCAAATTGGTGGCCACCACGGCGGGACCGGCCACGGCACTGACCGCAAGGTATAGGGGGGAGACCACGCCGTTCCAAATACGAAATTCGTAGATGGTGCCGGAGAACTGTTCATCGCCGTAAACGTCATTGCCCAGTGAGTTTTCCGTTGTGCCGCTGGTGCCGCCGATGGTGCCGGGAGTGTAGGAAGTGTTGGGCAGGGTCAGCGTCGCCGCCAGCACGCCGTTGGTGTATAGGTTGCCCACCAGACTGCCCGCGTTGTAGGTCAGGCAAATGTACTGTTCCGAACCCGTCGGAAACAAAATGGTCGATTGCAGGTCTGCTTCGCCGCCATCCGGCGTGAACGCCACTTCCATTTCGTGATTGTTGTTGTTCGGGTAGGGGATCAGGGCAAAGTTGTGGCTGCCGTCGCTGCCGAAATCCCAGATCTCGGCCCAGGTATTGGGCTGACTTTGGGTCACCCAACATTCCACCGTGAGGTTGGTGGTCATGGTCAACAGGCCACTCGGCAGGGACACGTAACCCGAATAGCCATAGCCGCCCACCTGGTTGCCCGGCAGGATGAGACCGTGATTGATCGTGGCCGCGGCGCCCCCGCTGGGAGCCACCACGGAGCCATTGGCGCCGCCCACCGAATCGGTGGCGTCGCTGAGGAAACTGTACCGATGTAACAAGTTTGTCGGGGTGGTATAGAGGGTCAAGGTCACCGAATTGCTGGCGCTGCCGGCGGCATTTGAGACCACAATGCTGTAAGTGCCCGCGTTCGTCAGGCCGATGCTGGTCAGGATCAGCGTGTTATTGGTGGCCCCCGCAATGGGCTGGGCGTTGAAGTTCCATTGGTAACTCAAATTGCCACCGATCGCCTGCGCGCTGAAGGACGCGGTGCTGCCCATGGCCAGGGTCTGCGAGGCGGGCGGAAGCAGAATGACCGGGGTCGTTTGGGGCACCCCGCTGCCGTGGTAAAGAGCGCTCACTTCATGGTTTCCCAAAGCCCGGTTGAAGACTTTAATTTCATCGAGACTGCCGTTGAAATATCCGCCACCCGTGGCAATCCGGCCAAACAGCAGGACGGTCGAGGCGTTCAATAGATTGGTGTTGGCCGTGCCGGTCGCTTGCTGGATGCCGTCCACGTATACGCTGATGAGGCCCGTGGCCTGCACCCGCGTCGCCACGCATTGATGCCAGCTTCCGTCGTTGATGGCGCTGGTGGAAAGGATGGTGGTGTCAGGATTTCCCACGCCAAAGGCAAATTTGCCGTCCACCAGCGCCGTACCAAAGTCATTGGCGGTGCCTGCGTGATCTCCGTCCACCAAGCCGGCGCCATCATACCATTGCCCCGCGCCGGCCGTCTGGGTGGTTTTGACCCAGAAAACGACGCTGAAATCGGCGTTGACTGGGTTGGTGATTTGCACCTGGCTGTTGGTGCCGTTGAATGTCAGACAACCGTTCACCTTGCCGCTGGCGTTCCAAGTGGCATCGGTGACCGTGCCGTTGTAGCCGTTCTCGGTGGCGTCCAAGGCGACGGTGCCGTTGGTGGCGTTGAGCGGCCAGTAACCGATTTCATCCGTCGGCACGGTGTAGGTGTTGGCCACCAAGTCCATGTCAGAGAGGCCTACGTCGATAAACTGTCCGCCGGTGCTCTGGTAGCAGGAGACCGCCAGGTAATTGGTGGCATTCGGGATGATGGCGGCCTGGCCGGCCGAATTCAGCGCCAGGCTGATGTACGCGGTGGAATAGCCGGAGGCCGAAGCGGCCAACACCCCGTTGAGATAGATGGCGACATTCTCATCGTGATACGTGGAGAAAACGAGATTGTTGATTTGCTGTTGGGTCAAGGCGCCGGGATTGAAAGTGCGCCGCAAGTATATATAGCCGTCGGTCGTCCAGGCTGTGTTCGGGGTGACGTTGGGATCCGTCGTGCCGAAGCCGGCGTCGCCAGTGCTCCAGCCCGAAGCGTCGAAATTGGTGGCATACCAATTGGACGCCGGGGTGTTGGTGGTGTATTGCCAGACTTGGGGAGTCGTCTGCGAGGTAGGCACCACCGCGGTGGAAGTGCTGTGTGCGGTGATGGCTTTCAGGTTGGCAGCGTAGATCCGATCGAGGTTCGGCTTGAGCAGTCGGTCATAGCTCAGCAGGCCGTTGCATTCGTTTTCGACATCGGTGATCTGGGTGTAAATGGCCGCGTTCAAGCCGCCGCTGCTCAGCGACTTGTCGCCGATCGCCTCGCCAATGTAACCCTCGTAGAGCGAGGCAAAGTTATCCAAGGAGCTGGCCAGCAGATAACCGCTTCCGGCCTCGGACGCATTCCATAAATGGCCCGTGAGATGCCAGGCGATGCCGCCGAATTCGCCATCCACGGCCGCCTGGGTGCTGCTGAGGGGATCGCCCGGGTCAGGATAGCTGTGATAATCGAGCACATCCCCCACGCCGTAATAATTACCGCCGCTGGCCTGGTTGACCAGCCGTGAGGAGTCGAGGGTTTGGACCAGGCTGACTAGATAAGCGGTATTCGTTTGGCCTGCTCCGTCGCCGCTGCCCTCTTCTCCTTGGCCCTCATTGAAGATGTCCCACATCACGATGCAGGGGCTGTTCCAATGGTTGGTGACCATGGCGCTCAGTTCGGCGATAAAGTCGAGCGGATCGACGGCGGGCGGGCTGGAATTGCCGGTATAGGAGTTGCAAGTGGGCATGTCCTGCCAGATCACGAGGCCGAGCGTGTCGGCCCAATAATACCAACGCTGGCGTTCCACTTTGATGTGTTTCCGCACGGCGTTGAAACCCAGCGCCTTCTCCATTTGCAGATCATATTTTAACGCGTCGTCCGTGGGGGCCGTATAGATGCCGTCCGGCCAGAACCCCTGGTCCAGTGGCCCCATTTGAAAATACAACTGGTTGTTGAGGTAAAGCTCCGGCACGCCATTCACGGTTTGAACGGAGATCTTCCGCATGCCGAAATAGCTCGTCACCGAATCGTTCGTGACCCCGCCATGGAGGGTGGAAACCTGGAGCCCATAAAGGAACGGGTTTTCAGGCGACCACAAAATCGGGCTGGCGATCGGGATATTAAGTGCGGTTTGCGGTGCGCCGGTCACGGTGTTCAGGGCCACTCCATTGCTGAGGACGGTGGCCAAGACCGTCACGCCGTTCGTGGCGTAACCGCTGACAGTCAATTGCAGCCGCGAGTCGTCCACGTCGGGAACGAGGTGCAATGAGCTGATGCCGGAGGCGTCGACCGGTTCCAGCCACGCGGGTTGCCAGAGGCCGCTCGAAGAGGTGTACATGATGCCGCCGGGATAGAGCGTCTGTTTGCCGCGCGGCTCGCTGCCATTGTCCACCGGGCTGTACACATTCACGATCAGCTCGTTGGTGCCCCCATTCAGGTAAGAAGTGATGTCATAGCTGAAAGGATCATAGCCGCCCTTGTGGAGGCCCACTTGCGTGCCATTGACGTAAACGGTGGCTTGCCAATCCACAGCATCCAAATGGAGGATGACGTGCTTGCCGGCCCAGTCCGACGGCACGGTAAACGTCCGCCGGTACCAGGAGAACTCGCTGTATTGCATGATGCCCGAGATGGCGGACTCCATGGGGTAGGGCACGAGAATCTGGCTCGCAAGTGTCTGGCCGGTGGGCACGACATCGTTGGTGGCACCCGGCTGGAACTGCCAGACGCCGTTTAAATTCAGCCAATTGGAGCGGACCATTTGGGGCCGGGGATACTCGGGTAGCGGGGCATTGGTGTCCACCAAGGCGGCCCAGTGCGTCATCAGCGGCCCCTGTTTCATCTGCCAGGCGTGGGCGGTGAGCGTGGTGAGCAAGGCGAGCATGCAGACTAAAAGTCGCATCGGCAGACTGGGGCTGGGGGGCGGTGTGTTCATTGAGTCAACCAGTAGTTTCCCAGATGCGAGGGCGGAGTCAACGTGGCATGAAATGGCCACAGGCGGGCGTGGACGAAAAACTCGGACAGACGCACGGGAAGACAATGCGGCGCCTGGTTGCGCGCCCGGTCGCCGGCGGCTTCGCGATTGCCTGCGGGAATCGGAGATGAGAAAATGACCGGGTGAAAACGAATTTAACCGCGGCCAACGCAAAGGCGCGCGCCTTGCTCAAAAAGCTGGAGGCCCTGGCTGAGCGCGGGATTGATGGGGAGAGACTGGCGGCTCAGCACAAGATTGCCCGGCTCAAAGCGCGGTTGGATTTCAACCAGCCGGATTTCAGCCAGCCGGACGAGACTGGGTTGCCAAATTTGTTTTCAGGCAAATTCAAGCGGTCGGGTAAGGCCCGGCATATTTATTCCTTCAGAGCGGACGACTTTGAGGTGGCCAATTCCGTGAAATGGGCGATTGAATCCGCCGCTAAGATTCCGTGTGTTTTCCGGCAGGGCGACCTGCTGGCGGAAGCGGCGCCAGCCACGGTCAGACAGCTGACGGAGATTTCCTCATACATCGCCGGCAGTTTTCATGCCCTGATTGAAAAATTTGGCGTGATTGACGGGGTCAGTGCGAGTGACCGGAATGTGTTTGTGATGGGCTTGTATGATGGAATGATGGGCGAAACACGGAAAGCCGGGCAACGGCTGCCGGGGTGGTCGCCCGTGAAAAAGGTCCGCAAAACGAAGCAAGGCGCCGTGGCGAGCGCTGCCGGCCTGCACGTGCACCCATACACTGTGGGCCTTGGCCTCGGCCGGCAAATCCGGTTTTCTGTGCCGTTGGAACAAATCACCGCTGAACTGGCGGAGGCGACCCGGAAGCAAATTGCCTAAGGCTGACACGGATTTGGGCTGCTTTCGACGGAGGTCCCCTGGGTGGCGGCCCACCGCAAGCGCCGGTCAATTTCGTCGGTTGCTTCGCGGACATCCAGCCAGCCGCCTTTGGTCAGCCTTACGCGGGTGAATCCATTGCGTTGCTCGTAGGCGAGCAGGCCTGAGGCTGGCACGGCTATGAGGTCTGACGTCTGGCTCTTCTCGGCGTTTACGAGCGTCAGGTTCACCATGGGAATTGTCGATGTCTCGTACATAAGCAACGGGACAAAATCGTCTTGGCGACTTTAACGTATAACGAAAAAGCAATCCGGCAAGGCCAAGTTATTCACCGTGGGTATTGGTTCCGATCAAGGCGCGAAATCAATTTGATTAGTGCCGCCTTCCAGCTTGTGTTCCTGTCCCGCCCACACGCAGACGCCGGTGATGCCCGGCGGCAACTCCACCTGGCCGCGGCAATGCTTGTCGGCGAAGGTCAAGTCGAGGTCAATAAAGCCGTCCGGATGCGGGAGGTGGCTGACAATCTTCGGCAGGTTTCCCGGCGCGGGGGCAATGCGGACGGTGCGGAAGCCGGGCGAGGCGGGCCGCACGCCGGCGACGCTGGCTTCCAGGTGGAAGAGGGGGTGGCTGCCCCACGCGTGGCAATCGGAACGGGTGTTGCCCGGCATTTCCACGGGCGTCTTCAGCCCCTGCTTCACGAGGTCCTTCCAGAAGTTCATGCGGTCAACGATCAGATCGCCGCGACCGAATTTCTGCCACGTTTCCATCAGGTAGAAACTGAAATAGATGGTCGCCCGCTTGAGGTCTGGGGCGGACAATAATTGGTCAAAGCAGCGTTTGGCTTGGTCGCCCGTCACCGTATCGGAGAGGAGCGCCAGACACTGGGCGTGTTCGCTGAACTGGTCGTGCGCCAGATTGTCCGCCATGAGACCGCGTTGCTCATCCCAGAACTTGGCGCGAACCGCGGCCGCGGTGCGGCCGGCTTTCGCCCGCAGCCGTTGCGCCAGCAGGGGTTCATCCAGCGAGTCTTCAATCTCGGCGGATTTTTCCAGGGCGTAAACGTACAGCAAATTATTGACCGCGGAAATGCCGTGTGCCCCATCCGGCGCATCGCCCGCCGACCAGTCCGGCACCCAGTCCACAAACGGCCAGCCGGGAAGGTTTTCGAGCAGACCGTCCTGGTTCACGTAGGGATTGAAATTCTCCAGCATCGAGCGCAGGCCGATGGCGCGATTTTTCACAAACTCCGGATCATTGCGCCAGTACGTGTAGTCCCGCAGCATCAACGCCCAAATCAGGGAAAAGGTCGGCGAATTCTGGGGCAGGTAGGCCGGGAATCGTTCGTTCACAAATCCCCAGTTACGCCGCGAAAAGTCGAAGAGTTCCAGCGCGCGTTTGACCAGGCGGTCGTCCCTCGTCATGGCCATGGTCGTCAATAATTCGAGGCGCGAGTCGCCGTCGTACATGAGCTGTTCGTAGTACGGGCAATCCATGTAGGTCTCGTGCGAGCACATCTGGATGCCGCGGACCGCCAACTTCACCACGCCCGCCAGTTCGGGGTCGCCGTCGTCGAAGACCGATTCATTTTCGTACGGATAGCGGCTTTCATTGAGCGCGAGGCGATGGATGGTCAACGGCTCGCTATCAGTTTTGATGGAAAGAAGGCACCAACGGCCGGCGCGCCACCAGAGCGTGGAGAATTTTTGATGCTCGCCGCCGGCTGGCAGAAAGGTGTCGGTCAGGCCGTGAAAGTTTTTGCCGATGAATTCATCGCGCTGGCCCTTGGCATCGGAATCCGGCAGGTAGAGGGATTCGCCCCAACCCCAGGCGAGCTTGGCGCCGGTGCCGCCGCTGACTTCGCACAGCGGATAGGCGGTGTAATAGTTGCCGAGATCCCACAGCAAAAACTCCTCCGTATGCGGCGGCACCACCATTTGGTCCTGGCCGGCGATCACCGCCTGCCAGCGGGGCAGATCGGGATTTCGGGCCTGTTCGGCGCGGATGACGTCTTTGGCGCCCAGCGTGCCGTTGCCCAAGGCCACCGCCTTGCCTGCGTTGATTTCGCGGTCGATTTGGTCGGGCAAACGGGTGGGGAACAGCTTCCAGCCGGCGGCGCTCTCGCCCACCATCTGCGGGTGGATGGCGGGGCGAACGATTTTGGCCGGCACATACGAGCCTTCCTTCCATTGCGCTCCGCAGCCGTGGGCGATCAATTCTGCGCCCACGAACGTGCGGGGCGCCTGGAACTCGATGCCGCTGAGCTGGGCCACTTCCCAAGCCGCCTTGCCGGTGGTGAGGGCGGCGTCATAGTTGCCCTCGGCTTTGAGAATGAACCCGCCGCGCCAGGTGAGTTGGGCCACCGGCGCATAGGGACCAACGCTCCAGGCCACCGCTTCGAGTTGGTGGGTTCCGGGCGCCGGTTGCAAATCATAGCTGGCATAGGACCAATGTTCCACGTCCGAACGATCGGGTCCGCGCGCAATGCGCAGGCCATCGAGGAACAACTCGAAGCGTTCATCCGCAGTCACGTGGATGCGCAGCGGCTGGTCCGTGGCGGTAAATTCCTTGCGGAAGCGCAGCAGCACCGGCTCGCGCCAGCCGGAGGAGAAATACTCGCTGTGGTCCGGCCCGGCCGGATTCGCGTAATCCGGATGCCAGATCCACGCGGCGTCATCAATCGGCTGGACGGGATTGATGCCGGTGTCCCCGATTTGCAATCGTTGTGGCAGGAAGACTTTTTGGACGGTGCAGGGCGTATTCGTCGTGGCCGCCGACGCGGCCGGCAGCAACACCAGCGACAGGGCCCAACCGAGGCTCAGGAATAGTAATTTTGACATAGAACGGATCGTTTACTCTGGAAACAACTTTCGCGCCGGGCATTCGGTCAACGCGACCTCGGGATGCCGGCCAACCAAGGCTGCCGGCGTGTGAAGGCCGACCGCAACGAGTGGCCTTTTCTAGCGCCAGCCATGTGCAATGGAGTAATCCAAACCGATCGGCGGACGTTTTTCAAGCTCCGGTGTGGCCACGACATCTAAAATGAGCGTGGAAACGAAGGTCAGGGTATCAATCTGAAGAATAGAATTCCCGAGGGGCCGGTGATCGTGACCTGGTTGGTGCCATTGAGGGTGCTGACGGTGTAACTGCTGTTCACCCAAGTGCCCGTGACAAGGTTGGTGCTTTGTTGCAAAGTGCCGGTGGCCGTGTTCGGCCACCACACGACGACTCCGCTGCGGGTGTGGCTGATGGACAACGGCGGCAGCCCGGCCGTCTGCACGACGTAAAGGCTCCAAAATCCGCCGGTCAGCGAATAATTGCCGCCGGACATGGCCCCGCTGGCATCCGGCTGGCCGATGGTGCCGCTGACGGCATAAACGCCGCCGGTGCTGGCACCGCCGCCCCCGGCGATTTTAAACCAGTCAATTGAGTAGGACTGCGCAAAGCTGAGCGTTGGAATCAGCCAGCCCAAGAGGACAAATGTTTTATTCATGATATGGACGCGCTATTTGGTGATGCGGGAATTATATCCCTTCAAGGTGAGCGGCGTGTTTATCACCAGGGAAGAGCCCGAAAAGGTGTTCACTGAGTTGGCCTGAAAAATCAGCGTGGCTCCGCTGGGCGCGGTGGTGATGGCTTGTTGGATGTTCTCGTACGGCGCGTTTGGCGAGCCGTTGCCGGAGCTGCTGGCCCCCACGAATCCCACCACCTCCAGTGGCGCCAAATCCCAAACGAAGTCATCAATGTGGGTGGGCGAGGTCAGCATGTTCGTGGCGACATTGTCGATCACGTACCAGCCGTTATCCATGCCGCCCCAGCCCATGTTCATCTTATATTGCCAGGGGCTGGTTCCCATATTATAGCCATAGATCATCCAGCAATGGTCATTGCCACCGACGAGACAGGGGCGCAGCCATTGGATTTCCATGACCACTTGATTCGTGTCCAGGCTGGTATCCACGACCGACGGATCGTAATGGAAATGATTGGTTAAATTTCCGGCGATGAGATCGGCAAAGGCCCCTGAATCGCTGACGCCGTAACTCATTTGAACACCCACTCCGAGTTCGTAATCAAGGTAGGCAATTTGAGAATCCACGTAATCGGGCGAAGTCACATTCGTGAATTCGCGGCTGTAGCTGTCCTGCATCACGCTCCAGTCGATCGGGTGGGTGTAGTCTGCTGAAAACTCTGTCACGTTGGGCGTCAGCTCCTTGTAGAGTGTGGTCAAGGCGCTTTCGTACGCTGCATTCACCGTCGAGTTCTGATTCGTAAACTGTTGGGCTTGCTGATACATCGAAGCATCCCACCAACCGATGATGGTCAACTGGCCGCCGGCCCACGAGAGGTGGGAGGTGAAATCGTCGGGAATAATCCCGGGGTCGGTTGCCAAGGGAGTGGAAAGCGAGTTGTAGGGCCAATTTGCCGAGACCGCTTGAAAGTAGGTGTAAGCGCCCGTGCCACTGCCCACGCCGCTGCTGGGCCACTTCCAGTAGTACAACGCTTGCGCCTGCGCGGTGCCCACGCAGCCCACGACGGTGAGATTCGTGGCATTCGGCGCGATACCCGCTGGCAGAGTGGGACAATAATCGTTGTAAGGTGGAGGGCCCTGGTCCCACGCACTGGTCACTGGCAACACCATTTCCGTGGGTCCCGAGGAGATCGGCCGCTCCAGCGGAACCGGACCACCCTGCGGGCTCGGGCGGACTGGGGCTGGAGTTGCCTTGCTCGATGCGCCGCTGCCGGCGGCCAGTTCCTCCCAGGCGCGGGCACGACGGGTTAGTTCGGCATGGTCGGTTTTTAGAGCCGGGTCATTGATTGCCGCCTCGCGTTCCAGGAAAACATGGCGTTGGGCGATTTCCTTCAGAATCAACTGGCAGTTTGGGTCGTTCGCGTCATACACGCCCTGGGGACAATAAAAATAGACGGGCAGCGTCAGTGAGCTGGCGCCGGCCAGACAAAAACCCCCGTTGGTGAGGTGAACAATATAGGCCAGGGTGATCCCGTTTTTCCGGTAAGGTTCAACGCGCTCAATGGCCGCATTGGTCCGCGCCTCGGCAGTCACTTGTCGAACCCAGGTTACCACGGCCTGGCCGGCTTTTTCGGCGCTGATGGGGGCCGCGGCGACCGGGTTGGTCATGGTCCGCAGCAGCAGGCCAAGCAGCGCGGCGGCCCGGCAAAAAACAGGGATTCCATGCCACCGCCAGCCAGCTGGGGCAAACTCTGCGCGGGCCGTGTTGGAGTCGGCTTTTTTCATAGGCTTGTTCTCCCCTCACCCTATTGCAGGGTGACCAGCACCAGTACCATGCCTTGGCCGTCGCTCAAGGCGGTCATGGCCTTGCCGAGAATCGCACCTTGAGCCTTGGTGTGGTCGCTGACTTTCATGGCGTGGCCCGGTGTGCCGGAAGTGGTCAGCAGGTCGCCCGGCTTGATGGGGCCGTTGGAGGTGTCGGCCTGCACATAAACGCGGCCGGTCAGGGCGATATTCCTGCCCCCGTCGAGCAGACCCTCCTGGTGCATTTGGATGCCGGGATGGATGCCATTGGCGCCGCTGACCACGCCGGCTACCCGGGTATCGTACGGCAGGTCGGTCAATTTCAACCGGCCCGGATTCGCCTCATCAATTACCACCACCGCGCCTGCGGAAACCGGCTGGTCCGCCGTGGTGATGGCAAACGGTTCGGCGAGATCGGAACCGCCGGTGATGGTGAGCACCGGGGCGTACAGGGTGCCGGCAATGTAGGTCTGCGTCTGTGTTCCCGAGGTGCCGATACGAATGATGCCGCTCTCGCTGCCTTGGCCGGCATTGCCAATGTAGATGTTGTTGCTGCCCGCGGTGAGGCTGTTGCCGGCATTGTAACCCAGGGCCACGTTGCCGGAGCCGCCGACCAGATTTTGCAGCGCATAGGCGCCGCTGGCGGTGTTCTGATTGCCACCATTGAGATTCTCGAGCGCGGCTATTCCGTCCGCCACGTTTTGTTTGTCGCCCACGCAGGCCGAAAGCGTCGCATAGCCGTTGGCGGTGTTGTCCACGCCACTGGTGTTGTTGTACAGCGCCTTATAGCCATTCGCGGTGTTTTTGTTGCCGCTCACGTTGTTGAACAGGGCCAGACAACCATTGGCGATGTTCCAAGCGCCGGTCGTGCTGCGGAACAGGGCAAAGGCGCCATTGGCCACATTGTTGCTGCCCGACTCATCGCTTTGCAGGGCCCAGGCGCCGACGGCTACGTTGTTATTGCCCGTCACGAAGTTGCCACTGTCGTCCCAGTCACCCATGAGCGCACTGGTCCCCACCGCCGTGTTGTCATTGCCGGTGGTGTTGAATTGTGCCGCGTCGAGGCCGATGGCGATGTTTTCATAACCGGACGTGTTGCGGCTGAGCGCCGCGCCGCCGAGGGCCAAATCGGAAGTGCCTCCCTGGGCGCCGGTCGTCACATTACCCGCATCGGCGCCGATGAAAAAGTTGAAGTCGTTGTCGGAGTATAAAAACGTGTTGTAGCCGGCGGCGTTCACGATGACCGTGCTCGGCAGGGTCAGCGTGCCCGCAATGTTCAGGTCGCCGCTGCTGTCCAATGTCATTAAGGTCGTGCCGCCCGTGCCGGGACTATTCTGGTTGTCGTTGTGCGCGCCATTCAGATACCAGGCATAGCCGCCGGACGAGCGGAAATACTCCGTCCAGTTCTGGATGCCGATGGCGTAGTTGGTGCCGAAGAGATTAAGCATCTGCCGGGTGGTATTGCCAAAGGTGATCGCCGGCGTGCTGTTGTCCAAGAACACCCCGCCTTGGGCGCGAATATTGAAGGAATTCGTGCCGTTGTCGTGGAAGACTCCGCCTTGCGAATCCGCCCAGACAAACGCGCCCGGGTTCAACGCCTGGGCCTCCTGCCCGGCGGCGAAGCTGTAAAGTCCGCCCGCGACATTGGCGAATCCGCCTGGCACCGTGCCGTAATTTCCGGCGGAGTTGTTGGCCCCGCCACCGATGGCGCCCCAACTGCCACCCACGACGTTCGGATAATTCTGGTGAGTAAGGGCATTGCGCCAGGAATAGCCACCCCCGGCGACGGTGCCACCGATCACGCCATTGGAAATTGTGTTGCCCAAGCCGCCGATCAGGTTGACGCCGGACATGGTGGAGGCCCCGAAACCTGAACCGATGGTTGCCGACGCGTATTGAAGCTGCCAACCAATGGTATTATTGGCCCGGAGTTGCAACGGCTCGTTATCGCTGGTGCCGAGAAAATTGACGCCCGAAGTGGTGCCGCTGTTGCCGGTGAGTTGCCAGGCGTTCGAGGCGCCCGCGGTGCCGTTGAACGCCCCCTTGAAGGTGCCGCTGAGCGTCACCCCGGTCGCGTTGTTTGTCACCACCGCGTCAGGCAACTGCGCCAGCGGAATGGTGCCGGTCAAGCCCACGGCGTTGGCGCTTTCCGCATACAGGGCATACGGCGTGGGCGTCAATTGCTGGCGCGGCGTCAGGATGGTGAAGGTACCGTCGCCGGGGGCGCGCACGCCGATGCTCAACCAGTTGCTGCCGCCCGTGAAGACGCCCGCCCCAAAATCAATGGCCGCCGTGAACAGGCCGTTGGTCACGGGCACGGCGGTATTGGTGACCGGCCCGGCGAGACTGGTGCCGCCGACGTTGGTGTCATACAGCGAAAACACCAGGTCATAGCTCCCGGTGGCGGCATTGGCGCCGCTATTCAAACGACCTTGGTAGGTGAACAGGGTGCCCTGGGCCTGCGCGGGTAAGCATGGGTGGTTTAGGGATGATAGCAGCAACACGGCGGCTAATTGGAGTCTTGTTTTCATGGCTCTGGGGTTTGCTTTCCACTCCATGAAACGAAATGCTCCTGAAGAAAGTGCCAAAATAGCGTTCCTAATTTTAAAGGAATCTGTCTTCTGGAAAAATCGGTGGGAGTCGTCCGGGCGGCCGGCCGGCAGCGCTCACTCGCTCAGCCGCTCCCGCGACAGGCTGGGGCCTGCCGTTATTCCCTTCTGCGCCTACAAGTTCTGGATTTCCTCGAACAGCCAGGCGCGCGCGTAAGTCCACATCCGCTTGGCGGTGCGCTCGGACAGCCCCAACACGGCGGCGGCCTGGGCAAACGTCAGCCCGCCAAAAAAGCGCAACTTGACCAGTTCGGCCGTCGGACCGTCGTGCGCGGCGAGCTTTTCCAAGGCCTCATTGAGTAGCAGGATGTTTTCATCCGTGGTTTCACAGGCCGCCACCATTTCGCTCAAATCAACGCGCAACCAACCGCCGCCGTGCCGGCCGGCGGCCTTGCGCCGGGCGCGATCCACGAGGATGTGCCGCATGGTTTCGGCGGCGGCGAAGAAGAAGTGGCGGCGGTCCGCCCACGCATGGCTGCCATCGCCCAGCAGTTTGAGATAGGCCTCGTGGACGAGTGCGGTGGGTTGGAGCGTCTGATCCGGCGACTGCTGCGCCAGCTTGCAGGCCGCCAGCTTGCGCAATTCTCCATAGACCAAGGGCAGCAATTCCTCAGCCGCCGTGGGGTCACCTTGTTCCAACGCCTGGAGGATGTCTGTGAAGTCGCTCAATTGTTCAGCCTGGGATATTGGTTATTCGGAGGGCATTTAGATTAACGGGCTAAGGCGTTGATTTCGGATTGGACCGCAGACGCGCTCACCGGCCCCGATTCCACCGCCAACGTCACGGGACCGGCGGCAGCCGCTTGATCCTCCGGCGGGTAAGGCGGCAAATCCCAATCGAGGCGCAGCGGCCCCAGTTCCTGGCGGAGCAAGCGCAAATTCCACAGCAAAACCTGTTGGTCGCTCTGCACGGCCGCCAACCGGCTGCCGTCCGGACTGAACTGGCATTTTCCCATCGCGAGGGTCCCGGGCGCATCCAACGTCGCCAGCGTCTTTTCCGTGGCGGTCTCCAGCAATTGGATCTTGTGCCCCTGGGTGCGGGCCATGACCCGGCCGTCCGGGCTGAAGACCGTGAAGTCCAACTGGTCGGAGCTGCCGGCTTGGGGCGGGCTTTTTGGTTGCCAGGTTTCCACGGCCCAAAGTTGATATTCGGTCGAACTCGTGGCCAGCCACCGTCCGTTCGGGCTGAAGGTCACCCAGGTGCGAGCCGGCTCGGTGATGGTGCGCACCAAATCGCCCGACCGGGCATCCCAAATTTTCACCAGCGGATTGAGCCAGGACGCGGTGGCCGCCCAACGGCCATCCGGACTCAGCGCGATGCGATCCACCATGGAGGGGCCGGCCAGCACCGTCTTCGCCCCCGGGTTGTGCAAGTCAAAGATCAAGGCTTGCCGGGCCGCTGATTGCGTCACCCCCAGATACCGGCCATCCGAGCTGAGCGTGGCCCCCTGGATGCCGGGCGCGCCGAAGAAAGGGCGCGGTTTGCCCAGCCGATAGGCGGACGCGCCCACTGGTTCCCAGGTTCGCTGGTGGATTCCGGTCAGGCGATCCACCGTGAGGAAATTCCGACCATCCGGAGGAAAGACCAATGCATCACACCCCGCCAGGGGAAACGCGCCGATTTCCCGGCCCGAACCAATGTCCCAAAAACGAACCTGGCTGTCGGTTCCCACCGCCAGGATGCGTCGGTCGGCGCTAAACACGGGGACCGTGGTATAAACGTCATCGCGCGGCACGTATAACTGGCGGCACTCCTGACTGAACGCCACTTCCAGCCAGCCATAGTGATTGAGATCCTGCCAGCCGACCAAATACCGGTCATCCGGGCTGAACTGTATTTGCCAGGAACTGCCGCGATACCCCGCCAACTGGCGGCCACTGTCCGGGTTCCACAGCCGGACCACGCCATCAAAACTGGTGCTGGCCAGCAGGTTCCCCGCATGATTAAAGGCCAATTTCATGACGAAGCCCACATGTCCGGCCAGCACCGTTGGTTTCTGACCTGTCTCCCCTTCCCAAATGTAAATGTTAAAATCCGAGCACGCGATCGCCAGGCGCCGGCCATCCGGGCTCCAGGCAATCGCACTCACCCCGGCGGGGCAGGTCAACGTGTGCAAAGTCTGCCCCGATTCGGCCGCGCGAATTTCCACCCGGGGATCCTTCCCCTGGGAACACGCGAGCTGCGTCCCGGCCGGATTTAGGATCAGGTGATCAAACCGGCGGGTGCCGGGATGCCGGCTGGTTTCCTGTCCGGCCGCCAAGTCATAAATCGAAATGCTCCCATCCTCGCGGCCGCACGTGAAAAAACGGCCGTCCGGGCTGATATCGCCTGCGAAAGCGAAGTTCAACGCATTGGTTTCATCCGCCTGCTGGACGGCGTGGACCAGCCATTTCTGCTTTTCCCAATCCCACACTCCAAAACTGTCTCCCTCGTGCTTCCGCCAGTAGCGCGCGCTCACGTATTTTCCGTCCGGGCTGAAGCCGCAAACTATTTCCAAGGTATAGCCGGGCGCCGGCAAAACCGCCGTCACGGCATTATTGGACGTCGCAAAGATGGTGATATTCCCATTCGTGTCCCCGAACGCATAGTGTTCCAGGTCGGGACTCATCCACGCCAGTTCGTTGCGGGCGTGCCCCGTGACCACCACCTCTTTGGCCACGCGCAGGTCGGACACCGCCAGGCAGGCGATGACTTCATTGCGCACGGCCGCATCCGAACGGATGGCCGCCGCCTTCTGCACCGTTTCCAAACTGGTGAAGCGCTGGCCGGTCTGGGTGCTGGTCCGGTTGGCGCGGGCCTCGGCCAGATACGAGCTCCACAGTTTTTCCGTCGCGTCGTCCCTGGCCCGCCGGATTTGCTCGTTGTCGTGCCGGATGCGTACTACCGCCAGCAGGGCCACTCCCAAAGCCAGGAGGAGCGCGGCGGTCACTAAACCGGCCGCCATAAACACCAGCTTGTTCCGGCGCACCAGTTTTCGAAATACATAAAGCCTGCTGGGCGGCCGGGCGATCACGGGTTCATCGCTTAAATGGCGCTGAATATCATTGGCCAGACCGTTGGCCGTGCTGTATCGGCGTGTGCGATCCTTCTCCAGGGTTTTCATGACAATCCAGTCCAGATCGCCACGGATCAGATGAATGAGTTTGGGAGATTCGGCGCCATGCCGCTGGCAGACGGCGGCCAGCTCGGCCGCCTGCAGGGTGCTCAAGCGCGTCGAGGGGCGGGGCGGATCCGATTCCCGGATGATCTTGCGCATCTCATCCAGCCCGGACTTCAGGAGTTCTTTCGGGTCGAACGGCGGGCCGCCGGTGAGCAGTTCGTACAGCAGCACGCCCAGGCTGTAAATGTCCGTGCGCGTGTCGATATCCAGCCCGCTCATTTCCGCCTGTTCCGGGCTCATGTAGGCGGGGGTGCCGATGAATTGATGCAGCTCGGTATAGACGGTGAGCTCGCCGAGCCGGCCCTCCGTGGCCTTGGCAATGCCGAAGTCAATGATCTTGGGCACGGGCACGCCGTCGTGCAGCGTGACGAGAATGTTCGACGGTTTGATGTCGCGGTGGATGATGCCCTTCTGGTGCGCGTGTTGGATGGCGTGGCAAACCTGGATGAACAGGTCGAGCCGTTCGCGGGTGGTCAATTGATTCTGGTCGCAATAGTCGGTGATCTTGACCCCGCGGACCAGTTCCATGACGAAGTAAGGGCGTCCGGTCTCAGTGGCGCCGGCGTCGAGCACCTTGGCGATGTTGGGATGGTCCATCATCGCCAGCGCCTGGCGCTCGGCCTCAAAGCGGGCAATCACCGCCCGGGTGTCCATGCCCAGCTTGATCACTTTGAGCGCCACCCGCCGGCGCACCGGCGTTTCCTGATCGGCCACATAGACCACGCCGCAGCCGCCCTCGCCGATTTTTTCGCGCAACTTGTAGCGGCCGATGCGGTCGCCGTCTTTCTCCGTTACCGGTGAGCTGAATGTGGGCAGGACAGGTGGTTGGTCCGTTGGCGCGACCGCCGGTGCACGCTCGTCAGCGCGCAGGAACCCGGCTGCCGCTTCATGGGCACGGAGAAGCGACTCAATGCGGGCGCGCAGGGCGGCGTCTTCGGCACAAGCGCCGTCAAGGTAGGCCGCGCGTTCCGCCGCCGTGGTCCGCTCCAGGGCGGAATTGAAGATTTCAATTTCCCGATGGGCCTGGCTGCTCATGCGGTTTCTGATTAGTTAACTTGTTCCTACCATGTAAACGGCATTAAGGCGAGAAAAGTGTCAAAAATCGCGCATCCCCTTCAGGAATGGCGGACAATTGCCGCCTTGAAGGGGGCAGATCGTCCGTCCCCGGGTTTTTCCAGTTATAGCGGCAGACGGATGACGAAGCTGGTGCCGTGCCCTAACTCGGTCTCAAAGGCGATGGTGCCTTTGTGTTTCTTGACGATGACGTCATGGGCGATGAACAGCCCCTGGCCAGTTCCCTGACCCACCGGTTTGGTGGTGAAGAAGGGATCGAAAACCCGATCGCGGATAGCCACCGGAATGCCAGGGCCGGTGTCGCTGATGCGGATTTCGACCGACTGTTCGACGCGGCGGGTGCCGATCTGGATGCTGCCCTTGCCGCCCTGACTGACGGCCGGGGTATCGGCAATGGCTTGGGCGGCATTGATGATGAGATTGAGCAGGACCTGATTAATTTGGCCCGGGCAGCAAAGCACGCAAGGGAGATCCGAGGCGAAGTCGGTGGTCACGTTGGCCACGTGCCTCCATTCATTGCGCGTGAGGGTCAGTGTGGTGCGAATAGCTTGGTTGACGTCCAACTGCGACTTTTCCTTGACCCCCGGGTGGGAAAACTCCTTGATGGCCCGGACGATTTCGGCAATGCGGTCCACGCCCTCAAGGGATTCGTTGATGGCGGCCGGGATCTGTTCGGTCAGGTAGTCGAGGCCATTTTCCGCCAGGTATTTTTCGGCTTTGGCCAGGAGGTCGGGGGGAATGGTCTGGCTGCGCGCGGCGGGCAGCAATTCCCGGCAGGTCTGCAGTATCTGGATGATTTCACGAAAGGAGTCCCGGAGAAAACGGCCGTTATCGCCAATGTACTGGATGGGGGTGTTGATTTCATGAGCCACGCCGGCGGCGAGTTGGCCGATGGACTCCATCTTCTGGGCATGGAGCAACTGGCTCTGGGTTTCCCGGAGAGCCAAATGGGCTTCCTCCAGTTTGCGGTTCTTTTCCTCCAGTTCGAGCGTTTTATTGGCCACGACCTGTTGCAGCATGGCATTTTCGCTGAGCAGGGTGAAGGCCGTCCGATTGTTCGTTTGCCGGTCGCGCACGCGATTCACCAACGCGACAATGGTTTTGTCCCTGGCCCGCAAGGCTTTTTGCGCTGCGCTCAGTTGCCGGGCGGCGTCCTGGCCGTCGGCCGGCAAATCCTGGGGGCTGGTCTCACTCATGTGCCACCGCCAATCGCAATGCCAGTAAACGTCTGGTTCACATGGATGCCGTCATACTGTTCACCGTAAGTGCTGAACCCGATGACGCCGTTTTCCGTCATGAGTTGATTGATCGGTATCGCCAGGCCGGTTTGTTCGAATTCCAACCGGCGCAGGATGCAGTCACAGCCGATGATCAGCGCGGGCTTGCCGACCTTTACATTAATGCGTTGGAAGGCGGCCTTGGCCACGCCGATGGGATCGACGGGCTGTCCCAAGCTGAGGACGACCCCGTTTTCAATGGCACAGTAGAGTGCCAGGCTGCCATCGGGATGGACCTTCTGAAGGGAGCGGATAAAGACTTCTCCGCCCATTTCCAGTACGAGCGGATGGCGGGAGAAAACCTGCGAGTTCAACTGATCCACGGTGAGTCCGAGCGTGGCGGCATACACCTCGGCTGCCGGTTCGCCGTTCAACTCATAAATGACCCGCCGATGGGGATTGGATTCGGTGACGACCAAGGATTGTCCATCGGACGCGAAATGCTCGAATTTGAAGGTGGCAAAGGGGAGTTTGGTGCGAAAGAGGGTAAAGACCGCCCTGCGAGAATGAAATTCGCCGCGCGCAAAGACGTGGGTGGCCTGGAACTTGAGATCATCCCCGGCTGAACCGCCCACGATGGGCACTTGGGGCAGGTAGCGGTAGAGCTCGGCCACAATGCGCTCCTCCATGCAGGCCAAACCGTCAATTAGCAACAGGCCGAATAACCGGCATTGTTCGTTGGCCCTTTTGGCGGCGGCCACTTCTGAGGAAATGGCGAGCAGGTCACGTTCCCAATTGTCCAAATCAATGAGATACGGGGTGGCGGCCAGATCTCCCGCCAACGAGGCCATGGTGATGCCTTCTTTTAAGAATCCCTTTTCACTCAATTGTCCGGCGGTGGTGCAGCCGATCATCGTGCCGGGAAAGGTATTACGCAGCTCGGCAGCGAGCTTGGCCAGATCATATTTCGAGGAACAGAAAAACACCGCCAACTCCCGTTCCGGCATGCTGATTTGCTGGCGCAGTTCGCCTACCGCGGCCCGCTCGTCCGCCGCGGTGGAGCTGCCTCGCAAGACTCTCAGTCTGCTGTTCTCAGGTGTTGCCAACATGATCTCGATTAGAAATATCCCACTGACGTTGAATCGGACATCCGGATTAGAACTTGAGCCCAATCCGAGCGACATTGGATTCTACCCGACACGAATTTAATAGTCGGGGGTGAACTGATAGAGCCAGTCAACCTGCACGATGTCGCTCACGTGTCCTGTCAACGTGACGGCCGTAAAGATGACCGGCGGGCCCAGTACAGGGAGTACCGGGGGCCTTCCCGTCTGCCGGGCGCGATAGGCAGTTTGACATGCGGGAGCACGAGCCATGGTCAAGAGGACATTTTTGCCGGCGGCCGCGAAAGGGCGGGCGGAGAGCGCCAGCTTCACGGAGTCAATTCGTTTGCAGACGATAAAACCGGTTGGTGACGGCATCCAACGGTACTGAGGTTTGATACACCATGCCGGTGGCGGCCACGGCAGCTTGGACGGGCGTCCAAGTGGCGGACGGCGACAGATTGGTGGCGGTGGTGAGTCCCAAACCGGTGCCGCTCAAGGGCCATTGGAGATTGAGATTGGTGCCGGCCAGACTGGATTGCAGCCAGAGGGGCGCGGCAGCTTGGCCCAAGACATCGGCCGCAGGCAGAACATTGCCATCGGCGTCGAACAGGGAAGTGGTATTGAATCCAGCCTCGGGCACACCATACAACTCCTGGTATTCGGCACCCCACCAGAAGATGCCGGCACCGAGATTCCCGGGGAGGTTTTTGACGATTTGCACCAGGGCCAGGGTGTAAGCGGCCTGACCGTTGGTGGTGCCGGAAAACCCATAAAAGTTGGTGCTCCAGACGCTATTGGTCCAAGGGAAGGCGGTTTCGGCCACAAAGATCGGTTTGCCATAGCGCAAGGCGGCGTTGTCGCTAACATCGGGCAGATCGACGCGGATACCCAGAAACAACTGGACAAGATGGTCCGGCATGGTGAAATCGCGAAATGGCGAGGCAAATGGATTCCGCTGGCG
>CAYTJG010000059.1:19586-25550 GCA_964437865.1 uncultured Bifidobacteriaceae bacterium | reverse complement strand
ACTAGATATGTCAATAAAAAATAAGGCTCTGTATCTAGTCAGAGCCAAACTCCAGACCCGGCACAACGTGCCGGGTGCTGGTGGCAAAATGGAAACCGTCCTGAAGGAAAAGGGGAAATCCGGTGTCCCGGAGTGCGCACGTCCTCGGGCGCAGCAGCGTGGAGCGCGCAGAACGCATGGTATATCTCTCATGTTCCGACGTACGGCTCAACCGGACTCATCCTGGCCAGGCACACGCCCAGACCCTTTAACTAACGAGGCAGGGTCTTAGACCGACAAGATAAATCCCGGGCCCACGGACGTCCGCCAAATTACGCATTGTCGGTCTGAGGCCGTGACTTGTTAGTAAGTCATTTACTATCAACGGACGATTTTCGCGTTTCTAGCCCTTTGAAAATGCATTTACACATTTTCCGCGACGCCTCCCTTTCCCATGACAAACGTCGAACGGTTTGGAACCAGATTGACTTATAATTGTAGTTGTGAGAAAAAAGGGGGAGAGTTCCAAGAAAAATCGATCAAGATTAGGTCCTTCACGCCATGAAAAATAAATCAAAGGCGAAACCCTGGATCGAATGGAGCGAAAAGGTCTCTGCTGTAGTGCGAGCCGTCGCTGTGGTCGTAGGGGGCACGTTGTCGCTCTGGGGCCTCCAGCAGGCATCGGCGCAAAACGTCCAGCCGATTTATTCATTTCCCCAAGGCCCGATTACCCCTTATGCCGCGCTGGTGGCCGGGCTGGATGGCAATTTCTACGGCACGACTTGGGCCGGCGGCAGCGGCGGCGAGGGCACGGTGTTTAAGGTCACGACCAATGGCGTGATGACCCTGCTGTATTCGTTCAGTCCGCCGACCACCAGCACTGGAACCTACTTGACCAACCTGGATGGCGCGCAGCCGGAATCGGCCCTGGCTCTGGGGCCGGACGGCAATTTCTACGGCACCACGTGGAAAGGCGGGCCAGGTGGCGATGGCACGGTGTTTAGGGTGACGACCAATGGTGTGCTGACGACGCTGGTCAGCTTTGCCGGCACCAATGGCGCGAACCCTGAGGCGGGATTGACGCTGGGGCCGGATGGTATTTTATATGGCACGACTTCTGGAGGCGGCAGCAACGCCGACGGCACGGTATTCAAGGTGACGACCAATGGCGTTTTTACCACGCTGCACTCCTTCACTGCGATGCGCTCCGACGGCGTTACGGGCGATGAAACTAATGCGGATGGGGTTGATCCTAATGCGGGCTTGGCCCTCGGTCCGGACGGCAATTTCTACGGTGCGACCACTGGAGGCGGCAACGGCGGCAGCGGCACCTTGTTTAGGATGACCACCAATGGCGCCTTGAACACCATTTATACGTTCAGCGCAATCGGTTACAATGAGAGCGGCACCGGTCTGCCCGACACCAACTCTGACGGGGAGAGTCCTACGGCGACCTTGACGCTCGGGGCGGACGGCAATTTCTATGGCACGACCCGTTCTGGCGGCCAGAGTGGCAGCGGCACTGTGTTTCAGGTGACGCCCAACGGCGCGTTGACCACGCTCTATTCGTTTAGTGGCGGGCGTTCTACTTTCATCGGCGAACACTACCTTTATACCAACTCCGATGGGGCGCGCCCTTACGCGGGCCTGACGCAGGGACCCAACGGCGATTTCTACGGCACGGCCGCCGGGGGCGGCAGCAGCGGTGTGGGCACGCTGTTTGAGATCTCGACCGGCGGTACCTTCACGCCCTTGCTTACGTTTACCAATGGCAATGGGGCAAATCCTGGGGGGGCGCTGATCCTGGCCAACGGCAATTTCTATGGCACCACCGGCGAAGGCGGCAGCAGCGGCAACGGTTCGGTGTTTGAATTGTCCACCAGCGGCGCGTTGACGACGCTGTTCAGCTTTGGCTTCCAGCATGGGGCCATGCCCTTTGGGGGCTTGACCCTGGGCCCCAATGGCAATTTCTACGGCACAACCCAGGACGGCGGCAGCAATGGTCTTGGCGTTAACCTGGGCACGGATGGCTATGGCACGTTGTTTCAGGTCACCCCCAACGGCGCGTTGGCCACGCTGGTTAACTTTGCCGGCACCAATGGCGCGAATCCGCAGGGAAGCTTGATTCCGGGTCCAAACGGCAATTTCTATGGCACAACCTATTATGGCGGCGGAAACAATGATGGAACGGTGTTTGAGGTCGGCACCAACGGTATCTTAACCACGCTGGCCAGCTTCGCGTTTACCAATGGGGCGAATCCAGTGGGCAGCTTGATTCTGGGGCCAAACGGCAATTTTTATGGCACGACAGTCCATGGCGGTGCCGACGAATATGGCACGATCTTTGAGGTCACCACCAACGGCGTATTGACCACGCTTCACTCTTTTACCTACGGCGATGACGGGGCGTTTCCCTATGCGGGTTTGACCCTGGGGACCAACGGCAATTTCTATGGTACGAGTGCGTATGGCGGCAAAGACGGTTATGGCACGGTGTTTGAGGTGACGAACAATGGCGGGTTCGCTGTCCTTTATTCCTTTACCGACGGCAGCGACGGGGCTGACCCTTACGCGGCTTTGACGTTGGGCCCGGACGGCAATTTCTACGGCACGACCGCCGGTGATGACAATAGCTCTTATGGCAATGTGTTCGAGATGAATCCCAATGGTGCTTTGACCAACCTTCACTCGTTCACCGGCGGCAACGGTAGCGGTTCGCCTAACTCTTTGACACTGGGACCGGACGGTAATTTCTACGGAACAACTTATGGCGGCACCACCGCCGGAGACGCCGGCGGAGTGTTTGAGGTGACGTCCAACGGCGCATTCGCCATGCTGGTGAGTTTTACCAACTCCAACGGAGAGTATCCCAAGGGAAATTTGATCTTGGGACCGGACGGCAATTTCTACGGCACCACTGCTTATGGCGGCGCTGATGGAATCGGCGAACTCTATCGTTTGGACCTGCCGCCGGAAATAATTCAGCAGCCCGCCAGCCAGTCCGCAGCCACGGGCGGAGGGGTCACTCTGGTCGTCACGCTGTTTGGCACCGGACCGTACTCCTTCCAATGGCTGTCCAATAATATTCCCCTCCTGTCACAAACCAACGATACGCTGACCTTTCCCGACTTTACTGCCGGCGATGCGGCCAATTACTCGGTCGTCGTCAGCAATGCCTGGGGTGGCAGCACCAGCGCACCGGCATCGCTTACGTTGGCGGCGGCGCCCGTGATTTCCGGCCTCACTCTCTCAGTCAATGGAAGCGTGTTATTGGATTGTCGGAGCCAGCCCAATGTGGTGTCACGACTCTGGGCCGCAACCAACCTGGCGGTGCAGATGGATTGGACGCCCATATTCACCAACTCCGTCACCCCCGCCAGCGGTGCGTGGCAATTCACCGACACCAACAGTCTATGTCAGCAGCGGTATTATCGGCTCTCAACGCCATAATGCCACGGCTTCAGGAGGTGACGCGGAGCGACGTTGGATTTTAGCCAGACACGCCAGTGTTCCAACCTCCTTATTCCCCGGGGCGACGGACCACGTGACGCCGCCGGCGTGGTGGGGTGAAAGCGGGCGGGTGTGAGACAAAATTCTGCTCGTCTCCCGAGAGCGTCCACAAAATGGAGGCGGCGGGTCGGTGGTGCGTCTGTTTGTGCTAAAGGTTGGCATTTGTCCCAGCGCGGGTGGGGCGCGTCTCTCCGAGCGCGCCGCGAACGTAGCGTGACGTTTCGCCGACCTCGGCGACCGCGAGCGAATGGCGGCGTTGATGATGCGGAGCGGAGCGGGCAGCGCGTGATGTCAGGGCGGTGCTTTGGGTGGGCTGGCGCACGTTGCTTGGCAGGCGCGGCGCGCTCGGAGACCGAATGTCGGCTCCGCACGCGCCGCACCCAAAATCAACCGCTGCGCGGTTGAACCAAGAAGAATTCTGTCTCACACCCAGAGCGGGCGCGGGTGTGGAATCACGCTTGCCCAGCGGGCACGGTCGGGAATAATGGAGTGGTGCAGCCAATCTCCTTGCGGTCGGTGGTCTGCCTGGTGGCCGTGGTGCTGCTGGGCGGCTGCGCTTCGCCCGGACCCCGGAGCCGCTACCTGGCGGAAATCGCCCCTTCCAGCATCACCAACCTGACGGTCTTCGGCACGGACCATGAGGTGGAAATCCGCTATCCACTGCGGGGCAAGGATGCGTTTGCCCACGCCACCTGGCGGCCGGTGTCGGCGGGTGCGGCGGATTTTCAATGTCAGTTCGCGGTGCTGACGTTCCAGCGGGAAAAGTGGCTGGCACGCAAAGCAATGGTGAGCCCGGTCAACCAGTTGGTGGCGCGCGATGAACAACAATGGCGCCGACTACTGCTGGGGGTCTTTGCCGGCTTGACGCCGCCGCAACCGGGGCATGGAGCGCTGTTGCTGGATGAGCAGATGGAGATGGTTCTTTACCGGGATGTGAGCGGGGCGCTGAAAGCCGTCGCGCTGGCCGATAAACCGCCGGAGGTCATGCTGGAGCGCACGTATAGCGACCGTGATTTCTCGCGTGAAGCCATCAAGTTGCTGGCCGCCGGCGCCAATGCGGTGGCTCCCGGCGAAAACCGTTTCCTGTTTATGACGGGCGAGGATCCCGCCTTTGTGCTGGTGGATTCCCGGCAACGGCTCATCGTGTTCCTGGCCTATCCGGCGGACCCGGAAGCGGAGCCATTCCGCGTGCCGGGTGGGGCCGCCTTGCGCACGCTAAACACGCTGCTCATCAAGAGCTTCATCATCACCGCGATCAAGAATCCCGTCAGCCTCGTCACGCGTGGATTCTGGCATCTGGGCGGTTCCGGCATGACGATGGTCGATGCGTTATCGTCGGGGTCCAGCGAGCCGCCGCCGCCCTTGTATCAGGGACCGGGCATGGACCTGCGGGCCTGGGAGAAGGAACTGGATCAGGTCGTCTTGGCGCCGCGTTACCAGGGCCAGGTGCAGTTTTTTGTGGACGGACAACAGTTTTTTCCGGCTTTCCTCCAATCGGTCGCCACCGCCACTCGTTCCGTGGATGTGATGGTCTATTCCTTTGAGACCGATAGTTATGCCGTGAAGGTGGCCGATTTGTTGAAGCAGACCTCATCGTCGGCGCGGGTGCGGGTGCTCGTGGACGACATCGGATCGCTTTCGCGGGCGGGGGCGCCGCCGTTGTCCGTGCCGCCGGATTTCGAGCCGCCGGGCGATATCAAGTCGTACTTGCGTGGCGGGTCGCAGGTGCACGTGCGCGTGACCAGCGATCCTTGGCTGACAACCGATCACCGCAAATGCATGATCATCGACAGCCGACAAGCGTACTTGGGTGGCATGAATATTGGCTGGGTCTATCGGTACCAATGGCACGACCTGATGGTGGGGTTGACCGGACCGGTGGTCGGCCGGTTGGAGAAGGAGTATCGCAAGGCCTGGGCTTTTTCCGGGCCGCTCGGGGATTTTGGGTACGCATGGGCGGCGCTGTTTGATCTCAAGCATTTGCACCGCAACGCCGAGCCGGGCGACATTGACATCCGGGTGTTGCGCACCGCCACCGCCAAGTTGCAAATCTATCGCGCGCAACGGGCGGCCATCCGCCGGGCCCAAAAGTACATTTACATCGAGAATGCCTATTTCAACGACAATAAGATCCTGCGGGAGCTGATCGCAGCCCGTCAGCGCGGTGTGGATGTGAGAGTGATTTTGCCGGGAGAAAATGACATCGGTATCATGCACACCGGCAATATGGTGATGGCCAACGAAATGATGCGCCACGGCATCCGGGTCTATCTCTATCCGGGCATGACCCACGTGAAGGCGGCGGTCTACGATGGCTGGGCGTGCATGGGGTCGGCGAACTTTGAGAAAATGAGCCTGCGCGTCTCCCAGGAAATGGACGTGGCGTTTTCCGACGCCACGGCCGTGAACCGATTGAACCAGGAGCTTTTCGAGCCGGACTTCAAGCGCTCCCGCGAGTTGACCAGTCCCGTGACC
>CAYTJG010000059.1:18235-19486 GCA_964437865.1 uncultured Bifidobacteriaceae bacterium | reverse complement strand
CGGGTCGGCTCCGTGTTCCACACTCCAGCCGTCCCATTCGCGGAAAGCATGGTAGCTCCAGTCCCAGCCGTGGCTTTCAACGATAGCAATCAGATCGGATAAATATTTATCGCCGCCGGGCGCCCAGCGAATCACGCTGAATTCGCCCACATACAGGTGCACCCGGTAACGCGCGGCGAATGCCGTGGCCGGTGCAATGGCGTGTTCGATGGCTGATTTGTCCCACCACGCGCCGTCGATCTGGCCGGGATATGTCACGGGTTGCGAGGGGCCGAAGACGCCTTGATGCGTGAAGGTGTGCGGGTCGTAAATGTGAAAGCTGTAAACCACATTGGAAATGGGCAGGGGGTGAAACCCGAGGAAGCCTGAGGCCGAGCCCCAGTCCGGCGGCTCCACAATCAAGGTGCGCTGGGGATCGATGCTTCTGACCGCCTGGGCCGCCCGCCAGGCCAGCGCTTGCCAGTCATCGCAACCTTCCGCCACATTCTCGTCCACGGGTTCGTTTACCAAGTCAAATCCCCAAATTCGCTCGTCCCCACGATAGCGGGCGGTGATCGTCCGCCAGACCTCGATGAACTTGGCTTGCGCGTTGGGATCAGTCCAGAGCGAGCCGATCGCGGCTTGGTAACCGCCGCCGATGGCCTGGCCGCCGGGGGGTGAGTGGAGATCCACCACCACTTTCACACCCAGGCTGGCGGCCCAAGTCAGGCCGCGATCCAATTGCTTCAACTGTTGATCCAGCCAGCGATCGTAGTGGTCAAAGCCGGTCTCATTCGTCGGCACGCCATAACGAATCAATTGCCAGCGGATTAGGTTGCCGCCCCAGTCGCGCGCCAGCACGGCCAAGTCGCTTTCTTTCAGGGTATCGGGCGCCACCATGGCGCCCCGCAATCGCGGCAGCGCATGGCCCCGAAAAATTGGCGCAGCCGCCGGCGCGGCGGGGGCATCCGTCAGTTCTTTGCCCAGGACCAGGCGGACATCGTGAAACCACGCCTGGCCGGGAACATTTTCCAAACCGAGGATCAGCGTGGCCGCCGTGGCGTCGGGCGGCACCAGGAGACGATGGGAGCAGCGCTGCCAGTCAAAGGAACCCGTCGTCAGTTCCGCTTGCGGCCACTGGGAGCCCGCGGGAGTTTCCAGATGCACCATCACCTTGATGCCGTTCCATGAGTTTGGTTTGGGGCCTACATCGGCCGCCTTGACCTCGGCGTCGAGGAATACAAAACGGTTCCGCAGCCGCTCGATGGGCAA
>CAYTJG010000059.1:0-18135 GCA_964437865.1 uncultured Bifidobacteriaceae bacterium | reverse complement strand
AAACGCGGTTCATGGGTGATACTATGAACCAAGCCGCCGCGGAGGCGCAACGGTTTTGGAGCGAGCCTGACCAAAAACCGGATTTAACACGAACGAAATGGCGAAAACTGTATTTTTGACGTTTTGAAGTGATAGAAATGCCCTGTGGAAGCTTGATGATAGCTCCTGGCGCAATCGCTGACACTTTGACGGTTTGGCACCGTAGCGCCGACGTTCTTGTCGGCGGGTAACGGCGACTTTCCAGTCGCCAGTTCCACTCCTCGTCGAACATGCCGGCCACACGGAACTGGAAAATTCCATGTACCCACCGGCGAGAATGCCTGCGTCACGAGGGGGCCCCGTTCGTCCCCCGGGAGCGGTGAACCTATTTGGATCGCTGAGCTAAATTGCCATCCAAAATGATCGTTTGGTCTTTTTTAAGGTCGAGAATGGTGCTGGCATCCTGATATTGGACGCGGCAGGGCTCACCGTTCCTGGAGTGGATGATGGCGCTTTGGAGCCGGCCGCTCTGCCATTGCAGGTCCACGACAAACCCGCCGCGGGCGCAGAGACCGGTGACGGCGCCGTGACCCCAGGCGGAAGGCAGCGCGGGGAGCAGGTAAATGGTGCCATTGCGGCTTTGGACGAGCATTTCCGCGATGGCGGCGGGCACGCCGAAATTGGCATCGATTTGAAATGGCGGGCAGGCGTCGAAGAGGTTGGGATAAACGCCGCCGCCATTGTCATACCGGATTTCCTGACTTGTGACCGGGTTCAGAGCGCGGCGGATGAGGAGCCAGGCGTGGTCGCCGTCGTTGAGGCGGGCCCACAATGCTGCCTTGTAGGCGTAACTCCAGCCCACACTGTCGTCGCCGCGCGCAATCAGCGTATTGCGGGAAGCTTCCGCCAGCGCTGGCGTCAGTTCTGGAGCAACCTCATCGCCCGGATAAAGGGCCCAGAGATGCGAGATATGGCGGTGATGCGGCTCGGCCTCGCGATATTCCTCGGGCCATTCCATGACGCAACCGTTGGAGCCAATCTGGGTGGGGGCAAGCCGGGCGCGTTGAGCAGTCAACTCCGCGCGGAAGTCAGCGTCGGTGTTCAGGATCTTCGAGGCATCGATGCACGCGCCGAACAGGTAGCGCACCATTTGTGCGTGAACGGTGGTGCCCAGGCTGATGGCGGTGTCATGGCCGTCGGGCAGGTAGAAATGGTTTTCCGGTGAGTTGGCCGGGGCCACCACCAAGTAATGATGCTTGGGCTCTTCGATCAGAAGGTCGGAATAGAACTGCGCGGCCCCCTTCATGATGGGATAGGCTTGAACGAGGAAGTTGGTGTCGCCGGTGAACAGCCAATGATCCCAGAGGTGCTGGCAGAGCCAGGCGGAGCCGCCGGTGGTGGCGCCCCACGAGGCGCTCTCGCCGGGCGAGGTGAAGCCCCAAGGATTGGCAATCACATGGGCCACCCAGCCGCGGGCGTGGTAATAGGACTGGGCGGTGCGGGCGCCGGGCGCTTGCAGCGAGGCGATGAGGTCAAACAAGGGCTGGGTGAGATCGGAGAGATTGCACACCTCGGCCGGCCAATAATTCATTTGCACATTCACGTCCAAGTGCCAGTCGCCGTTCCATGGGGTGCTCAACTCTTCGGCCCAGATGCCTTGGAGATTGGGCGGGAAACCACCGGGGCGGGACGAGGAGATGAGCAGGTACCGGCCAAAATTGAAGTATAAGGCGGCCAAATTCGGATCCCCCGCGCCGTTCTTGGCAGCTTGGATGCGCACGGGCGTGGGCTTGAGTGCGTCCTCCGTACTGGGGGGATCAAGTTGCAGGGACACGCGGTTGAAATACTTTTGGTAATCCGCCACGTGTGCCTTGAGCAGCGAGCGAAAGGATTTTTTGGCAGCCAGATTCAAGTCGTTCAGCGTGGCGGCCAGTGGGTCATTCGTCTGCCGGCCGGCGAAGCCCAGGTAATCGGTACCCGCGGCAATCAGCACGGTGACCTCATTGGCCTGGGCCACTCGGACGATGTTTCCGGAGCTGGACACCGTGCCGCCATGCGCTAAAACGCGGACGCGGGCGGCATAGCGGAGGCCCCGGCCATCAGTGCCGTTATTCAACTGCCCGGTCATGAGCAGGCCGGCGTGGTCGGCCGAGGTGGTGGCGAATTCCGGCCGATCGAGGGACAAGTCGAAGGTGATCTGTTTCGATTGACTGGCGGTCAAGTGCAACACCATGACCTCGTCGGGGTGGCTCACGAACATTTGGCGCTCAAAGCCGACGCCGCCACGCTGGTAAGTCAGGGTGGTGACGGCATCGTTCAAATTCAATTCGCGCCGATAGTCGCTCACCGCCGCATTGGTGTCGCCGGGGAACAGCAGGTGGAGGTTGCCGAGCACTTGGTAGCAACCGTATTGCGCGCCGGCCGAACCGGGGCCCTGGCAGGTAAAATTCGCATTCACGAGCGCCTCGGCTTCGGTGTTTTTGCCGGCGAGAAGCAATTTCTGGATTTCGGGCAACACTTTGTAGGCGTCCGGGCGATCCGCGTTTTGGACGGAGCCGGACCAGACGGAACTTTCGTTCAGCACGATGCGTTCGTTGTCCACGCCGCCAAACATCATGGCGCCCAGGCGTCCGTTGCCCATCGGCGAGGATTCCGTGAAATGGGTGGCCGGCGTGTCGAACCAGATTTGCGTTTCCGGCGTGGCGGGCGCGGGGGCGGCGCACATACGCAAGGTGAGCGAAGTGACAGCGGCGAGGATGAGGATGGTGGAACGGGGTTGAATGGGCATAAGCTGATTATTTTTCCAAGCGCAGAATGAAACCGCCGCGCGACGGCATGGTGTGCTGCCAGGTGCTGGCAACGTCGACCGGCACCGCGGCGACCTGCATTTGGGCATCGGCGCCTTCGGTGATGGCCGTGCGGTGGCGGAATTTTTTATAGGACGATAGGTCCAAGGTGATGGGCTGGACGTTGGTGGTGCCGCTGAGACCGGCCATGAACCAAGACTGGCCGGTGCGCCGCGCAAAAACAACGATCCGACCGGGATCACCGATCAGGCAGCGGGTCTCATCCCAGCGGGCGGGCGCATCCCGCAGAACCTGCTGTGCCGCCTGGGGCAGCGATTCAAAAAACGCGGGTTGATCGGCGTAATGGATGATCCCGGAAGTGAAGACCAGCGCGGTGGCCAATTCATGGGCTGCCGTGGTGGTGCGGCCAAATTTTTTGGGCGAGCAAGCCACCGGCGTCAGGTCCATGGGGCCGACGGCGTTTCGGGTGAAGGGCAGGACGGTGTCCAACTCCGCGGCCTTCTCCGTATAACGCGGTTCGTAGAAATAGGATTCGTCACCCAGGACGGCTTCACAGGTGAGAAAGTTTGGCCAGGTGCGCTGCCAGCCGCGCGGAATGGTGCAGCCATGGAGGTTGACAATCATTTTGCGCTCGGCGGCCGCTTGGATCAGGGCCTGTTGGGCGGCGATGGTTTCCTGGCGATCCGAGCACCAAAAATCCACCTTTACGCCGCGAACGCCGGCGGTCGCCATCGCATCCAGTTGCCGCGCGGTCTTGGCCCGATCATAAAAATCGGCGGCGAACATCCAGGCCAGCGGCGTCACGCCTTCGGCCGCGGCATGACGGGCAATGGGCTCGATGCCCGGTTGCCACCAACCGGCGTCGAACAGGGTATACTCCCAGCCCATCTTGGCCGCGAAATCGCTGAATTCATTGAACATCGCTTCCGTGGGGGGGCCGTCAGGGTGGGACCACCAGCCCCACGCAGCGCGGCCGGGACGAACCCAGGAAGGGTCGGCGATTCGAGACGGGGCCGCGAGATCGGTCACCAGCGAGGCGGTGGCAATATCGCCGGCCGTGCGGCCCATGACGAGCACCCGCCACGGCAGCGTCCAAGGCAGGGTGGAACGAGGCTCGGGATCGAATTGGTTGGTGTAGCCGCGGGTGGATTCGTTGGCGAGCGGGAAGGCGATTTTATAGAGGCCGCCGGTGCAGTCGGGCTGCAAATGGCAGCCGCAATAAGCAGCGTCTGTGCCGGCTTCGGTCAATAGCACCCAATTGGTGGCCTCCGGAATTTGGAACAGGGCGGGGAAAGCCCAGCCAACGGCTTTTTGGCGCGAATCCGGCGGCGGGTCGCCGGCTGAAACGTGGAAATAGAAATCCTCGTACGCCGGCGTGTAATCGCTCGCGGCATGATAGGGCTGCAACCAGCCACGCGCCTTGGCCGGCACGGCAAACGAAGACAATTCGGACCGGATGACGCGCACCGCCGGTGAATGGTCCGGGAACCGGTAGCGGAAGGCCACCCCTTCATCGCTGGCCGCCAAGTCCACCTCAACGGCGGTCTGGTTGGTATTGTGAAACACCAGCGAGCGAAAGTTCAGGCGGTGATTCACGTGTGTCTGGGTGCCCGCCAATAACTCGTATTGCTGCCGGCGATGTTCAATTCTGCCGGCCTGGTCGAAAACCAAATCCCCGGCAAAATCTTGGTCTTCGCGCCGGAGCCCCAGCCCGGACCTTCCGATGACCACCCGGCCATCCTGCGTGGCTTCGTAGCCCAGGTTCCCGGTTCCGTCGAGGAACACGGTGATACCGCACCGGCCGTCGGGTGAGGTGAGTGACCAGGAGGCGGCGCCGGTATCGACCGGACCGGCGTACGCCGCCAATGCCGGCAAGCACAGCCAGGCCAGCCACCAGACACCGCGACGGTTGGGTGCAATGCGGGGCTTCATTTCCCGTTGGCCGAGGGTTGTGCGGCCGCGGCTTCCTTTTCAAAGGAGGGCAGCGCGTCGGTTTCCGTGACACCCCATCCGGTGTTGGGCTGGGTGCCCATGACGTAATCGAGGGAACAACCGCTCTTTAATTCGTCCACAGTCAGCCACAGTTTCGCCGAGGCTTTGCCGTTGATCTTCAGGTTTTGAATGTACTTCGCGTCCTCGGCGGCGTGGCGCGCGGTGATCCGCAGATTCCGGCCGTTGGGCAATTTGACCACGGCGGAGGGAAACAGCGGACTCAAAATAGTCACGCCACCCAAGCCGGGAATCTCCGGATACATGCCCAGGGCGGTGAAGACGTACCAAGCCGACATGGCGCCGCTATCGTCATCGCCGGGAATGCCGGCGGCCGCATTATGAAAGCAGTTGAGATCCACGGCTCGGACCTTTTCCTGGGCTTTCCAGGGTCTTTGCAGCCAATTGTAAACGGGCATGACACCGAAGCACGGCTCGTTGCCGGCATCGTAGAATTTGCTCTGGTAAGCATAGCCGGTCTCCAGGTGGGCGGTGAGTTCGTCCAGCTTGGCTTCCGCTTTGTCCCGGCCGCCCAGCAGGTCGATCAGCTTGTTCAGACTGTGCGGAATGGTCCAGGTGTATTGCACCGAGTTTCCTTCCATGAAGCCGTTGCCTGAAAAGCGATCAAACGGTGTTGCCCATTGGCCGTTTTTGTTCTTTGGTTGCAGATAACCTTGCTCCGGGTTGAAGAGGTTAAACACGGACTGGGAACGGTGGAGAAAGTATTCGTAATTGGCCTGGTCGCCCGTGACTTTGCAAATCTGGGCGATGGAGAAGTCAGCCACGGAAAATTCCACGTTCTTGGAGCAGGAATTGTCGGTGACATCGGCCGGATAGTAGCCGTACTTTTCGTATTCAGGCAAATGATCCCAGGTGATGTTCAAGCTGCGGCCGCACCAGCGCTCGTTCCGGCCGGAGTCCACCATGACGTCCTTGAGGGCCTGCACGTCAAAGTTGGTGGCGCCAAACGCGTAGGCGCTGGCGATATACGGATCCGCCGGATAGCCCGCCATGATCAGGGTTTCGTCGTTGTACATGCTCCACAACGGCAGGCCGCCCCCGCCATTCCTTTGGGTCTGGCGCGCCATGGCCAGAAAAGAGGAGCAGAAATCAGCAGCCCAGTCGGGATAAAGCAGACCCCACAGTTGGGCCTGGGTCCGATAGGTATCCCAGCCGGAAAAAGTCGCCAAATAATGATGCCCGGGGGCCACGGTATGAACCTGATTGTCCATGCCGATATACTGTCCGTTCACATCCTCGAAAATAGACGGCAGCATCAATGAATGGTACAGGGCGGTGTAGAAGATGGTCCGGTCCTGCGGCGTGCCGCCCTTGATGCGGATGCGGTCCAAGCGGCGTTCCCAGTCCTGGCGGGCGGCCCGTTCCACGTCGTGGAAATCCCAGCCGGGAATCTCGGCCGCCAGGTTTTGCTCCGCGTTGGCGATGCTCACAAACGAGATGGCCAGCTTCATGGTCACCCGCGATTGGGTGGTGCAATCAAAGTTGACGTAGCTCGCCAGTCCCGCACCACTGACCGAACTGGCGCCTGGATGGCGTTCATCCTGCGTCCACGTGCCGAACGCCCGGAACGGACGATCGAACTGGGCGAAGAAATAAACGATGTAATCGGGGCCGGAGACGCCACAGAAGCCGCCGCTTTTGGCCCAACCCGAAATGGTTTGGTTGGTGGGGTTGATGAAAATGCCGCTGTCCTTCAAGCCTACGCCATCCGCATTTGGATTCAGGACCAAATTGGCCTTGGCGGTGTTGGGAAAGTCGAGGTGCGCGATGCCCGAGCGCGCGGTGACCGTGTTTTCAAACTTGATGTTCCAGGTGGCGAGTTGCACGGCGTAATAGCCGGGCCGCGCCGTCTCGTTGGTATGCGAGAAAGCGGAGGCATAATCGTTGCGATGGGTGGCCGGAGACGTGTTCAAGTCGCCCGTGCAGGGGATGAAAGGCAAGTCACAAGTGGCGCTGCAGCCGGCGCCGCTCAGGTGGATCAGGCTAAAGCCATTGAGCTTGTCGTTGCTGTAACTGTAGCCGCCCGGACTCCAGCCGAAATCGGCGCTTTGCGGGCTCCAGGAAATCATTCCCCACGGCACCTGTGGGCCGGGGTAGGTGTTGCCCGAGCCCACGGCGGTGCCGATGAAGGGGTTGACGTATTGCCCCAGATCCTCTCCGGATACGGCGGCGGCCGTGACGAACGTACTCAAGAGTAATGAGGTGAGATGCAGTTTCATGAAGGGCATGGTGGGTCGTTGTGGCTTCATCATTGCTCGGCGCGCAGTTCGATGGCGCTGGCTTCAATGGCTCGGGAGCAGGACGGTGTGACACCATCGCGCATGAGTTCCTCGCCGGTCAAGGTGTGGCCTTCCTGCGGGATGGCGGGCCGGCCGGGCGCGGGATTCAGTTCATGCAGGGTGTATCGTTTCGCCGGGGCGAGCCCCTGCGGGCGCACGGCTGTCTGGGGGCCGTCTTGCAGTTGAAATACAAACACCACGGCACGCGCCTGGTCCGGAGCTACAAAGTTGATGGCGCCGCGATACTGGTCGTGGGGATCTTCGAGCCGGTACAAATCGCCTGGCAGCGTGACGTCGCGAATTTGTTTGTAGGCGGCGATGGCCCCGGCGCAAACGGCTTGGTCGGTCGCCGGCAGGTGCGGTAGATCCAGGTCCATGCCGAAGCGTGCGCTCATGGCCACGGTGCAGGCAAAGTGCATGGGACGATTGCCCCAATGCGTGACGTGGCTGGCCAGGGTTAGCGGCGGGAAGAAATACGAGTAGTCCCACTGCATGGCTACGCGGGTGACGGGATCGGTATTGTCGCTGGGCCAGAACTCGTGGAAATAGCGCAAGGCACCGTAGTCTGCCCGGCCGCCGCCGCCGGAACAAAGCATCAGCTCCGTGTCCGGGAACGTGGTCGCGGTCCGGTCCATGAGCCGGTAGAGGGCCTGCACGTAGTCGATCCACAATTCGGACTGCCGGTCGGCGGGCAGATAGGCAGAGCCGGGCTGGGTCAGGTAGCGGTTGCAGTCCCACTTGGCGTAGGTGACGTTGGGCACGCTCAAGACGTCGTGAATGGTCTGCCATTCAAAGTCCTGGACGGCGGGTCGCGTGAGGTCCAGCACGAGTTGGTGGCGTTGCAGCTCGAGTTCGCGTTTCGGCTGGCGGATGACCCAGTCGGGATGTTGCTCGAACAGTTCGCTCTTGGGATTCACCATTTCCGGCTCCAGCCAGATGCCGAAGCGCAGACCCTGCTTGACGGCTTCGGCGGCGAGCGGCGCCAAACCGTCGGGCAGGCGCTGGTGGTTGGGCTGCCAGTCGCCCAGGCCGGCGGCGTCGTTGGTGCGGGGATACTTGTTGCCGAACCAGCCGTCATCGAGCAGAAATAATTCCGTGCCGATCTGCTTGGCGGGACCGAAGAGACTGGCAATGCGGTTGAAGTCGAAATCGAAACCGGTGGCTTCCCAGTTGTTCAGCAGGGCGGCGCGGGGTCGGTGACCGTCGCGTACGCCGAAATCGCGCGCCCAGGCGTGCAGCTTGCGGCTCATGTCGCCGAGTCCATGATCGCTCCAGACCCAGATCATGGTCGGGGTGGTGAACGTCTGACCGGGCTTCAGGTGGTACGCCGAGGCGAAAGCGTTGAGGCCACACAAGGCCCGGACGCCCCCGGCATGGTTGTCGAATTCGCAGGCGGAATTACCCGACCAGGCGAGGGAGCCGCCGAGGACCTCGCCGGTGATCTCGGTGGCGCGGTCAATCAACGAGAGGATGAAGGAGGGACTTTGAAATTGTTCCGCCCGCACCCCCAGCTTGGTGTCCAGCACCTTGGTGCCCGGCGTGATTTGCTCGGTGATGGGCCGCAACATCTCCTTGGCCCAATCGCCGAAGAAATGGGTCAGGTAAACGTTGGTGCTCAACAGCAATGACGTGGACTTCATGTTCAGGAGCGTGATCTCGCCGGCCTCCTGGTGCTGGATCTCCACCCATTGTTCCAACACGTCCGTATCGTGGTGGGCGCGAAAGCAGATCGTCACCTCAAAGGGATACGCCGGATCGTGCAAATGTACGCGGATGACCTCGCGGCCGGGCGCTTCATTGGTGCGCGTCAAATCATCGCAAACCAGGTCCGTGGAGGTGTTGCCGTCGGCATGGACCACCTGCAGGGCGGGTTCCCAAATGTAGCCGTCGCCCGCCTGGGGATAAACTTCGGCGTCGCGGGCGGTGGGTGTTTCGGGGGGCGGCGCGCCAATGGGCAATTGATACAGGCGCCCGTCTTTACCGACGCTGAAGTTCAGCGCCAGACTCGCGGTGTGGATGCTGAAATTCGCGGGCGGCGCTGCGTGCGCGTGGCCGGCCAGCAGGACCGCCGCGGCACAGCCGAGCGCCGCCGGCAGCAAGTGTGTGAACGGATGGTTTTTCATATAAAATCGGTTCTGGCCTCAGATTCCCAAGCGGAGGGTGAGTTGCCACGAGGCGGTGTCGTGGCCGGCCAGCGTCCCACATTGGTGGTGGCCGGCGGCGGTTGACAAAGAATCATCGCAGGCATTCGTCGGTTCGATCGCAAAGTGGTGATGGCCATGCCAGCCGCCGCGGGTGAGCCACAGGCCCAGCGATGGATTCTCCGCAGCGTTCCAGGTGAATTGCAAGCGATCCGGCCTCTGTCGGTTGGCAATGGCCGCCCAGCCCTCGCAAACCGGGTGCGCGAACACTTTGGCACAATCACCGGCCGGAACGGTGGAGGCGACCGCATCGATCCAACGGTGGCCGTTCAAAAGCCGGCGGGTGGACGCGGGCAACTCCAGTTCATCGCCGGGTTGTAGCCGCAGCAGCGGATGCACCGCCCAGACGAACGGTTCGGCCGTGGCCTCCAAATTTATCAGTTGATACGCCAGGCGTACTTCGTTGTCCAGCAGTGCCACGGTTCGCCTGAAAAGAAACGGTGAATGTTTCAACCGGATGCTCGTGCTGAGGCCGGCTTCCGAACCCGCCGGCTCCTCGACCTGCCAGGGTTCATTCCAAATTTCGCCGTGGTCGGGCAGCGTTCTTCCGCGCCAGGAGCAGGGGGCAATCGTCGGCAGGCATTCATCCATGCCGGCGAGCGGACTCGTGGCAAAATCGGCCGCCGGATGATTGCGGAACAAACGCAATTGATCCTGCGGGTGCCACAGCCATTCCCGGCCCGTGCGGCGGTCCTGGAGCGATATCATTCGCGCACCCAGTTCCGGTACGAGGGCCAACTCGACCGCTGTGCTGCGGAGCACATGAACGGCAAAGCCCTGGAGCTGCCGGATCTCGTAATGGCTGTGACGGGAGCCGCTCATGCCGAAGTGGGTGGGCGGTGGGCGGCCGGCGTCAGGTCTTGGAGCAAATCGGCTGCCAGCACGTGGTTGGGATCGCGTTTCAGGACCGCTTGCGCCAAAGCCCGGGCGGTGGTCCCTTTGCGCAAACCGGCGCAGGCTTGTGCTTGCAGAAATAAGGCCGCTGTCTCTTGGCGGAATTGAAGATCGTCTTCAAACAAAAGGAGCGTCGGTAGCGAGGTGGCGAAATAATCGATTTTCGCCGGAGTTTTTCCGAGTTGGCGGGCAAAATCAAACAGGTGCCGAAACAACTTGGCCGCGGGAGCGCTCTTGCCCAATTTCTCCAGCGCCAGCGCGGAAAAATAGGTCATTTCCGAAAACATCCGCACGCTCATCGCCTGAAAATCACCTTTGAAATTCGCCGCGGTGGTCCAGTGTTCGCGGGCGGCTTTGATTTGGCCCGAGCCGGCCAGGGCGCAGCCCAGCCAGTAGTGAATATCGCTTTGATTGGCCAGCAGATGTTTGGCTTCGCCGAGATTTTGGGGCGGCTTTAACGCCTGTTCAAAATGTTCCCGTGCGGCGGCAAAATCCCGGGCCGCGAGGCTGGCCCGCCCGAGTGCCTGATGCGCCCTTACAAACTGTCCCAATGCGCCGCCTTCGCCGCCTTCCCAAGGCTGAAACTGCCGGTCCGTGAGTAAACGGAGGGCTTCCTGGTGGCCGCCGGTTTGATTGTACAGGGCGCACAACTCCACGCTCAGATCGTCTCGCTGACGGACCTGCGGCAGATGTCGCTCGAGTTCCCGCAGCCGCTTCTGCGGCCGGTCGCCCAGCCGCTTCCAAAGCTGGTCCCGCTCGTAGAGCAAACGCGCATCGGCCGGATCGGCTTGCACGGCCCGGTCATAAGCGGTGCGCGCTTTCCCGGGCTGCTTCAGGATGTTGAAATAGCCGATGCCCAGATTGCGCCAGACCGCCGGAAAATGGGGGTTGCGGCGAGCGGCAGTTTCCCAATGTTGGATGGCCTCGGCATGACGCCGACGGTCATAGAGGAGATTGCCGAGCAAATAGGGGGCATGGGCGTCGCGCGGATTGGCGCGGATCGCGGATTCGAGCACCTGAATTTCCTCCAAACGGGCGGGAAAACAATAATCCAGGGGCTCGGCGGCGGCGCGTTGGCGGCACTTGTCGGCCGGACCGGTTTGCCCAAGCTGTCCATGGAGCCAGGCGCGCGTGTAGTCGATCAGCGGCAGGGCGCCCAGACTCTGATCCGGCAGGTCACTCGGACGAGGTGCGGGGACTTGCAACAGGGCAAGCGCCTCGGAATAAAAGCCGGCGCGAATATGATCATGGGCCAAGTCCAACCGGGTTTGCAGGTCACCCAGATTCGTCTTGCCGGCCAGATGGCGCGCCCATTGGTCCAAGGGATCCAACTGCAAGGTTGCGCTGAGCAGTTCTGCCGCCTCGCGGTCGCAACCTTGGCGGCGCAGGACCATGACTTTCAAGTCCCGTGCGCGTAAGTTATCGGTGTCAAACCGTAGCGAGCGATTGAGGTGTTCCCACGCGGTGTGCCATTGCTGTCGGACGCAGTCGATTTCGGCCAGCGCGTGGTAACTGGCGGCGCACCAGGCTTGGTTCCACGTGGCCTTATAAAATGAATCATAGGCTTCGTCGTCCCGGTGTTGGAGCCGTTGGCAAAGCCCCAGATAGTAGAGGGGCTCGCCGTCATAGGGATTGGCGTTGCGCCGGGTCAGGCGGGCGATGGCTTGGTGGAAGAACTTTTCGGCTTGGGCAATCTCGCCGCGTTTAAGATGCCACCGGCCCAGCGCCTGGTTGCAGCGCGCATCCAGCGGATCGCGCCGCAGGGCCTCGCGCCAGTAAAGCGTGGGGCAGCGGGTGGCGTGGCGGTATTGTTCGAGATGCAGCCCGGTGATGAATAGTTCGTCGTTGCTGGCAATGTCGGCCGGCATGGGCGGCTCGGTGGCTGGCGGCGGAACTTCTCCTTTCGGGCGCGCGGTGGGCTGATAAGTGATCAGGGTGTGCCCGGCGGCGTCCCGGACGCACAAGCGCACGTCCGTCAGTCGGGTGTTTCCAGGCAGCTTCAAGCTTTCCACCAATGGCCTGGCCGGGGACAGGTCGCGCCGGAATTGTCCGAGTCGCTTTTGACGCCAGAAGAGTTCCACCCGGGCTTTTGGCTGGTCTTCCGTCACAGCCACGCCGATTTGCAATTGCCGGCCCACCTGTGTTAGATGGACAGCAGCCTCCAAATTCGCGCGATGTGCGGGGCCGATTTTTTGGATCGGGTACCAGTATTGGCTCCAGGTTTTCGTTTCACCCGGCTGGAGAAAGCTGAAATCCGGCTGATTGTCCGTGTAAACGCCCGCCATGATTTCGATGTAAGGCGGGAATTCGCCGCGCGCGTCGGCCACGGTCAAATTCCGGTCCCACGCGTAACCAAATTCGTGATTGCCCCAGGTCCATTGTTTCTTCCCGGGCGCAATCTGGTGGTTGGCATAATGCACAATGCCCGCTTGGGCAAAATGGTCGTACCCGCCGAAGAAATCTTCCCGGCTCCCCATGCACATGTAGGACGTGGGCACGGGAATGTTGGCGTAAAACGAAAGATCGTTCGGCGCGTAATCCGGCCGGCGGGTCTGTCGGCCTCGGTCCGCCGAAGCGGGGCGGCAATGGGGGGGGATAAACTGGGCCGGCTGCTCGCCGGCGGGAACGCCCGTCCGCCCTCTCGCCCCGTAGTCGACGCCGTAGTAATGGCCCCGGGCGAGCGGATATTCGCTCATGGAACGGCGCGCGTGGTCGGCTACGTAATACACATCCGGCGGGAAAAAACTCTGATACGCTTCATGCACTCGGGTGGCAACGTTGGCCCACCAGAGGAAAGTTTGCACGAACGGCGTGCGGTTGTACGCGCGAACCTTGAGCTCCAGGATGTTGCGGCCCGGATGCAGACAGATGCCATGCATGCCTTTCATGCGGCACATGGGGTCATGGTCGCTGCACCAGATGGTTTTGGATCCATCCGGATGCTCCTCGATTTGGAAATCCACCGGGAGAAAGGTGGCGGGCCGATGGTGCTGCGGCCAGTTGAACTCGATGCCGCCGGAGATCCAGGGGCCGGCCAGACCCACCAGGGCGGGCTTGATGACGGGCTGATAATAGAGCAGGTCATAACCGTTGGTCTTGTCCTGCAGCCGGTGGATGCGTCCGCCAATTTCCGGGAGCACCAGTGCGCGAATGAATTCGTTCTCGATCCAAACCGCCTGCCACGCACGATCCACCGGCTTTTCGGCGATGCGGTCGGTGAAGGGCAGGGGATACACCTTGCCGCTGCTGCCCTGGTAAACGCGCTTTTCGAGGAACATCGGGTTCTTGTCCGGATAGGCGGGCAAATAAGTGGGGAGGGTGAGCTGTTCCACCCGCACCTGCACCGCGGCGGCGGTCCGATGATGATGCGCCGGGCGGGTCTTGCGGATTGATTTGTCGATTGGCTTCATCAATCAAATGGGTTAATCCACCAAGTCACGTTCGATTTGTTCCAGGGATTTCCCCCGGGTTTCCGGGAGCCGGAACTGGATAAAAACAAAACCGGCCGCGCAAATGGCGCCGTAGAGCCAGAACGTGCCGGCGGGTCCCAGCCAGGCGTTCAGCATGGGAAACGTGTACGTCAGCAGAAAACAGGCAATCCACAGGGCGGAAACCGCCACGGCCATGGCTGCTCCCCGAATGCGATTGGGAAAGATTTCCGCAATGACCACCCAGACGACCGGCGCCAGGGACATGGCATAGGCGGCGATGGCCGCCAGCACCAACAGCAGCATGGGCAGCCCCTTCACGCCGCCATGATAACAGATTCCGAGCGCAACGTAGATGATCGCCAGCGCGGCGGAGCCAAAGAGCATGAGCGGCCGGCGGCCGCCCCGGTCCACCACCCCCAGCGCCACCAAGGTGAACACGAGGTTGACGGACCCCGTCCACGCGATGTTCTTGAGCACGCTCGAGATATCATAACCGGCGGCGCGGAAGATCTCCTCGGCGTAATTGAAGATGACGTTGATGCCGCACCACTGTTGAAAGACGGCCAGGATGACGCCCAGCAAGATGACTTTGCGCATTTTGGGCTCCAGCAGGTCGGCGAAGCGGACGCGTTGGACCTCCTCGCGCACCAGCGTGGTTTCAATCTCCCCCATGGCGGCTTGGGCGTAATCGGGCCCGCCCACTTTCGTGAGAATTTCGCGTGCCTGGTCCCGCCGGCCGTTCTTGGCAAGCCACCGGGGGCTCTCCGGCACGCAGAACATCCCCAGGAAGAACAGCAGCGCCGGCGCGGCCGTCAGCCCAAACATCCACCGCCAGCCCTGCTGGCCAAACCAGGAATCGCGGATGAAGGCGTCACTGGCACCAGCCGGCAGACTGCGGACCAGGCTCCAATTGACCACTTGGGCCGCGAGCACACCGATCACCACGGTGAGTTGATTAATGCCGACGAGCCGGCCGCGCAGGCGGGCGGGCGCCACCTCAGCGATATACATGGGCGAAAGGTTGGAAGCCAGCCCGATGGCCACGCCGCCCAGGATCCGCCAGAGGATGAAAACCGAAAAATGGACCGCCAGGGCGTTGCCGAGCGAAGTGACGGCAAACCAAAACGCCGCCGCCAACAAGAGCCGTTTGCGGCCGAAGCGGTCGCTTAATGCCCCGGCCGCCAGCGCGCCCATGAGGCAGCCCACGAGCGCACAACTGTTGGCCCAGCCGATTTGCGCCTCGCTGGTAAGATCAAAATATCTTTGGAAGAACGGCTTGGCCCCGCCGATGACAACCCAATCCCAGCCAAACAACAGCCCGCCCATGGCGGCGACGAGCGAGACCAGCCAGACGTAAGCAGAGTGGCCGCCGGCATCGGGTGAAATGGGAGCTGGGGTGGAGTGGTTCATAAGTGGGGCGCCCGTCAGAGTTTCCCGCCGGCCAACTGGATGAGGCGCGTGGGGAGGAACTTGGAGTTATTGGTGGCGTCGGGCATTGGAAGATTTCATCATAGTTTGGCGATGCACGGAATGGATATTAGAATGGTCCTTATGGACTATTGGCCGGGGGTGCCGGCGCGACGGGTGGCAGCTGGGGTTCATGGTCGGGGTCTAGACGCCGTAATGGCGACGGTGTTCGGTGGGGGAATGGTTGTGCACTTTGGCAAAGGCGCGGGAGAAATAGAACTGGTCGGAGAACCCCAGGTGGTCGCTGATCTGTTTGATGGACCAGTTGGTTGAACTGAGCAACTGCACTGCGCGCTGCATGCGAAGGTGGTTCAGGTAATTCAACGGCGCGTAACCCGTCAGACGGTGAAACAGGGTGGTGAAATGGGAACGGGAGAGGTTCGCGATGGCGGCCAGGCTGGCCACGGTCAACCGCTCGCGGAGATGGCTGTTCATGAACGCAATGCTTTTTTCGATGCGCTCGCGGCCGCTGGCTTCGCCCGGCCAGTATTCCTCCTTCTGGCGGAGGATCAGCCCCATTAAATGGGCCAGCGCGTGGGCGGCATAGATCAGATGCGTGGGCGCAAAGCCGTGCTGCAAGCCCTCGCGCAGGTCCTCGAACAGGGAGAACAACTGCGGATCGCCACCCAGCGAAACGACCGGCTGCGCGGCGGAGACGCCGAGGCGGTGCAGATAGTGCGGCAGGTGCGGGCCGACCGCGTGAAACCAATGAATGGTCCAGGGTTGGTGCGCATCGGCACCATACTCATGCGGCGTGCCGGCCGGAATGACCAGCAGTTGGTTGCGGGTGATCGCGTGGCGCCGGCCGGCCAGCTCACACCAACCTTGACCTTCGGCGCAGAAGATAAAGATGGTTTCCGGACAGCCGCGCTGGCGGACGCAGGTGTGGCCGGCGGCCTTGGGATAGTAACCGGCATCGGTGGGCAGCAAATTCCGCAGCAGGGGATTTTGCATGGCGCCGGCCAGGAGCGGCCGTGGCACCACGACCAGGCGCTGGCCGGTGAAGCCCTCAAGTTTTTCGAGATTGGTCAAAATGCGTGCACGGTTGGTCGGTACTTAGTCGGCCAACCGGTGGCTGATACCGGGGCGATCCGGCGATCAGGACCGCCGCCGCCGACTGCGGGGCGCGGGTTGTTGGCTTGCAATGTTTTCAAATTCTGAAATTGTGAGTGCCGGCAACATGAAGAAATTTGTTAAATCTGTCAAGCGTCGCCGGGTGGCATTGTTGGTGGAGTCGTCGCGCGCCTATGGCCGGGGAATCCTCGGTGGGGTGGCCAAGTTCGTCCGCGAACGGGATGCCTGGTCCATTTTTTTTCAGGATTTGAACCTGTGCGATGAGACCCCGGCCTGGCTGAATGGTTGGCGGGGGGACGGCATTATTTCGCGCCTGGAGAATCGCGACATTGTGCGCGTGATCGGGCGGTTGCGGATTCCGGTGGTGTACTTGCGCCACGTGGACCCGCAGGCCAAAGCCCCCGGTATTCTCACGGACAACGTGGCTGCGTCGCGGCTCTGTTTTGAGCATTTAAAGGAACGCGGTTTCCGCCATTTTGCCTTCTGCGGCTTCAACGGGGCGGACTACTCGGATGAGCGGCGCGAGGGGTTTGCCTCGCTGGTCGCCCAAGCCGGGTTCGAATGTCATGTCTATGCCGACGGCTTGCCGGCAAGCCGGACGGATACCGCCCAATACGAGGGGCTGGGGCTCAAGGATGGTGGTGTCGTGGCCAACTGGATCCGGCAATTGCCCACTCCCATCGGCATCATGGCGTGCAACGACATGCGCGGCCAGCAGGTGCTGGATGCCTGCCGGGCCACCGGCCGGGCTTCACCGGAGGAAATTGCCGTCATTGGCGTGGATAATGACGATGTGTTGTGCAACCTCTCGGATCCGCCGTTGTCCAGCGTGGTGCCGGACACCGAGCGCATTGGCTATCAGGCGGCCGTGCTGCTCTCGGACATGATGGCCGGTCGCAAAGTTTCGACCCGGGAGATACTGGTGGAACCCAGTGGTATTATCACCCGGCATTCCACCGAGGTGCTGGCCATGGAGGACCGCCAGATCGCCACGGCGGCCTGCTTCATTCGCGAACACGCCTGCGATGGCATTGATGTGAGCGATGTGTTGCGGGCCGTGCCCATGTCGCGCAGCACCATGGACCGCCGGTTCATCAAGATCCTCGGTCGTTCGCCCAAGGATGAGATCCTGCGGGTGCGGCTGAATCGCGTGAAGCAACTGCTCGCGGAGACCGATTTTTCCCTGGCCGATATCGCGGAAAAGGTCGGCCTGGAGCACGTGGAGCACCTTAGCCGCATCTTCAAAATCCGGACTGGCGTCACCCCCTCGTCCTTTCGTGCCGAGGCGTTGCTGCGCCCGCCGAACAGGCGATTGGGACCGGGCGTGGTTTCTGAAAACGGTCATCCGTGACGGCCGTTGGGAGGCTCGGTGGGGTGGTTTGACCGGGCAAAAGGGGTTGACGAAAAACGTCAATTAGTTTCCCGAAAAGATCATGGTGGCGCCCGGTTCGGAATGGTATTAATTTTGGATCACCAAGTTTAGCAACCAGTTTTTTGCCGCGCTGCGACACCCTCGCCCACGATGGTTCCATCTTGGGCGCCGAACGCAGGGGGGCAGACCCGGTCATGGTGAACGGTTGGAGTTTGGCGATTTCAGCCGGGACTTAAGTTATGATCAACCAGTGGCTCATGCCAGTTAGTCTTCACGCCGCCGGCCCGGAGAAGCGGGCCGACCGGCCAAATGTCCATGTGCTCCGGTGGATTGTCTATTCCGGCCAACTGAGTTTTGTGAGAGGTTTCTAGTATGACCACCAATTCACCATTGCCCGCCGCCCGTCGTGTTGGCCCTGCTGATTTGCCTTTTCAGCTTTCAACCCCGAATCCCCATAGAAATTAATATGACCATTAAAAAATCAACGCATCACCTCGGCTCCAAGCTGCTCACTGCGGCGGGCTTGGCGCTATTGCTGGCGGCGCCCGCCCGCGCGAATTATCAAAGTACCGTGTTGGCGGATAACCCGCTGGCGTTTTATGCCCTGAATCCGGCGGTGGA
>CAYTJG010000058.1:0-25616 GCA_964437865.1 uncultured Bifidobacteriaceae bacterium | reverse complement strand
CCTTTTTCACCGCCTCGGCCCCCCGCCCCGGTAACAAAACTATTGGCTCAATTCGTGGGATCTGGGGTAAACGGATGGGAGTGGCAACCGCGCCGCCGGTGTCATAAACTCTCGCGCACAGCCTTGGTCAATCTGCTTGGCGTTTCGTTGGCATGGTGGTGCAGTTGGGCCGGGGTGTTTCGTGAGCATGAGCACAGTGTTGCCGTTCTTCCAGTTCCAGACCTTGCTGGCAGCCGCCCGGGGAGGCTGCTGGTGGCTGCTGCTTTTCGCCCTGGCCGGTTGGCGCGGGTTGGCCGTGGCGGATGATTCCCTGCCGGTTTTGCGCACCGCCCAGGAAGTGCGCCAACTGACGGCGGAGGAAGCCAAGCGACAATACCCGGTTCGGTTGGAGGGAGTGTTGACCTTTTATGACGAGCGGACGCCGGGAAAATCGTTCCGTTTTTTGCAGGATGACACGGCGGGTATTTACATTTACCCGCCGGCCAATGTGGCCGGCGCAGCGGTGGGCCAGCGGGCGGAAGTGGAGGGACACACCGGCCCGGGCGCGTTTGCGCCGGTGGTCAACGTGGACCGGCTGCGGGTGGTGGGGCCGGGAGTTTTTCCCGACGCAAAAGCCGTCTCCTTCGAACAATTGACCAGCGGGCGGGAAGACAGCCAGTTTGTGGAGGTCCGCGGCGTGGTGCGCAGCGTGCGGTTGGAGGAGGAACGGCTCTACTTTTTGATCGAGGTGGCCACGGGGGAGGGGCGGGTGATCGTGCGGGTCGGCGAATTGCCGGTGTCCCGGGAGGAGGAATTGATCGACTGTACGGTGCGGGTGCGGGGCGTCTGTTTCACGCAGTTCAACCGCCAGCGGCAATTGTTCAATTTCGGGTTGCTGGTGCCGCGCCCGGAAGACCTGATCGTGGAAAAACCGGCGCCGGCGGATCCGTTTGCGGAGCCCCCGCAGCCGATCTCGAGCTTGCTGCAATACAGCGCCCAGGGTTCCTATGGCCATCGGCTGAAGGCGGTGGGCGCGGTGACCCTGCGCTACGGCGACCGGCTATATATCCAGGATGAACAACAAGGGTTGTGTGTGCAGACCACGGAAAGCACGCGGGTGGCCGTGGGCGACCGCGTGGAGGTGCTCGGCTTCCCGGCGCGCGGCGAATACACGCCCATGATGGAAAGCGCCGTTTACCGCACCGTGCAGCCGGGGAGGGACGTGAAACCGGAAAAGGTCACGGTGGACCAGGCGCTGAAGGGGGATTATGACTGCCGCTTGGTGACGGTGGAAGCCACGTTGTTGGACCGGGTGGAGCACAGCCAGGAGCCTTTTCTGGCGCTGCAAAGCGGCGGTTTTGTTTTTCATGCCTATTTGCACGAGTCGGATACCAACCAGGGTTTTGGGCATTTGCAAACCGGCAGCAAACTGGCTGTTACCGGCGTCTGCGTCGTGGAAACGGTGGAGGATTGGCATTATGGCGACGATTGGCGGGCGGCCTCGTTCCGCCTCGTCATGCGTTCGCCGGCGGACATTGTGGTCCTGCAGGCGCCCCCTTGGTGGACCTTGCGGAAACTGTTGTGGACGGTGGGGCTGCTGCTCGGGTTGGTGGTGGTGGCTTTGGCGTGGGTCGGCTTTCTCCGGCAGCGCGTGCGCCAGCAGACGAAGATTATCGCGGAAAAATTGCAGGCCGAAGCCTTGTTGAAGGAGCGTTTCTTTGACCTGTTGGAAAACGCCAACGACGTGGTCTTCACCCACGACCTGACGGGACGGCTCACGTCCATCAACAGCACCGGGGAGCAATTACTGCAGCGCACGCGGGATCAATTGCTGGCGGCCAACCTGTTGGATTTGGTGGCGCCGGAGCAACGGGCGGCGGCCGCGGAATGGCTGGAGCAGGTCCTGCACGGCGTCAAGGTGCCGGCGACCGAATGGGACTTTGTCTGCCCGTCCGGTCCGCGGGTCAAATTGGAAATCAATTCGCGGATGATCGTCCAAAACGGCCGGCAGATCGAAGTGGAGAGCATCGGGCGCGACATCACGGAGCGAAAGCGCCTGGAGAAGGAAATCCTGGAGATCTCCAACAAGGAGCAGCAGCGGATCGGACACGATTTGCACGACGGCGTGTGCCAGCAATTGGCGGCCATTTCGTATCGCATCCACGGCTTGGCGCGCCGTTTGCAGGACAAGGCCCCGCCCGAATCCACGGAGGCGGAGCATATCAGCGATCTGATCAGCGAGTCGCTGAACCAGACGCGGGGGGTGGCGCGGGGGCTGTTCCCGGTGCGGTTGGAGGAGAACGGCCTGGTTTCCGCCTTGGAAGAGCTGGCGGCGGTGACCGGCAACCGGTTCAAGATCAATTGCACTTTTGAGGCGGACAAAATATTGCCAGCCATGGACAACTCTGTGGCGTTGCATGTTTATTACATTGCGCAGGAGGCGGTGTTGAATGCGGCCCGACATAGTCAGGCCCGAAAAATTGGCATCCGGCTCGCGCGGCAAAATGACCGGTTGATCCTGACGGTGAAGGACGACGGGTCCGGCTTTCAGCGGACAGAAACGCGTCGGTCCGGCATGGGCATTGCCGTCATGGGCTACCGGGCGCGGGTTATCGGGGCAAATCTGGACTTGAAAACCACCCCCGGGCATGGCACTGAATTGATTTGCGGCTTTCAACCCTCCGCGCCAAAGCCCTCCGAAATATCATGACCGATAATCGAATTCCAGAATCCACCGCGCCGCAGACGCCGCCGGGCGAACCGATTGCGCCGGCGGAGGAGAAGAGCCGCGTTTACATCGTGGATGACCACGCAATGTTCCGCGACGGATTGCGGCAGATGATTAACCTTGAGCCGGACATGAGTGTCTGCGGGGATGCCGCGGATGCTGTCCAAGCCCTGGCCGACCTGCGGGAATTGCGGCCGGATCTGGTGATCGTGGATATTTCGCTGGCGGGCAGCAGCGGGATTGACCTGGTCAAAGCCATCAAGCGCGAACTGGATGACCTGGCCGTCTTGGTGGTGTCGATGCACGATGAATCGCTCTATGGCGAGCGGGCCTTGCGGGCGGGGGCGTTGGGCTACGTCATGAAAAGCGAGCCGGCCAAGACCGTGTTGGCGGCGTTGCGCAAGGTCTTGCGCGGCGAGGTTCATCTGAGCGAGAAAATGGCCAGCGCCGTGGTGACCAAGTTTATTCAGGGGGCTGTCTCGCCGCCGTCGCCGCTGGAAACCTTGAGTGATCGCGAGCTGGAAGTTTTTCGCCTGCTGGGCCAGGAAAAAGGCACGCGGCAAATTGCCGCCGAGATCAACGTGGCGCTGCCCACGGTGGGCTCCTTCAAGAACCGCATCAAGGAGAAGCTGGGCCTGAAGAACTCAACGGAGATGATCCTGTATGCGATCCAATGGTATCGTCAGGAGAATCCGAAGTAGGGGCGGCGAGGCGTTTAGAAAGCCCGGGCGTGTTCCGGTTGACTGGCCTTGGCTTTTGCCTTGAGGCTGTCCGTGCGGTTATACGTTAAACCAAAGCCATAGGCAAACTGCGGTCCAGATGAAACTGGGACGGATTTGTCCAACTCCGCCATCGTCTGGGGCCAGGCGCAGGGGAGTTTGCCGCGGGGTTGGAAGTCGCCGAATAGCACATCAGCCACGCCTTCACCCTCGGTGCCCGGCAGCCAGGCTGCGAGCACGGCATCGCTCTTGTCCAGCGCGCTGCCGAGGATCAACGGTCGCCCGGAGAACAGCACCGTGACCACGGGAATGCCGGCCTGCTTGATCTGATCGATCAGCGCCTCGTCGCGTGGGTCGAGTTGCAAATCCGTCCGGTCCCCCTTCATCTCGGCATACGGTTGTTCACCCACCACCACCACGGCGGCGTCCATTCCGGCCGCGCCCGTGCCATCCGCTGAATAAACCACCTGGCAATCCGTGGCCACTGTCTGGCGAATGGCGGTCAGGAGGGTGGTGCCGCCGCTGGTGACCTCGCCCGGCCGACCCTGCCAGTCAATGGTCCACCCGCCACATTGATCGCCCAGATCATTGGCGGCCTGGCCCGCCACCAGCAAATGGTGGATCTGTTTGGAGAGGGGCAGGGCGGCGTGGTCGTTCTTGAGCAGAACGAGCGATTCCCGCACGCATTGGCGCGCCACTGCGCGGTGTTCCGGGCTCCCCACCTGGGCGGTCAGCCGGTGGTCGGCAAACGGTTCTTCAAACAGCCCCATTTGGAATTTGACGCGCAAGATCCGGCGGACGGCGTCGTCAATCCGGTTTTGGGGGACGCGCTTTTCGGCAACCAGTTCCTTGAGTAGCCGGGCGAAATCCTGGTAGTTGTTGTGCTCGCCGGGGCCGGCCGGAATCATGACCATGTCGAGTCCGGCGTTGAGGCTGGATTCGATATCGGCCTTGTAATCGGGGGAAAGTTGATCGATGGCGGCCCAATCGGAAACGAGAATGCCACGAAAGCCCAGTTCCCCTTTGAGCACGTCGGTGAGCAGGTGTCGGTTGCCGTGCATTTTCTGGCCGTTCCAACTGCTATAGGAAACCATGATGGAGCCCACACCGGCCTTGATGGCGGCGGCATAACCGGGCAGGTGGATTTTGCGCAGCGTGGCTTCGTCGCAAATCGTGTTGCCTTCATCGGTGCCGTTGGTGGTGCCTCCGTCCGCCAGAAAATGCTTGGCGCAGGCCAGGACGGAATCCGAGCCCAGCCTAGGTCCCTGAAAGCCGCGAACTTCAGCCGGGCCAAGCAGTTCGGCCAGGTCGGGGGTGGCGCCGAAGCTTTCGTAGGTGCGGCCCCAGCGCGGGTTTTGGGCCACGGCGATGCACGGAGCAAAAGCCCAACGGATGCCGGTGGCGGCCACCTCCTGGGCGGTGATCCGGGCAGCCTGTTCCACCAACTCGGGATCGCGCGTGGCACCCAGACCGATGTGGTGCGGGAAGATGACCGCGCCCTTGACGTTGTTATGGCCATGAACCGCGTCGATGCCGTAGATCAACGGAATCTTGAGGGGGGTGCGAAACGCCCAAGCTTGGTATTCGTCCACGGCGGCGGCCCAGCCAGCCGCGCTGATATCCGCCGGATCGGAATTGCCGCCGCTCAAGACCGAGCCCAGATAAAAGTTTTTTACGTCCGCCTTGTCTTTCAAGGCATTCATGTCCACCTGCATCATCTGGCCGATCTTTTCATCCAAATTCATGCGTGACAGGAGGGCCTCCGACCGCTGATCCGCGGAGACATCGCTCGGTTTATCGGCCATGGGTTCAGCGCTCAGGGTGCTGGAACCGAGGGAAAGCAGGGCCAGGGATAGGGCAGGCAATGCCAATTTTAGCCGGTACAATTTAAACTTGTAATAGGCGTGCATGTATTAATGTAATCAAAATATTACATATGGTGTCAATCAATTTCAGTCCAATTCACGAAAATGATCGCTAATATGGTGTTTTTTGGGGGGGTCGAACGATGGTGGTGAAGGTGGTTAATGATTGCAAAACATTATTAATGAATTATTTAGAAATAAATCAAGAATTCTTTTAAAAACGATTGACGTATTACTTGCAATGTAGTAAAACATTCACATCCACCTGCGTTGAATCTGTGATCAACCAATCAAACACAACCGGAAAACCAACAAAAGAATTATTGTGAAAACTGCGTTCGAACCCCAGCGTAACCGACTCCTGACTCCTCTTGGTTGGGCGGGTCAGCAACTTAATCGCATGATGGTCGTCGCCAAGCTGACGTTTGCCGCCGTTATTTTGGCGGCCGGCACGGCTGGGGCCACGAACCTGCTGCAAAACGGTGATTTCAACAGTCCGTTGTCAGGGACTTGGACGACGTGGACCTACGGTGGCGGGTGGGTGGGAGTCAGTACGACCGCCTCGCAGGAATTTGATGGTACACAATTCGCCTACATGGGGGCGGACAGTGGCGGTGGGGCGGGACTGTATCAAATTGTCTCCGGCCAGACGAATGTACCCTTTACGGTTTCGTGTGATTCGGGCGTGCAAGCGTGGTGGTGGCCGGCGGCCGAAATGCGGATGTTTTTCCTGGACACCAACGGAAACTCGATCATCGAATATGTCACCAATTGTGCCGCGGCCATTACGGCCTACGACACGGGGCTGGGTTGGAGCAATTACACGATGACGGCCACCTCGCCCGTCGGCACGGCTCAGGTGAAGGTGGAGCTCGCCTGCCCCTCCGGTGACGGCACGGTCTGGTTCGACAATGTCTCGCTGACGGCGCCGCTGGTTTACCCTTCGATCGATAATTTGTATCCGGATGGATCAACGCTTTTCCAACAGGCGAATGCCTTGTCGTTTACGGCGGACTCCACCGTGGCGAATATTAATAGCAGCGGCATCGTGGTGACGGTAAATGGTGTGGATGTGAGTTCCAGTCTGGCGATTACCGGTTCGGCCATGAGCAAGGCCGTGACTTATTCGGGGATCACGAGCAACCAAACCTATGCGGCCACCATCCAAGTGACCGACGCGGGCGGGCTGTCAGTGAGCAAAACCATTAGTTTCGACACGTTCAGCTCCAAATATTACACGTGGGAGGCGGAGGATTGGGATTTCGACGGCGGCCAGTTCATCGATAATCCGCAAACGAATGCCTATGCTGGCTTAACCACCGCCATTCCCGGCGAGGATTATGACGAGTTTTCCACGGGCACCAATTCCGCCACATGGGCTTACCGTCCGTGGGTGGATCCGACCATCCCCGTGCCGCAAACCGAGGTGACGCCGGATGTGAAGCGTGCGCAATACGCCAGCGCCAGCGATTACGATGTGGGCTGGTTTGACTCCGGCGAATGGTTGAACTACACGCGCACCTATCCCACGGGGCTTTATAACGTGTATGCGCGCATCGCCAGTCCGGGGATCGCCACTTTGAATCTGGCGGAGGTCACGAGTGGTCTGGACAGCACGAACCAGGTCACTGAATCGCTGGGTAATTTCTCGCTGACGAGCGGTCTGGGGTGGAGCAGTTATAGCTGGGTGCCGTTGACGGATGCCAGCGGCAGCATCGTAAAACTCAAGCTGGGCGGCGTGGCCACGCTCCGGCTCACGACCGGCGGCAATGCCAACGCGAATTTCCTCATGCTGGTGCCGGCCAATACCAACCTGCCGGCCATAACCGGAATCTATCCGGACGGTTCCGTCCAATTTCAAGCCACCAATGCGCTGACGTTTACCGTCAGTTCGCAGGTGGGGGTCAGTGCCGACACCATCTCGGTGGCGCTGAGCGTCACCAACCTCGCGCTGCACTACACGACGAACCTGACCAGCGCCAACGGGTTGGTCGTTGGCGGCACGGCAAATAATCACACCGTGACCTATCCCGCTCTGATCACCAATGCCGTCTACAGCGCGGTGATTTCCGTCACCGACCTGGAAAACAACACCGTTACCATCAATCCGCGCTTCGATACTTACGCGCCCGTGATGACCTGGGAGGCGGAAGATTGGGATTACAACAGCGGCCTGTTCATCGACCATCCCGCGGTGGATGCTTATGCGGGGCTCCACGGAATTGAAGGCGTTGACTTTCATGACATCAACGACAGCGGTAATCATCCGTACCGGCCACAGGATGCCATGAGTGCGGATGTGATCAGTGATACACCCCGGACCCAGTATGTGGCGGCGGGTACGAACGACTATGCCATCGGGTATTTCACTGTCGGCGAGTGGGTCAACTACACCCGGACGTATCCGGCCGGCACCTATAACATCTTTGGCCGGTTCGCCGCCGACGGCGGGACCAGCTACCTGTCGCTCGGTGCCGTGACCAACGGCGCGGGCACTTCGAGTCAGTCGGTTCAGAATCTGGGAACTTTTGTCGTGGCGAATACCGGCGGCTGGGGCACATATGCCTTTACGCCCTTGACCGATCAATACGGCAATGTGGCGCAAGTGACCCTGGATGGGCGGACCACGCTGCAACTCCAACGGACGAATGGCGCGGATGCCAACGTCAACTTCTTCATGCTGTTGCCGGCGGCGACCACCTTGCCGACGATTACGCAGGTGACGCCGACTACCTGGATGAGCAGCACGAACGTGTTGCAATTCGTGGCCACCTCAGCGGTGGGGATCCCCACCAACAGTGTTACGGTCAAATTGAATGGCGTGGCCGCTGCCACCCTGGCCTTTGGCGGGACGGCCAACCGGTGGAACGTGAGTGCCACGTTGGCGCCCAATACCGTCTACACGGCGGTCATTACCGTGACCGATGTCAACGGGTTGACGGCCAGCTACACCCAGAGCTTTGATACTCTAAGTGCGAACAACTATACGTTCGAGGCTGAGGATTACGATTACAACAGCGGCGAATTCTTCGATAATCCGCAGGTGAACGCTTATCTCGTTGAGCCCGGCGTGGCGGGTGTCGACTTCTATCTGGCCAGCACTGGCGGCTCGTCTTACTATCGCGACGATACAGTGGATACCGAAGCTTGCGGCGATTTGGTCAGGTCGCAATACGATGGCACGGGCTATACCGACTATGAAGTGGGGTACACCGCGACCGGTGACTGGTGGAATTATACGCGGACCTATCCGACCAACCAGTTCAACGTGTATCTGCGGGCGGCCAACGGCAATTCCGCGAGCGCGACGATGCACCTGCAGAAGGTCACCAGCGGCTGGGGCACCACCAGCCAGACGGCGGCCACCCTGGGTGCCTTCACGGTCCCGGCCACCGGCGGCTGGCAGGAATACACCTGGGTGCCGCTGGCGGACAGTCACGGGAAGTTGGTGACCATCCCGTTGGGCGGTCAAGCGACCTTGCGCCTGGCGGACGGTGGTCCCAACCTGAATTTCGTGATGTTGGCGCCGGCGGTGGCCTTGAACGCGGTCAGCAGCGGCGGCAACCTGAATCTCCAGTTTGCCACCGAGGCGGGCTTCAACTACACGGTGCTCTACCAGACGAATCTGAGCGATGCCACCTGGACGCCGTTGAACACGGTGGCCGGCGACGGCACCGTCAAAACGATGACCGATTCGATGACGGCGGCTTCGGGCCGGTTCTACCTGTTGGAAGTTCATTAAGTCAGCCAGAAGAATTAAATGGCGCCGGTGCCATTCCCTTGGCATCGGCGCCCATAAAGTAGCCGTAGTTTATGAAATCCAGATCCTCCCGCAACGCCCGGCTGGCCGGGTTTACCCTGATCGAATTGCTCGTGGTCATCGCCATTATTGCGATTTTGGCCGCCATGCTCTTGCCGGCGCTGAGCAAGGCCAAGCAAAAAGCCGTTGGCATTTCGTGCATCAACAATCTCAAGCAATTGACCGTGGGCTTTATGATGTACGCCTCGGACAATCAGGATGTGATCGTTCCCAATGGACAGGAATCGAATCAAGCGACGCCTTCCACGGCTGCGCAGATCAATCAGGGCGGCCAGTGGGCGCAATGGTGCCCGGGCCGGATGGACACGGCGAGCGCCACGGACGTGACCTACCTACAAGCGGGGCTGATTTATCCTTACCTCAAGAACGTGGGACCGTATCGTTGTCCGGCGGACGTGAGCGTCTATCCCACCGGCAGCCTGGGCAAGCCGCGAGTGAGGAGCATGTCGATGAACGCCTGGCTGAATCCGATTTCGCCGTATAGCAACGAGGGACAGGACGGGGTGCGGGTTTTTACGAAAATGGGCCAGCTCTCGATGCCGGGGCCGAGCATGACGTTTTGTTTCATCGATGAAAATCCCAACACCATCAATGACGGGTTCATTGTGGTGGACCTGTTGCAGCCCACGACGTGGGTCGATGTGCCGGCCAGCTATCATAACCGGGCCGGTGGACTTTCCTATTGCGATGGTCACGCCGAAATCAAGAAGTGGACGGATAGCAAGATGTTGACTGCCACCGTGTCCGGTGTGGCGCAAGATCCGGGATCCAGCGATCTCCAGTGGTTGCAACAGCGCGCCACCAGTAAGTGACGACCGTTAAAGAGAGGCAATCGGATGAATCAAACATTCTCAACCGTGGTGGCTCCCTGTCTGCTGGGAGTTTGGCTCATGGCCGGGGCCGCGGCCGAGGGCGCGGGAGCGGTCGAACATGGCGTCGCTTATCTTACCGCCAAGGGTTCGGATGCCCGATTGGCCAAGACGGCCGAATTGACATTTTTTGATTTGGCGCAGCCCACGGAAAAGGAACCCGCCGTCTTCATTGACCCAAAGCGGAAGTTTCAGACCTTGATTGGCATCGGCGGAGCCCTGACCGATGCGTCGGCCGAGACGTTCTACCAGCTGCCGAAGGAACGGCAACAGGAGGTTCTGACCGCGTATTTTGATCCCGAGAAGGGCAACGGTTATACCCTCGGGCGGACGCATATCAACAGTTGTGATTTTTCCAGTGCGAGCTACACCTACGTGCAAACAGGTGACAAGGAATTGAAGAGCTTCAACATTGCTCCGGATCTGAAATACCGGATTCCCTTCATCAAGGAAGTGCTGGCCAAGGCCACGAAGGGATTCACCTTGTTTGCGAGCCCCTGGAGCCCGCCGGCGTGGATGAAGTCCAACGGCGACATGCTGCACGGGGGCAGGCTGCTGCCCGAATACTATGATGCTTGGGCGCGTTATTACGCATGCTTCCTGCGTGCCTACGCCCAGCAAGGGGTGAACCTCTGGGGCACCACCGTGCAAAACGAACCGATGGCCTCGCAAACCTGGGAATCGTGTGTGTACACGGCGGAGGAGGAACGGGATTTTGTAAAGAATTACCTCGGGCCCACGCTGCAAAAGAATGGTCTGGGTGACAAAAAGATCATCATTTGGGACCACAACCGCGGCATGATGTACCAGCGGGCCAAAGTGGTTTTGGATGATCCGGAAGCCGCGAAATACGTGTGGGGCGTGGGTTACCACTGGTATGTGGGCGACCATTTTGAAAATGTCGGGCGGGTCCGGGAGGCCTATCCGGAGACCAAACTGCTCTTTACCGAGGGCTGCCAGGGGCCGTTCAATGCCGCGCAATTGAATGATTGGCAGTGGGGCGAGCATTATGCCGAATGCCTGATCAACGACTTCAACCAGGGCGCGGTGGGCTGGACGGATTGGAACGTACTGTTGGACGAAAAAGGCGGTCCCAACCACGTGCAGAATTACTGTTTTGCCCCGATTCATGCCGATACCCGAACCGGCGCGCTGACGTACATGAACTCGTTTTATTACATCGGCCACTTCTCGAAGTTCATCCGGCCGGGCGCCCGGCGGATCATCACTTCCTCCACGTTGGATGAATTGGAGACTACCGGCTTCCAAAACGAAGATGGGAGCCTCGCGGTCGTCGTGTTGAACCGCACGGTAAAAGCACAACCTTTCATGCTCTGGCTGGACGGTCGGGCGGCCCGGACGGAGAGTCCGGCGCATTCGATCATGTCGTTTGTGCTCGCCAATCCGGCGGGGGCAGCCCAGCCCGAGCCTGGCTCGGCGGCGGACCATTCGGAGGTTCATTGACGCCTGCTGGGTCAAGCGTTCCTGGCACCGTGCACGTTTCGAAAGACCGGCCAACACCGGCCGCGGAACATTTTGCCATTCATTTCAGCTTCTCCCCGGTTGTGCTATGCTCTGGCAGACTTTGATGCGCGTGCGTTGGATCGTTTTCATGATCGCATGGTGGGCCCTTGCGGCGGGCGTTCAGGCCCAAAGCGTGAGCGTATGGCTGACCACGGATGACCAAAGTCACTTGCTGGCGCCGCAGGCCTCGGTGTCCTTCACCACCGGGAGTGGCGGGACGAATTGCGTGGTGGTGGATGAAACGCAGGCTTATCAGCAGATCGAGGGCTTTGGCGCGGCCTTTACGGACACCACCGGTTATAATCTCAACGAGGTGGCGTTGCCGGCGGCGCGAACCAATGCCCTGCAAGCGTTGTTTGCGCGCACGGGCAACGGCATTGGTCTGAGCTTTATGCGGCTGCCCATGGGGGCCTCGGATCTGGCGCGCGCCCAATACTCGTATGACGACCTCGCGACCGGGGAAACGGATACGAACCTGACGCAGTTCTCCATTGCCCATGACTTGACGGATATTGTTCCGCTGCTCCGCCGGGCGCGGCAGCTTAACCCGCAGATGAAGCTGATGGCCAACCCGTGGAGCCCGCCGGGCTGGATGAAGTCCTCGGATTCCATGGTGGGCGGTTCGTTGTTGCCGTCGATGTATGGGCCATTTGCGAATTATTTCGTCAAATTCGTCAAGGCTTACCAGCTCCAGGGAATTGGCATTGATTATCTCGGTCTGCAAAACGAGCCGCTGTATGTGCCAACCGATTACCCCGGCATGTCCATGACCGCGGCCACGCAAACGGTCGTGTTGCGCGACTACGTTCTGCCGGCGCTGGCGGCCAGCCAATTGACGAATCAGATTCTCATTTTTGATCATAACTGGGACAGCTCCTATTATCCGGACACGGTGCTGTCGGATGCGACGCTGGCGGCTTCAAGCCGGGTGGCAGGGACCGCGTGGCATGGTTATGGCGGCACGCCCGGGGTGATGCTGGCCGTGGCCAGCCAGTTTGCCGGCAAGGGCAACTACGAAACCGAACATTCCGGCGGGGCGTGGGTGAGCGATCAGATCCGCGCCGATTTCGAGGAGATCATTCACGTGATGCGGAGCTGGGGGCGGTGCTATGTGAAATGGAATCTGGCGGGCGACGAAAATGATGGCCCGCATACGGGCGGTTGCAGCGATTGCACCCCGCTGGTGATGGTGAATTCGACCAACGGCCAGACCAGCTTCACGCCCGATTTCTACACCCTGGGCCACTTCAGCAAATTTGTGCTGCCAGGCGCCTGCCGGATCTATTCCGCCAACAGTGCGGGCATCATTGGGGCGGCTTTCTTGAATCCGGATGGCTCGAAGGTGCTGGTGGCCTTCAACGACACCGCTGCGGCCATCGCCTTTCAGGTGCAATGGGGCGGCCGATCCTTTGCATATTCGCTTCCCAGTTTTGCCGGCGCCACCTTTACTTGGAGCGGGACGCCAACGGGCCGCGCTGGGTTGGAGGCAACCAACGCGGTGGCGGCGTCAAGTTTTAGCGCCGTTTCCGGGTTGCAGACGGAGCCCACGTCGGATACCTGCGGCGGTTATGATTTGGGCTATGCCAGTGGCGGCAGTTACGCGGTTTATCCGAAAGTGGACCTCGGCGCCGGCGTGGGCAGTTTAAGCGCGCGGTTGGCCAGCGATAGCAGCGGCAGCATCGACTTCCATCTGGACAGTACCTCGGGGCCGATCCTGGGAAGCGTGACGATTCCCACCACCGGTGGCTGGCAGACCTGGCAGACGGAGTCCGGCACGGCCTACGGGGGCGGCGGCGTGCATGATTTATACTTGGTTTACAACGGCGACAGTGGCATCGGCAATCTGAATTGGTTCCAGTTTGGCTCCCCCGGTGTGCCGTTGCCGGCGCCGTGGCTGAGTGCCGATATTGGTTCGGTTAATTTGGTGGGCGGCGCCAGTTGGTCGAACAATGTGTATACGGTGAATGGTTCGGGTGCGGATATTTGGAACGCTGCCGACGCTTTCCACCTGGTCGATCAACCCGTGGCCGGGAATTGCGAAATTCGAGCGAGGGTCATCAGGATGGGGGCTACCGACCCCTGGGCGAAGGCCGGCCTCATGCTCCGGGAGAGCACCAATGCCGGCGCCGTCAATGTGGCGTTGTTGGTGACGCCGGGCAACGGGGTGACGTTCCAAATTCGCACGAGCACGGGCGGTGCAACGACCTCGACGACCGTTGGCGGCGTGGCCGCTCCTTGTTGGTTGCGGCTCGTGCGTGCAGGTGAAAACTCATTTTCCGGATATTATTCAACCAACGGGGCCGCATGGGACTTGATCGCCTCCAGCGCGGGGTTGAGCCTGAGCAACACCGCGTACGCGGGGCTGGCCGTCACCGCCCACAACAACGCTTCGAACTGTGTGGCCGTACTGGACCATGTTTCGGTGAACCAAGCGCCGGCCCTGGCGGCTGTCTCCAATCAGGCCATTTTGGCGGGGCAGGTACTGGTCGTGAGCAATTCTGCGAGCGACGCGGATGTGCCGGCACAAAACCTGGGATTTCGATTGCTCACCTCGCCGGCGGGGTCGGAAATTGTTACCAATACCGGGGTTTTTGCGTGGCGCCCGGTCATGGCGCAGGCACCTACCACACAGGCGGTCACGGTGGTGGTTTCTGATAACGGCCAGCCGGTCATGAGCGCCACCCAGAGTTTTTCGATTATCGTGAGCCTGCCGAGCCGGCCCGAGTTGGGGGCTCCGGTGGCTACCAAAGGGCAAGTCGGGTTTTGGGTGAATGGCAACGCCGGGCCGGACTATACCATTCAGGGCTCGACCAATCTGATCTCCTGGTCGTCATTGTTTACGGGTACCCCGGCGGTCTTGCCCTGGTTTTGGCTGGATACGAATGGGATTGGCCTTCAGCGTCGGTTTTACCGCGCGCTTCTGGGGCCTTGACTCGCCGCCAACCCTGCAAGGCTCACCCGCGGGGAGCTGTTGGCCTTTTTTGTCGCCAAAGCGCTGGGCGTTTGTTACAAATGAGTTACTTCGCCTTGAAAACTGAACGTTGCTCGTTTTTTTCGTCGTGTACTGCCGCTCTCCTGCTTGTCTGGGTGGCATTTAATGTCGCGGCTGCCAACATGACGCCCCTGAGTGTGACCGGATTTAACCGGGACGTGGTGGTGGAGAGCACCTCTTCCGGCCCGCCCTACACCACCGCCTTCGAATTGAATTCAGGTGAAGGTAATGCCTTTTACGAAAGCGGCTTGCCCGGCACGAGCTACGGTCTGCCGACGTCCGGTAATTTCACCAGCGCACTGGACAGCACCACGGTGTTCCAGTTTCAAGCCTACACCGCGAGCAACGCGCTCGTGTTCAGCAGCGACACCGGGGTGAGCAGCGGCGTGCTGACGCTGACTGCGCCGGCGATTTACAAGCGCATTGCGGTGATTGCCAATTCGGCCAGCGCGGGTTCCGACAACACGGGGACGTTGACGTTGACGTTCAGTGATGGCAGCGAGTTTGTCACGAATTACAATGCGCCGGATTGGTTCAACAACAGCGGCTTTGCCCTGGAAGGCGTCAGCCGCATCAACCTGACCACGGGCACCACGGATGGCGGTTCCAGCAATCCGCGGTTTTACCAGACCACCTACAATTTATCGGATGTCTTGGGCTCGTCCAACAAGACGCTGGTGAGTCTGACGTTTGGCAAGGCGTCGGGCGCCAATGCCACGGGGGTTTATGCAGTGAGCGGGGAATTGATCGGCGGGCTGCCGGTGGTCATTACCACCGAACCGGTGAGCGAGACAGTCAATCAATTATCAGCCGCCACTTTTAGCGCGGTGGTGGCGGGCAATCCCACGCCGATGATGCAATGGTACCAGAATAACGTGGCGATTGCGGGTGCCACAAATTCAAGTTACACGATTGCTTCCGCCGCCTTCACGAACAGCGGCTCGCTGTTCAAGCTCGTGGCCGGCAACGTGGTCAGCAACATTAGCTACACCGTTACCAGCAGCGTGGTGACGCTGACGGTCAACCCCGTCAACATCCCGATTGCCGTTACCGGCTACAATCTCGATGTGGTGGTGGAAAGCAATGCGGTTGGACCGCCGTACACCGGTTACGCGTCCGAATTGAATCCCGGGGAGGGGAATGCCTTTTACCAGTCGGGTTTGTCGGGCACTTCGTATGGCCTGCCCGCCTCCGGGGCTTGCTACAGCGCCGTGGATGGCACGTATTTCCAATTCCAGCCCTACACCAATAATAATGCCTTGGTGCTGAGCAGCGCGACCGGTATCAGCGCCGGTACCCTTACGCTGGCCACGCCGCAGACGTACCAGTCCATCGCGGTGATTGCCAATTCCGCCGATGGCGATTCCGCCGGCACGGCCAGCCTGACGCTGACCTTTGATGACGGCACGACTTTCACCACCACCTACATTGCGCCCGACTGGTTTAACAACACCGTGGACGTGGCGCTGGCTGGAGTCGAGCGCATTTCCTTGAGCGCGGGAACCACCCAGGGGGCACCGGACAATCCGCGGTTCTACCAGACCACGCTCAACCTGACGAATTTGCTGGGGGCGGCCAACAAACCGCTGGTCGCGCTCACTTTCGGCATGGCCGATGTGGCCTCAGCCACGGCCGTTTATGCTGTCAGCGGTACTGTGGCACCCGCGAGCCCACCCAGTTTCGTGACGCAGCCGACCAATACCATGGCCGAGGAAGCGGCACCGGTCACCTTCAGTGCCGTGGTGGCGGGCAATCCCTATCCCTCCCTGCAATGGTACCTCAACGGGACGGCGGCCGCCGGCGGCACCAGTGCCACCTTCACCATCCCGGCCGTGCCATTGACAGATAACGGGACCCTGATCAAGTTGATCGCCACGAGTGTGGTCAACGACGTCACGTACAGCATCACCAGCAGCGTGGTAACTTTAACCGTGGTGGCGGATACAAACCCGCCGGCCTTGGTGGGGGCACAGTCCGAGGGGCTTAACGAGGTGCTGGTAAGCCTCTCCAAGCGCATCACGCCCGCCACGGCCACGAATTTGGCCAACTATGTCCTCACGGGGATCGGCGGTTCCGTGACCCTCTCCAATGCCACCCAGGACGTGACGCAAAGCAACGTGTTGCTCGCGGTAAGTGCACTGGTCGACCAAGCCAATTACGTGGTCACCGTCAACAATTTAACCGACGAGACGACCCATGCGAACGTGATCGCCACGAATTCGCGGGCCAGCTTTGTGGCCAGTGCTTACGCATCCGTGGCGGTGGGCAGCCCCGCAGCCACTGGCGGCCAGATCGTGAGCAGTAACGGTCTGGTGATTACCAGTACCGGCGCGGCCATCGGTGGCAGCAGGGATCAGTTCCAGTTCGCGTGCAAGACTGTGTCCAGCAATTTTGACGTCTCGGTGCGGGTGGCCAGCCTGGGGTTGTCCGACACGTGGTCCAAGGCCGGGTTGATGGCGCGCGAGACGGTGACCCCGGGCAGTCGGTTTGCCGCTGCACTCGCCACGCCGGCCATTAATGGCTGTTTCTTTGAATGGCGGGATCCGGCCAGCGCCACCAATCAGGCCGGCGGCAGTTTTCCGGATAATTACCCCAACACCTGGCTCCGGCTCAGCCGGGTGGGCAACCTGTTCAGCGGTTACGCGAGTTACGACGGGCAGACTTGGACGCTGCTGGCCAGCCAGACAATCACCATGTCGAATCAGCTTTATTTGGGCTTTGTCGTGGACAGCGATTCGACGAACCAGGCCGTCTCGGCGGCGTTTGTCCAGATCACCAACACTCCCGCGAGCGCGGTGGTGGGTGCCGTTTCGTATCCCTATGAGCCGCCGGCTTCTTGCAGTCGCACCACGCCCATCACCATCTCGGAGATCATGTGGAAGCCGGCCGCGCGTAGCGATACCAACAACTGCGAGTTCCTGGAAATTTACAATTCCAATCCCTGGTTTCAGGACATCAGTTCGTATCAACTTGTTTGTGCCGACATGAATTACACGTTCCCCTCGGGAACCATCCTGCAAGGCGGAGCTTATCTGGTTGTCGCGGCCTCCCCGGGCAGCATCAAAAATGTGTATGGCATTACCAATGTCACGGGGCCCTACACGGGCAGCCTCAAACATGCTGAGACGCTGGAATTGCTGGATGAACAGGGATCGGTGCTGTTGACCGTGCCGTATAGCGACACCCATCCCTGGCCGGTGGCAACGTCGGGCACCGGGCATTCGCTGGTGCTGGCCAACCCCAGCTACGGCGAAGGCGATCCACGCGCCTGGACCATCAGCGATGTCACGGGCGGTTCGCCCGGCGCCATGGAATGTTTCCACCCCAGCTCATTGCGCAGCGTGGTCATCAACGAAATCCTGGCGCATTCAGAAACCTCAAGCGTTCCGCAGTATGTGGAGCTTTACAATCACAGCAGCAATCCCGTGGATCTGTCCGGCTGCATCCTGACGGATGATCCCAAAACCAACCAGTATGTGATTCCCTCTGGCACCACCATCGGCCCCGGCGGGTTCCTCTCCTTCGCCGCCGCGCTGGGCTTCACCTTGAATCCGGCGGGCGACACCATTTATTTCATCAAGGCTGATGGCAGCCGCGTGCTGGATGCCGTGCCATTTGAAGGGCAGGCGGATGGTGTGGCATACGGCCGCTGGCCGGATGGCGCGGATGACTTATATCCGCTGCAATCACGGACCCCGGGCACGAACAACAGCGCCATTACCATCGGCAACATCGTCATCAACGAATTGATGTACGATCCGATCAGCGGCAATGATGATGACCAGTATATCGAGTTGTACAACCAGGGTACCAACACGGTGAGCCTGGCCGGTTGGCAGTTCACCGCGGGCGTCACCTACACATTCCCCGGCACGGCCAACATCGCGCCCAATGGATACGTGGTGATTGGCAAGGACACGACCGGGTTGTTTTCCAACTACGCGAACCTGAATTCCGGAAACACCTACGGAAATTATTCAGGCAAGTTGTCGCACCAAGGTGAGCGGCTGGCGCTGGCCATGCCGCAATCGCTTTACAGCACCGGCACCGTTTACGTGGTGGAGGATGAAGTCACTTATGGCGTGGGTGGGCGTTGGGGAGAGTGGGCCAAGGGCGGCGGCAGCAGCTTGGAATTGATCGATCCCCACGGCAACCATCGGCTCGCGGCCAACTGGGCGGATAGCGACGAGTCGCAGAAATCGACCTGGACGGACATTGAGCATACCGGAGTGCTGGACAATGGGGCGAGCTATGAGTCCGGCATTTATCATGCGCAAGTCGGCATTTTGGACGTGGGCGAATGCCTGGTGGATGACCTTGAGGTGGATTTTGACGGGACGAATTACATCGCCAATCCGACGTTTGAGACCGACTTGTCCAACTGGTCGCTGCAAGGCAGCCACGTCCGGTCATCGCGCGAGAGTCCCGGCTATGATAGCAGCTATTGCCTGCACATCCGGTGCAGCGACAAGTTCTGGCCCGCGGAGAATTCCTGCCAGGCTGTGCTGCTTGACAATAATCTGGCTTCGGGCGACACGGTGACCATGCGGTACAAGGCCCGCTGGCTGCATGGTTGTCCTGAGCCCGATTTCCGCCTGAATGGTAACTGGCTGGAAGCCACCGCCGTGCTGCCGATCCCACGCAACCTGGGCACTCCCGGCGCGCGCAACAGCACGTATATCACCAATGCGGGACCGGCCCTGTACGACGTCACCCATACGCCTGCCGTTCCCGCCGCCAATCAAGCCGTGGTGGTGACCGCCAAAGTCCATGACCCGGACGGACTGCAGAGTCTGACGCTCTACTACCGGATCGACCCGGCTACGAGCTACAGCAGTGTAACCATGAAGGATGACGGCACCGGCGGGGACGCGCTGGCGCATGATGGCATCTACAGCGCCACCATCCCGGGGCAGTCGGCCAGCACCGTTGCCGCTTTTTACCTGGCGGCGGTGGACCAACAGGGCGCGGCCACTCGCTTTCCGGCCTTGCTGGCCGACGGGTCGCCCGTGCGCGAATGCGTGGTGATGTTTGGCGATGGAAATCCGGGCGGGAGCTTCGGCGTATATCACGTCTGGCTGACACAGACCAATGTGAACCGCTGGGCGAACCTCGCCGACCTGAGCAACGAGGGCAATGACTTCACCTTCGTTTATGACAATAACCGGGTTATTTACAATGCGCTGGGACATTATTCGGGCAGTCCCTTCCATCAGGAATTCGATTCGCCGGTGGGCAACCTGTGCGCCTATAAATGGGAGTTCCCGGAGGACGATCAATTCCTCGGGGCGACGGATTTCAACAAAATCCACCAGCCGGGCAATTCACCGGGAGACGACAACAGCCTCCAGCGCGAGCAAACGAGCTGGTCGTTCATGCGCGCGGTGGGGGCCCCGTGGGGCTATCGGCGGTTTGTGGCCGTCTATGTCAACGGCAACCGACGTGGCGTGCTCATGGAAGATGCGCAGGTGCCGGACAGCGACATGGTGAAACAGTATTTCCCGAATGATACCGGTGGTTATCTGTACAAAATGCAGCCTTGGTTTGAGTTCGCCCCGTTCGCCTCGAGTTACTACATCGACGCGGCGGCGGAGGCCTACTGCTATTTGCAGGTGCATACCACCACGGACAACGTGAAGAAGCCTGCGCGCTATCGCTACAACTTTGAGGTGCGGCGCACGCCTGACAGCTACAGCAATTTCACGAATGTCTTTTCGCTCGTGGATGCGGCGAATTCTTCCGGCAGCGCCAATTACGTGGCGAATATGGAGAACATGGCGAATATGGAAGAGTGGATGCACGTGTTTGCCGCCAACCACGCGGCTGGCAATATTGATTCCTTTGGCACGGAAATCAGTCAGAACATGTACGGTTACATCGGCGCCAATGGCACCAAATACACCCTGATGCCGTGGGATCTGAACATCGATCTGGGCGGCCCGCAATCCTGGTCGCCGGGAGCAAACCTGCTGGTGTATGATCCATCCGACTCCAACTTGGGGGTCATTTACAGCACGCCGGCCTTTTTGCGGATGTATTGGCGGGCGCAGCAGGAACTGGTGAACAGCGCGCTGGATGTTTCGCAGTACACGGGGCCAATATTGAAGGCCAAATACCGGGCGTTTGTCGATAATGGGTTGAGTGTGGAGGACCCAAGTTCCGCACTGATCCCGTGGATTTCGGAGGCACAATCCAGCATTGCCTCGCAGTTGGCCGCGGTCAATGCGTCGTCGTTCAGCGTGAGTCCCACGGTGACCGTAAGCAATAATCTGGCTTACGTGAGTGGCGTGGCCCCGGTGAATGTGGCAACCGTCTGGATTGATGGCGTGGCCTGGCCCTTGACCTGGACCTCGTTGACGAGCTGGACCGTGGCGATTCCGCTAAGTTACGGCACGAACGTGTTGAGCGTGACGGCGGTGGACCTGCAGACGAACGTGATCTCCGGGGACAGTGGCACCGTGACCGTGGTATACAGCACTACCAACGCTTCACCCGTTGGCCACGTGGTGTTCAACGAGCTCATGTATGCGCCGGCTGAGCCGAACGCGGGTTTCGTGGAATTGTATAATACTTCGACCAATACCACGTTTAACCTTTCCGGCTGGGAATTGCCGGAATTAAACTACACGTTTCCCAACGGTTCGGCGTTGCTGCCCGGGGGATTTCTGACGCTCGCGGCGGACCAGACCGCTTTTGCCGCGGCCTATGGCGCCACCAACCTGGTGTCGGGGGTGTACACCGGCATGCTGACACCCGGCGCCTTGCTCACCCTGATACAAACAAACGGCACTGGTTCCAACAGCCTGGTGGTGGCGGAAGTGGAGTTTGACAGTGTGGCGCCGTGGCCAACCAACGCGGATGGCGGCGGCAGTTCGCTGCAGTTGATCGACCCGCGGCAGGACAACTGGCGCGTCGGCAACTGGACCCTGGCCTCGGGGGCTGAAGCGTTGGTGACTCCGGGCACCACCAATTCTGTTGCCGCTCCGCTGGCGGCGTTCCAACCGCTATGGATCAACGAAGTGGAACCCGAAAATCTCACCGGCATTACCAACCGCGGGGGAACGCGCGGACCGTGGGTGGAGATCTTTAACCCGTCCTCGAACAACGTCTCCTTCAAGGGACTCTATCTGGCAAACAATTACACAAATTTGGCCCAATGGGCGTTTCCGACGAATGCGGTGATCAAAGCAGGACAGTTTCTGGTGCTGTTCGCCGACGGCTTGACAAATCTGTCCACCACCAATGAACTGCATACCAGCTTCACTCTGCCGGCCAGCAGCGGTGCGCTCGCGTTAAGCCGATACACCAATAGCGAATGGCAGGTGTTGGATTACCTCAATTACAGTGGCCTGTTGCCGAATTATTCCTACGGTTCGTACCCGGATGGCCAGAGCTTTGTCCGGCAGGTCTTCGTGCAGCCGACGCCAGGCAGCACGAACGTTGGCAGTGGCACGCAGGCTCCCTCCTTCGTCGCGTATTCCACCGCCGGCTCCGTCTACACGCAGAACTTTGATTCCCTGCCCGACCCCGGCTCCAGTTCGGTCAACTCCGCCAATCCGGTCACCATTGATGGGGTGACCTATTCATTGGCCAACCCCTTTGATTTCGCCTTCCCGGCAAGCGCCAGCGGCGGCACGGGAGGCCTTGGTTTGGAGGCCATGGCGGGCTGGTACGGCCTGGCGAGTCCCTCGGCCAGCGTCGGAACGCGGTTCGGAGCCACCGATGGTGACCAAACCACGGGCGGCCAGATCAGTTTTGGCCTGCCGGACAGTCCCAACCGGGCACTCGGTTTGATCGCGACCAGTTCGACCGGTTATACGGCCTTTGGCCTCCGGCTCGTCAATGGTACCGAACAGACGTTGAATTTCATCAACGTCCAGTTCACCGGCGAAGTGTGGCGGCAATCCGACGTCGCCAAGACGCTCACCTGCTCGTACTTGGTTGATGCCACGGCGGAGGCTGGATTCACCACCAATATCACCGCCAACCTGCCAGCCCTGAACGTGGCCTTTCCCACCGTGGCGGCAGATGTCGGCGGAGCGGCGGTGGATGGCACGGCCACGGCCAACCAGTCGAGTCTCGCCGTAACGAACCAAGCAATCGTCGCTTGGGCGCCCGGCGCGGTACTCTGGCTGACGTGGAAGATGAGCGATGCCACCGGCAAGGCCCAGGGTTTGGCAATCGATAATTTCAGCTTCGCTGCCTCGGTTTATCCCGCGGGATTCTCCGCACCCGCCGTATCGGTGAATACTTTGACGGGATCGCAATTTACCCTGGCCTGCGCCTCGGCCAGCGGGCTTACCTACCAGGTGGAAGCGAACACGGATCTGACCACCACCAACTGGGTCGCGTTGGGCAGCGCGGTGGCCGGCACAGGCCAGACGCTGAGCTTTAGTATCAGCCCGACCAACGCCCAGTCTTACTTCCGGATCAAGATCATCCCCTAAGCGGGGAACCGTACTTGGCGGGAGGCGGCTGGCTTGAACAGCGACTTTTCTGCTAGCTTTTATACTGACGTGTATTAACGTTCGTCATGCTAAAGGAAATGCGAACGAGCGTGGTCGTCCGGCTGATCGCGGCGTCGTGGTTGCTAGGCGCCATGCTGGCGGAGGGCCGGGCTGACGGGGGATACCAAATCTTTGTTTCCAACGAGAAATCCGGCGACCTCACGGTCATTAGCAGCGATGGTTTCAGGGTGGTGGCCACCATTCCGGTTGGTAAACGGCCGCGCGGCATTCGGGCAAGTCCCGATGGCCGGACGGTTTATGTGGCCTTGAGCGGCACACCCATCGAACCGCCGCCCAAACTGGACGCCAACGGCAATCCGATCCTGTTGAAAAATCAGGACGACGATGATGACAAGGTAAAGGCGGATAAATCGGCGGATGGAATCGGTTTGGTGGATGCCGTGCAGCGCCAATTCCTGCGCAAGATCCCGGCCGGTTCGGATCCGGAGCAATTCGTACTGAACGCCGACGGAACGCGCATCTATATTGCCAACGAGGATGTTGGCGCGGCAACCATTTTGGACGCGACCACGGGCAAAGTGATCACGTTTGTCCCCGTGAGCCGTGAACCTGAAGGGGTGGGGGTGAGTCCGGATGGCAAGTTTTTCTATGTGACCTGCGAGACGGCGGGCGATGTCTTTGCCATCGATGCGCAGAGTTATCAGGTGATTGGGCACCTGGCCGTCCATCCGCGCCCGCGGAGCGTCTCGTTCCTGCCGGATGGCTCGCGGGCCTTCATTCCGTCGGAATCCGTGGGGGAATTGAACGTGATCGACACCGCCAACCAAAAGCTGTTGCAGGTGATCACCCTGCCCAAAGGCTGCCGCCCGATGACCGTAAGAGTGGCGCCGGATGGCGGCAAGGTTTACGCGAGCACCGGCCGGGGAGGATCGGTTTGCGTGGTGGATGCCAAGACCTATCAAGTGCTCGATAATATCAAAGTGGGTACGCGGCCCTGGGGCATCGCGCTTTCGCCGGATGGAAAATACCTCTTCACGGCCAACGGCCCGTCGGATGACGTCTCGGTGGTGGATTTAAGTGCGAATAAGGAAATTCTGCGGGTGAAATCCCCGGGAAGTCCCTGGGGAATCGTGACGGTGCCGAATCCGCAGTGATCAGCCGCGGAACAAGTAAATCTCCTTGGTCGTGATGCTCTGCGTGAATCCTGGCTTGAATGCGCGCGCGCGTAGTATGGTTGGGGCGCTCAATTGAATCGGCTGTTCGTAGAGGAGATCGGTCGAGGTCGGCACCGTGCCATCCACCGTATAGCGGATGGTGGCGCCCGGTTCGGCTTTGAGAATGACGGTGACCGAGCCGGTGAAGCTGCCGCCGGACGGCGACATTTCAGGCGGCGGAAGGACCGGTGGTCCGGGCAGGCTTTCAATCCATTGCCGCAGCAAATCCATGTCGGGTTTGTCGATCTGGTTGCGCGCCAAGGGCGGCATTTTGAATGCCTCGGTGGTGTTGGCCCGCAGATAGAGAATTGAACGCCAAGGGTCGTTGGGCGCAATGACACGGGCGCCATCGATCCGTTCGTCGATCAAGACCCGGCCGCCGACCAGGCCTTGCTGGGGCAGTGGAGTGTCATAACGCGCGTCGAAATAGGCCACGGTGCCCTCGGGACGATGGCAATGCGCGCAGTTGGCGTCGAGAAACGAGCGCGCCCGATCTTCCAGGCTTCGTGTGGTGTCGTCGCGGGCGGAAAGTTTGGGCAGGCTGGTGCAGTTCACGCCCCGCAAATCGGTATCAAACCAACCCCAACTGTTCCAGGCCTGCAACTCGTTCTTGACGATGCCCCCGGAATAGGTCCAATCGCGGTTCAACTGACGCGTCTTGACCCCCAGCACATAACCGGCATTGGCCGTGTGGCAGGTCAGGCAATCCTGCCGGCTGGGATAATACCACGCCTGGGTTCGCACGCCCGTGGCTGTGCGGATGCTGATGAGTTCGGTCAAATTGGTCGTCAGCAGGTCGGCGTCCCGCTTATCCGGCCGCCATTTGTAAGTCACGCCGTAGACACCGCCGCTGGCGTCGCACACCAGGAGCCGCGTTTCGAGCCGGCGTTTTGCGTCCGGACGCGTTTCGTCCGTGGCCAGGTCAAAATGCTTAACGAACACAGTGCCTTGGGGAAATTTCCATTCGCCAGTCGGCGCAAATTTGATCTTCTGACCAGCGGGCAGGGAAATCCAGCGCGTTTTTTCGGCGCCGTCCGACCAAAAAGAAACTATGAGGTCGTAGGGGGCGAGGCCGGCGTTGGGAGTGAGATTTAGCAGGTCCCGAAAGGCGCCGGTTTGGGAAAGTCGTGGCGGGAGTTGGCCGTCAGCCCGTGGTGGCATGGCGAGATAAGCCGGCGAGGGGCCAAGTGGGGGTGGTGTATCGGTGGCGACAATATCGGCGAGCACTAACGGCGAGCACCAACCCAGCAGAATGGTGAGCAACATTCGGACGAGGAATCCGCGCTGCTGAATCTGAATCTCCCTGTTTCCGAGGCTAGAAGGTCTTGTTGGAGATTTCCAGAGTGATGTTTGGGCCGCCTGACGCCACCAGCCGCGGCTAAGGGGGCAGGGGAACGGCGTGCACTTCCAATGCCAATGGCTCGCACATCGTGGAATG